>DLAR01000029.1 GCA_002494015.1 Porphyromonadaceae bacterium UBA7042 | reverse complement strand
AAAATTTAACCATGAGGCTGTTTTGTTATGAAACGCCCTCTAAGAGGTTGTTTTTAAACGACCTCTTAGATACCGTTATCCCCTGCGAATCAGGGGTACTGTTATTCTTTTTCTTCCTCCGAGTTGTATTTGAGGTGGTTGAGGGCACGGAGGAGGTTGCAGAGGGGGCGGCTCCAGTAGGCCCCGAATTCGCTCTTGACGGCGATGATGGCGGGTGTGATGTATTCCTCGGGCGCATCCTTTATCATGCCGATGAAGTTGTAGAGAACCTGAAACATGTCACAGAGACCTTCGGCGATGCTGACGGCTATCGGTGTGTCGGAATACTTCATGTCGTCCTCAAACACTTCGAGATACAGGTCGTCGGGACCCATGAGGTTTTCGATATTGCGGCGCACTGACTCATAGTAGTCTTCGTCGAGAAGGCTTTCAAGATAAGGCTCGTCATACTCCTCGACGAGGGGGTCAAGTGACAGGTCGGTCGCCGAGATGTAGAGGCGCGGTAGCAGTCGGAGCATGGTGTCGACAAATTCTTCGCGGGTCGTCTCACGGGCAGTCTCAAGTGATTGGCAAAACTCGTTGGCAAGCCCGATAAAGGCGAGGGTATTGGTGGGTAGTGACATGTTTTGAATAATTTACGGTTTGCGTTCATACAGGTGGTTGTCCCGTATGTAGTCATATACGCCCGGAGGGAGGAAAATGTTCATGTTTTTCCCTCGGCCGATTGCCGAGCGGATAAAGGAGCTGCTGATTTCACATTGGGGAGCGTTGGCCACGTCGACCCCGTCGACAAATATGCGTCCGACCGGGTAGCCGGGACGTGGGTAGATGATTACGCCGTAGTCCGATATAATCTCCTCGCTTTCACGCCACTGCTCAAAATTGCGCCAGTTGTCACTGCCGATAATCAGCTTGAACCGGCGGCGCGGATAACGCTTTGACAACAGCCGCAGGGTGTTGATGGTATAGGAAGGGCGCGGCATGGTCAGCTCGATGTCACAGACCTCTACTCCCGGAACGCTCTTGACCGCGATGTCGAGCATCTTGAGGCGCGTCATGTCGGGCAGCAGTTCTTCGGGGTTGGGTTTCAAGGGGTTGAGCGGTGACAGCACGAGCCACACTTCATCAAGGCCGCCCCACTGTTGCAGATAGCTCGCAAGCATCAGGTGGCCTGTGTGGACGGGATTGAACGATCCCCCCAGCAGCCCTATGGTCTTTTCGCCGCTCATCGGCTGACAAAGTCTTTGATTATTTTCTCGACTGTGGCTATCGCTGCATCGAGATTGTCGTTGATGACCACGTTGTCATAGGCCGGGGCATAGGTCAGCTCAAGCGCGGCTTTCCCTACTCGCTGCTCTATCGCCTCCGGCGAATCGGTGGCGCGGCCCGTGAGACGCTCGCGGAGTGTCTCGATGCTCGGCGGCTCGATGAAAATGCTGACGGCACGGTCGCCGTAGAGTTTCTTGACATTCACGCCTCCCTTGACATCGATGTCGAGAATGACGTTGTGGCCGTCGGCGGTGATGCGTTCCACCTCGCTTTTCAGCGTTCCGTAGTAGCGTCCCGGGTAGACTTCTTCAAATTCCACAAACGCGTCGGCCTCGATGCGGGCGCGGAAGTCGTCGGGGGTGAGGAAATAATAGTCGGTTCCGTCGACCTCTTGTCCGCGCGGCTCGCGGCTCGTGGCCGAGACCGAAAACTGCATGTCGATTTCGCCTTTGGCGAGGATGGCGTTGATAATGGTCGACTTGCCACACCCCGACGGGGCAGATATGATGATGATTTTTCCTTCCATGACGTTGTTACATGACGTTGAGGACCTGTTCCTTGATTTGTTCAAGTTCGTCTTTCATCCTGACGACGAGACGCTGCATCTCGGCATGATTGCTCTTTGACCCGAGGGTGTTGATCTCGCGCCCCATTTCCTGACCTATAAACCCGAGTTTTTTGCCCTGTCCGGCCTGCGCGGCGAGAGTCTCACGGAAATAGGAGAGGTGCTGGGCCAGTCGCTGTTTTTCCTCGTTGATGTCGAGTTTTTCGATGTAGAAAAACATCTCCTGCTCAAGACGGGACTTGTCAAAGTCGATGGTGACATATTTTTCCATCGTGTCAGAGATGCGTGCGCGTATTTTGGCAACGCGTTCCACCTCGTATTGCGGTACCTGAGAAAGTAGTTCCGAAATATTGTCGATGCGGCGCGTGAAAAAGTCCTCCAGCTTGACACCCTCGGCGCGGCGATAGTTTACAAGAGAGTCAAGTGCCTTGTTTACAGCTGAATAAAGCGCCTCGGTCTCGGTCTCGTCAATTTCGCTCTGACTCTCGGACTTCATCACGTCGGGCAGACGCAGAAGTGTGGCATACCAGTCGTCGGGGAGTGGTATGCCGAGGTATGCCGACATTTCTTCAATCTGAGCCTTGTAAGCAGCCATGACAGGGATGTTGAGGCGCATGGTCGCATCCGGGGCAATGGTTTCGACGCTCACGGTCACGTCAATCTTTCCCCGTTCGAGGCGGCGCGCGATGATGTTGCGTATTTCCAGTTCACATTCGCGATAAACACCCGGAACCCTCGCGGCGATGTCAATCTGCTTGCTGTTCAGCGACTTGATTTCAACTGTAATTTTTTTATTCGGAATCTCGACAACCGCTTTTCCGAATCCTGTCATTGAGTAAAGCATTCTACAACATTATTTTTTTACAAAAATACAATACTTCCACCACCTGTGCAAATAAAAATTGGCTCGAAAATCTTCTCTAAATCTTAACATAAGTCAAAAATGGACGCCCTCTAAAAGCAAACGAATCGGACTGTCGCGGCGGCTACTATGGCAAGTGCCGTGGGGATTAATGCGCGAATACCTATCTTTAAATTCTTGGGCATAAGCCAATAGGCGGCAACATAGGTTACAGCGGTGAACACGCCGACGAGAAAATGATTCCAGTCAGGAAGAAGATATGAATTTGCAATGTAAACAACTGCTCCCAATAAGCCATTAATAAAATGATTCCAATTTTTCATAATTTGCAAAACATTGATTACGTCTGGTGGTTATTCTCTTTAGACGCGGAATTATCTAAAATAGTTGCAGAGGGGTGAGCGGGTTTTGCGTTGACAAGTCTTGACTTTCTTAATGAAACCGGCGTAAAAAATCACATTTTTTATATACCTTTGCGTTGTAATTAGAAATAAGATATAGACAATGGCAGTTATTCTTAATATAGAGACTTCGACCGAGGTGTGCTCGGCGGCCCTGACAGCCGAGGGGATGGTGCTTGCCCATCGCGAGGACGAGCATGGACGCAATCATGCCGCCCTGTTGAGCGATTACATCAAGCATTGCCTCGACTTTGCCCGCGAGAAGGAAATCAATCTTGACGCGGTGGCGGTCAGCATGGGCCCCGGCAGCTATACCGGCCTGCGCATCGGATTGTCTGAGGGGAAAGGACTTGCCTATGCCCTCGACATTCCCCTTATCGGGGTCAACACTCTGGAGCTGTTGGCCACAACGGTGATGTTTTCGGGCGAAATCGAGGGTGACGAACTGTTTGCCCCGATGATTGACGCGCGCCGCATGGAGGTCTATACCGCTGTCTATGACATGGCCCTTCAGCCGGTCATGCCTCAGCAGCCGTTGATTCTCGACGCTGATTCCTATCGCGACGAGCTTTCGCGTGGCCGTGTGCTGTTCTTCGGCAACGGCAGCGAAAAGGCCCGCGAGGTAATCACGTCGCCCAATGCCGTCTTCGTCCCCGATGTCGTGCCCCTTGCCGTAAACATGCTTGCTCTCTCGGAGCGCGCTTTTGCACGCCGCGAGTTCCTTGACTTGGCCTATTCAGTGCCAAATTACATAAAAGATTTTCAAGCTACAAAACCCAAGAACCCAATAATTTCAGCTACCAATGAATAACAATCAGCCTCCCTACAACAACGGCCAGAACAACAATCAGTATAACGGTTACAACCAGCCTCCCTACGGCGGTAACCGTTTCAACCCCGATGTGTATTTCGGGCAGAACGACATGTTTGCCGAAGGACCCACCGGCAAAAGCCGTGGCGTGGCCGCGCTTCTCGCCATTTTCCTCGGCTCGATAGGCATCCAGTACTTCTATCTCGGCAAGACAACCCCCGGTATCATCTTCCTCGTCGGCGGCCTGCTGTCGTGTGGTTCCATCACCGGCCTCCTGTCCCTTATCCAAGGCATAATGATGCTCTGCATGAGCAACTATGACTTCACCAACAAATATGCCAACACCCCCAACTCTTTCCCGCTTTTCTAAAAATTTTTAAGTATCATATCAAGAGATATAAAACAATAAGGCCGCTCAGAAAGCGGCCTTATTGTGTGTACCCCGGAGCAGAATCGAACTGCTATCTAAAGTTTAGGAAACTCCTAACTCAACT
>DLAR01000061.1:12873-27298 GCA_002494015.1 Porphyromonadaceae bacterium UBA7042 | reverse complement strand
TTATCGGACAGCAATAAAAAAATATCAAAAGACATAGGGTTGTGGCGGGAGGTGGAAAATTTTTTCAAGGGGAGAGGGTGGGGGATGGGGAAATTTAGTTATTTTTGCGGTGTTAAAATGTTTTACCATGTCACAGAAACTTGAAATATCTGAAGTGTACCGTGCAGCGCAGGTGCTGAAAGATGTGGCGCGTCATCCGCGCCTGATCGGAGTAACTAAACTGAACCCCGATGCCGAGGTGTATCTCAAACCTGAAAACCTCCAGCATACCGGCGCGTTCAAGCTGCGCGGAGCCTACTATAAAATATCGCAGCTGACCCCCGAGGAGAAGGCCAAGGGGGTTATCGCCTGTTCGGCAGGCAACCATGCGCAGGGCGTGGCCCTCGCGGCAACGGCCAACGGTATCAAGTCGCTCATCTGCCTGCCGGCGGGTGCGCCTATCTCCAAAATCGAGGCGACAAAGCGTCTCGGGGCCGAGGTGTGCCTTGTCCCGGGAGTGTATGACGATGCCTATCAGAAAGCACTGGAGCTGCGCGACGAGCACGGCTACACGATGATACATCCGTTTGACGACCCGCTTGTGGTTGCCGGACAGGGAACTATAGCTCTTGAAATACTGGAGGAGATGCCCGATGTTGAGGCGATTATCGTGCCTGTCGGCGGCGGCGGACTGATTTCTGGTATAGGTTTTGCGATAAAGTCGCTGAAACCCGATGTCAAGGTCTACGGCGTGCAGGCTGCCGGCGCGCCGTCGATGGTGGAATCGTTGAAAGAGGGACACCGCGAGCATCTTGACAACGTGGCAACGATTGCCGACGGTATAGCTGTCAAGGAACCGGGCGAAAACACGTTTGATTATTGCAGCAAGTATGTCGACGAGATTGTGACAGTCAGCGAAGACGAGATTGCGGCAGCGATTCTCGCGCTCATCGAGCAGCAGAAATTGGTGGCTGAAGGAGCCGGAGCGGTGTCGGTGGCAGCAGCGATGTTCAACAAAGTGCCTGTCAAGGGAAAGAAGACGGTGTGCATCGTGTCGGGCGGCAATATCGACGTAACGAGCCTGAACCGCGTCATCACCCGCGGTCTTGTAAAGAGCGGTCGCAACTGTACCCTGACGCTCGACCTTAACGACAAGCCGGGGCAACTCTCGGGAGTGTGTGCCGTGCTTGGTGAAAACGGAGCCAACATCATCTCGGTGGTTCACGAGCGCAACACCGACCGCGCGTCAATCAACGGGTGCCTGTTGCGCATCGAAATCGAGACGCGCAACCACGAGCACATCTCTCAGCTTCACGACGCGCTCGAAAAAGCGGGGTACCATGTGGTGAAATAATCGAAGTGGTCCGAATTGCCTCTAAATATTCCTTAAAATAATCATAAAGTGGCAAAAAGATGACTGAATGTAGTCTTTTTTGCCACTTTTTTATGTTTCTATTGGTCATAATGTCCTAATGGCCTATCTTTGTAAAAGATATTTCAAACCAATCACTTATTAAATAGTTTAAATGAGATTTTATGATTCCCGGATTGTAGCCTCGATGATTGCGTTTGCGGCTATGACTCTCCCGACCGACGGTTATGCAGTCGAGCAATCCGATACCCTTGTGCTGTCTCTTGACCGATGTATCGAGATAGCACTCAGCGACAACCCGACAATCAAGGTTGCCGATATGGAAATCACCCGCACTGATTATTCCAAGAAAGAGGTGCTGGGGCAATTGTTTCCGACAATAAGTTTTGGAGGAAGCTACAGTCGCACACTGGCCAAGCAGACCATGTACATGAACATGGATGGTTTTGGCGGTATGGGCGGCGGTGACTCGGAAGGGGATGAAGATGCTCCGGCCGAGGATTCGCCGACGTCGCGCGGCGGTAGCGGCAACGGAATCAAGGTGGGTCTTGACAACAGTTATCAGGTCGGGTTCAACGCCTCGATGCCCCTTATCGCTCCCCAGTTGTGGAAATCGCTGAAACTCAGCGACACGCAGATTCTTCAAAACATTGAAAGCGCCCGCGCCTCGCGACTGTCGCTTGTCAATCAGGTCAAGAACGCCTATTATACCCTCCTGCTTGCGATGGATTCGCGCGACGTGATACAGGAGAGTTATGACATGGCCCGGTTTACGGCCGACCTGTATGCGCGCCAGTTTGAACTCGGCGCGGCGACTAAATATGACGTGCTGCGCACCGAGGTTGCAGTCAAGAATATAGAGCCGGAGCTGTCACAGGCCGAAATCTCTATAAAGCAGGCACGGTTGCAGCTGCTCGTGCTGATGGGGATGGACGCGATGATTCCGGTAAAACCCGATGTGACGCTGAGCCGTTATGAGTCGACAATGTATGAACAGGCACTCGGACTGTCGCGCGACATCTCGGGCAACACTGACCTGAAGATGCTCGACTTGCAGACGCGCTCGCTCAATGACGCGCTTGCCGTTCAGAAGGCATCGTGGTATCCCACACTCGCACTGACGGCATCCTATAACTGGACTTCGATGAACAACGGCACGCCGTTTAACAACCTGAGGTGGAATCCCTACTCAATGGTGGGGGTTACGCTGTCGTTCCCGCTCTTTGAAGGAGGTCAGCGGTATTATAAGGTAAAGCAGGCACAGGTTCAGGTCAACGAAATGGCATTCCAGCGCGAAAATCTTGAGCGCGCCCTGCGGATGCAGGTGGATGTGTCAATCGACAATATCAACACCAATGTCAAGCAGATTTCATCATGCAGCGAGAGTGTCAAGCAGGCCGAAGTGGCCCATGACATCGTCAAGCAGAGTTTTGAAATCGGCGCGGCAACCTATCTGCAGCTCCGCGACGGCGAGCTGGCGCTGACACAGGCCCGTCTGGCCTATTATCAGGCAATTTACAATTACCTTGTGGCCAACAGCGAGCTTGAGTATCTGCTCGGCAGTCACGATGTCTCGGCTTCGATGCCGGTGAGATGATGGGTTTAAGGTTAAGATTTAAGGTTTAGAAATAGAAATCAGTCATATATATCATGTATAAATTCAAGTCATTATCGATTCTTGCCGGTGCGGCTGTGCTTGCGATGCTCGCATCGTGCGGAGGCAAGGAAAAAGAGGCGGCGACAGCCACTGATGCAGCCGAGGAACTCCCTATTGTCGACGTGCTCAAAGTGCATCAGCAGGATGTGGCGCAGGTTGGCAGCTATACCGCCACAGTGGAGGCATTCAAGACCAATAATATCACCACATCGACGGCAAACCGTATAAAGGAAATACTGGTCGATGTGGGTTCTCACGTCAACAAGGGGCAGAAGGTCGTGGTCCTCGACGATGTGACCATCGACCAGTTGAAGGTGCGTCTTGACAATACCGAGCGTGAATACCAGCGCGCGTTGAAACTCTTTGAAATCGGCGGAGGCACGCAGCAGTCGGTAGAGCAGTTGAAAACCGAGCTTGACGCTGCGCGGCGGCAGTATCAGAACATGGTCGAGAACACGGTGCTTGTCTCGCCCATCTCGGGTGTCGTTACCGCCCGCAACTATGACCCGGGCGACCTGCCGGGACAGCTCCCCATCCTGACAATCGAGCAGGTGCAGCCGGTCAAGGTCATCGTCAACGTGTCAGAAAGCGACTATACCCGTGTCCACAAAGGGATGAAGGTCAACATCAAGTTTGACACATACGGCGACGAAGAATTCACAGGCAGCGTCTATCTGATTCACCCGACGGTGGATGCCAGTACCCGCACATTTACAGTCGAAATCACCATTGACAACCCGGGTGACCGCATTCTGCCCGGTATGTTTGCCCGCGTTACCATGAATTTCGGACACGAGATGCGCGTGGTGGTTCCCGACCGTGCCGTTGTCAAGCAGACCGGCTCGGGCAACCGTTATGTTTTCGTTTATCACCCCGAGACACAGACAGTCTCATATAATAAGGTGGAATTAGGTCAGCGTCTCGACAATGCCTACGAGGTAATCTCGGGTGTGCCCGACAATTCCGACGTTGTCACCACAGGTCAGACGAGATTAACTGACGGCGCGAAAGTACAGATAAAAAATAACAAATAAAGAATAACAAATAAAGAATAACAAATAAAGAATAACAAATAGCAGGGACTAAATCATGGCTTACGGCTTGTGAAACCCTAATATAAATAGATAAATAGTGCCGCAATGGTTCGTGACAAAAGCAAAGAGTTTGGATTAAGGATAATCGGCTTGTACAAGTACTTGACGCGTACTCAGCAGGAATATATATTGTCCAAACAAGTGTTGCGTAGCGGCACCAGTATCGGTGCAAATATCAGAGAGGGTTTTGCCGGGCAGAGTAAACTGGATTTTTTATCCAAACTATATATTTCGTATAAAGAGGCAGAAGAAACGGCTTATTGGTTGGAGTTGCTGCATGAAAGTGATTATATCACTGATGCTCAATTCGAGTCGATTTATACTGACAATAAAGAACTGATAAGATTGCTGGTAAGCATGATAAAGACCATAAAAGACAGAATAGACCAAGAGAAGTCGAGAAAACGACACTGAAAAATATTTTTTATATTTTATATTTTATTTCTTATTTGAATTATGAGTTTATACGGAAGTGCGGTAAAGCGGCCGATTATGACCACGTTGTGTTTTGTGGCGGTGGTCATCATGGGTCTTTTCTCGCTGTCAAAACTGCCGATTGACCTCTATCCCGACATTGACACTAACACCATCATGGTCATGACGACCTATCAGGGTGCCAGTGCGCAGGATATAGAGCAGAATGTAACACGCCCGCTTGAAAACACGCTTAACGCGGTCAACGACTTGAAGCACATCACCTCCAAGTCGCGTGAAAATATTTCGGTGATAACGCTTGAGTTTGAATATGGCAAGGATATCGACGTGCTGACCAATGACGTGCGCGACAAGCTCGACATGGTAAAGAGCTCGCTCCCCGATGATGCCGAGACCCCGATTATCTTCAAGTTCTCGACCGACATGATTCCTATCGTGATGCTTTCGGTCGAGGCCGACGAGTCGATGCCGGGACTTTACAAGATTCTTGACGATGCCGTGGCCAACCCGTTGGCCCGCATCAGCGGTGTCGGGTCGGTGTCAATCTCGGGTGCACCCAAACGCGAAATTCACATCTATCTCGACCCGAAACGCCTTGAAGCCTACAATCTCAGTGTGGAAGGCATCTCGGCTATAATCGGCGCCGAGAACCGCAATATTCCCGGAGGATCGTTTGACATCGGTTCCGATACCTACTCGCTGCGCGTGCAGGGAGAGTTCTCGGCGGCCGACCAGATGGCCAATATCGTCGTCGGGTCGCAGAACGGGCGCAATATCTATCTGCGCGACGTGGCACGCATCGATGACTCGCTTGAAGAACGTGCCCAGCAGACCTATAACGACGGACGGCAGGGAGCCATGATTGTGATTCAGAAGCAGTCAGGCGCCAACTCGGTCGAAATCTCTGAGAAAGTGTTGAAAATGCTCCCGTCGTTGCAGAAACGCCTGCCTTCTGACGTGAAACTCGGCATTATCGTCGATACATCCGACAATATCCGCAACACTATCGCCTCGCTTGTCGAGACGGTGCTTTACGCGCTGCTGTTTGTGGTAATCGTGGTGTTCGGGTTCCTCGGGCGTTGGCGAGCCACTGTAATCATTGTAATCACAATACCGATCTCGCTCATCGCCTCGTTTATCTACCTCGCGATGACGGGCAACACGCTCAACATCGTGTCGCTGTCGGCTCTTTCCATATCAATCGGTATGGTGGTCGACGACGCTATCGTGGTGCTTGAAAATGTCACGACCCACATCGAGCGCGGTGCCGACCCCAAGCAGGCCGCTATCCACGGCACCAACGAGGTCGCCGTCTCGGTTATCGCATCGACGCTGACCCTTATCGCGGTGTTCTTCCCGCTGACTCTTGTAACCGGCATGACCGGCGTGCTTTTCCAGCAGCTCGGATGGATGGTCACAATCATGATGATAATATCGACCGTCTGCGCGCTGTCGCTCACCCCGATGCTCTGCTCGCAGCTTCTGCGTCTCAACAACAAGCACGGCAAACTTTACAATCTGCTGTTTACTCCGATTAACAAGGGCCTTGACGCGTTTGACAACGGGTATGCGTGGCTTCTTTCCAAGGTGGTGTCCCACAAAATAACGACGCTCATCGTCTGCATGGCCATCTTCTTCGGGTCGCTCGTGCTTGTCAAGTTTGTCGGAACCGAGTTTTTCCCGACTGCCGACGACGCTCGTCTCGGTGTCAACCTTGAACTCCCCATCGGCACTCGCGTGGAAATCGCGCAGGAGGTGACCGAGCGTCTTGCCCGCGAGTGGCGCGAGAAGTACCCCGAAATCATGGTGCTGAACTACACGACCGGTCAGGCATCGAGCGACAATACATTCGCCTCGCTCAGCGACAACGGCTCCCATATCGTGTCGATGAACATCCGACTGACCGACCCCGGCGACCGCGACCGGGGCATCACCGAGATTGCGTCGCTGATGCGCGAGGACCTCAAGCGTTATCCCGAGTACAAGAAGGCTCAGGTCAACGTGGGCGGTATGCGCGGCGGCTCCATGAGCGGTCAGGCAACCATCGACTATGAGATTTATGGTTATGACTTCAACGAGACCGACTCGGTGGCCCGGAACCTCAAGCGCATTCTCGAAGGTATCAAGGGAACGGCCGACGTGAACATCTCCCGTTCTGACTATCAGCCGGAGTATCAGGTCGACTTTGACCGCGAGAAACTCGCCATCTATGGTCTCAATCTCTCCACTGCTGCCAACGCATTGCGCAACCGCATCAACGGCAGCATCGCATCACGTTTCCGCGAGGACGGCGAGGAATATGACATCAAGGTCATGTATTCGCCCGAGCACCGCACGTCGATAGCCGACATCGAGGATATTCTTCTCTACAACTCGGCCGGACAGGGTGTGCGTGTCAAGGATGTCGGCACCGTGGTCGAGCGGTTCACTCCTCCGACCATCGAGCGTAAAGACCGCGAGCGCATCATCACCGTGTCGACCGTCGTGTCGGGAGTCCCGATGAGCGACGTCGTGGCGGCATCGCAGGCCCAGATTGACAAAATGGATATTCCGGCCGGTATCAACATCGACCTTGCCGGCAGCTATGAGGACCAGCAAGATTCGTTTGGTGACCTGCTGACCCTTGCAGTGCTGATTATCATACTTGTCTACATCGTGATGGCGGCACAGTTTGAGAGCTACACCTACCCCGGCATCATCATGACCTCGCTGCTGTTTGCGTTCTCGGGTGTGTTTATCATCCTTTACCTCTCGGGTCACACGCTCAACGTCATGTCGATGATCGGCGCCATCATGCTTATCGGTATCGTGGTGAAAAACGGTATCGTGCTGATTGACTACATTTCGCTCAACCGTGAGCGCGGCATGTCGATACGCACGGCGGTGGTTCTCGGCGGCAAGTCGCGTCTGCGTCCCGTCGTAATGACCACGCTGACCACTATCCTCGGCATGGTGCCGATGGCGGTGGGCACGGGGCAGGGCGCCGAGATGTGGCGCCCGATGGGTACGGCGGTAATCGGCGGTCTGACTTTCTCGACCATCCTCACGCTGCTGTTTGTCCCTGCGATGTACTGCTTGTTTGCCTACGTCGGTGTGCGCCGCACCCGCAAGCAACTGCGTAAGGTAGCGGGTTAGTATAAATTTAAGATTAAGATTTATGAAAGCAATATTGATAACATTTGACCAAGCCTATTATCAGCGCATCATCGACATGCTTGAAAAGAGCAACTGTCGCGGATTCACGTCATGGAACGAGGTCAACGGTCGCGGAAGTGTCAACGGCGAGCCTCATTACGGCTCCCACGCGTGGCCGTCGCTCGCCTCGGCCATCATCACGATTGTCGAGGATTCACGCGTGGCGACTGTCCTTGACAAGCTGCACGCGATGGATGTCGAGACCCCAAAGCTCGGCCTCCGCGCCTTCACTTGGAACATTGAGCAGACTATCTGACAGGATACTGTATCTGTTATAAAAACAATCGTGAGGGTGTTGCAAAACCGCAACCCACGGAAACATATCATCCAATAAATAAAATTTGTAAAGATTTTTCAATCACGTCGCATTGTGAGAAAAATCTTTACAGATTTTATTTTTAACTCGTTAATCTACCGTAGGTTGCGCTTGCGCAACCTACGGCTATTCAAGGATGCAATCTTGTCAGATTGCTATTGCGCCACATTAAGCCTCTACTTTCAGACACCGATTCCGACGCAATATCTACCTCAAAATGTAGGTTTGTCGACTAAATATCCCGACGCAATTATCGAGTTTTGCAAGACCCTCTTTTTTAATCCCTATTACGATAGTCTGCCGAATAGTTTTTGCTGACGGTGGTTTCGAAATCGTATTTTGCTACATCATTCATCAAATAAAGTCTTGCATCACGAATTTCCACAGTGTATGGCTTTTGGGATTCGGGATAAAAAGCACTCTCCATGTGTGCGTCAAATTCAATCCTCGCCTGTATTCTTTGGTGGCGTTTATCCGGCTCCGGCATTTCGAATATATCGTCAAATATAATGTAGGCATTGGAAATCGAAGTCGATATGAACGGACTATAATTATCTTCGTCTTGGTGCAGCCGGTATTCGTCGACAAGGTATATCCCCATGAAATCATTGTCACCCGGTTTCCAGACATCATCGGTGAAATCCCCTGAAAGAGGCCGACTCTGCATTACGGTCAACGGGTATTTAGTCCCGATTTTAGGAAAAGTATTGGTCGCTATGACCCCGCCGAGTCGCGGCGAGGTATCTTTTCCTGTGTGATGAATTCCACTTTGGATATTAAAACGTACTATAAATGCCGAGCTATTGGAATAGAAGTCGTAGGGTGATTGATTATTTGCGGCAAAATTGCGGTGGTAGATATGTTCTTCTCCGTTGGCTTTCAGCTCAAGGATGTGTTTGTTGCTGTATCCCAAATCATCGACTTTCTCACAAGAGGACAATCCCGCTGATAACAGCAGAGATAAAAGAATCGCGGGTAATGATTTAATCTGTTTCATGTGTGGAGAGCTTTTTAGGTTGAAAATATTTGAGGGTGTATTGATCGCGATTCAGATACACCCTCAATAATGTTTTTAGATTAGATATGTAGAAATCAAGTTACTTTACAAGAACTTTGGAGGTGGTGTTGCCTTTTTTGACGATGTAGATGCCGGGGGCGGTGGGGTTGTCGATGCGGATGCCCTGTATATTATAATAGGTGGCGGGAGCATCGTCAGTGCCGTCGGCTAATGTGTCGCGGATGGCCGACTGGTCGGTCGCTGCGACCTTGATGTTGTCAAAGAACACGTTGGTGATGGGGCCGTAGTAACGGATTGCGTCGAGGCGCACACGGATTGTCGATGCCTTTCCGTCGAGCGACACGGGGAGTCTGACCTCTTTCCAGTCGGGGTCGACTTCTTCAGGAGCCTCGGAGGTGAAAAGTTTTTCCCATTGGCCGTTGTCGCGGCTGATTGATGCCTCGACGACATTGTGGGATGCCTCGGCGCAGGTCTCGAAGTAGTTGAACGTGAACTCGACGTCATTAACGTCGGCAACGTCGATTGACGGGGAGATGAGGCTTTCGGTCTGTCCGTCCTTGCAATAGCCGTAGAACCAGCATGCGGCCAGTCCGCCGTCGTTGTCACTGGGCGCGATGAAGATTGTCTCGTCGGTAGGCAGGTAGTACATGCTCCCTTCCTCTACAAAGTGCCATGCGTCGTAGGTGTAATAGGGGTCATCCTGTGTCGTGGCGAGAGTCCAGCCTTTGTGATCCATCTTTTCAGAGGCGAATGACTCGGCAAACGGCAGGCTTGCGGGGCGGCCAAAGCTGACAGGGGCGTGAACGGCCTCTTTGTGGCCTGTTCCGGCTGAATTGATTGCAACGACCGAGTAGGCCACGGTGCAAGCCTCGTCAAATCCGGGATTGTCGACATATTGGGTCCCGGTCACATTTCTTGCTGCTGTTTCCTTGGTGCCGTCGTTATAGGTGCGGGTGATGGTATAGGTCGTGGCCGCAGGGTTGTAGTTGCCGCCGCTGACCCCTTTGGCCGGCTGCTGCCATGTAATGGTCGCGTTTTCCTCGCCGGTGGTGACGACAAGGTTTAACGGCTGTCCCGGGATGTCAAGGCCGGTATAGCAGTCGGCCTCGGCTCCAAGGCTTTTTCCGGCCTTCCCGATGCGGGCGTAGCCTCGGTAGTGATAGGCTCGGTTCATGTCAAGGTCGGTGTGCTGCCAAGTGTAGGTCTTTCCCGGTTCGGCATTTTCAATGGTGTGGAGAAGGTTCTCGTTATAGTTGATATACTGCATTATGTCGAGACTGACAGTCCCGGTAATGGGGTTGCCTGCCGCCGAAGTCTCGGGCGCGGTGATTGTAAAGGTGATTACGTTGCTCTCGTGGTCAGCCACCGATGCGGAAAACTCAACAGGCTCGCCGGGAATGATGCCGGTATAGACGTTGGCAAATGCCGCATATTGGCTTTGGGTTCCGTCGACAAAGCATGTCAGACGGTAGTCATATTTTACGTCGCGCGTTACGCTTGTGTCGGTAAAAGTGAACATCTCGCCGAGGGCGGGGTTTTCGATGCGTCCCACTTCGGCATCATCGGTCCACGCGGTGTTCTGTTCATGCCGCTCGATGAGGATATAAGAGATGTAGGGGAGGTCTTTCTGCGGTTCATCCCAGTCGTCCCAGTCATATTCGGTCTGAGTGGGTGTCTTGCCCGTGATGGTGACAGTGTTGGCGGTTTCGTTATAGGTTGCCGACTGGTTGCGTATCTGTTCCGGGACATATCCGTCGGCGGCAACAACTGTCAGTGATGAGCATAATAATGTGGCAAATGTTAATGTTGTGGTAGAAAATTTGTTCATTTAGCTGTGCTTTTTGGTTAAAATCTTGCACAAAGATATGCAAAATAATCGGCACGGTCAAGAAATTATATAAAAAAACAGCCTCTAATTGCCGGTTGAGGCATAATCAGAGGCTGTGATGCCGTAAAATTGATTAAATTTATTTTACTTTGTCGGCGAGTTCGGCGCCGGCTTTGAATTTTACAGTCTTGCGTGCGGGGATTTCAATCTTTTCCTTGGTGCGGGGATTGATGCCTGTACGGGCGGGCTTTTCGGTAACACCGAATGTGCCGAAACCGATAAGGGTTACTTTGTCGTCCTTGGCAAGAGCCTCGGTTATAGCGTCGAGAGCGGCTTCGAGGGCGTTTTTAGCATCAACTTTGGTAAGAGAGGCTTTTTCTGCAATTGCATTGATTAACTCAGTCTTGTTCATAAGAGCATGAAATTTAATTAGATTTGTGATATTGTTTGGCACAAATATAAGATTAAAAAATGAATAATCGGCTAATTGGGTTAAATAAAATTCGATTAATGGTGAAAAAATGTTGTTTTTACTTCAAAAATAGTTGTGCCATCGGTCATTGGCACCGGATTTTTAGCTAATTTTGTGCCGCCGATGCGGTTTTAAGAAGTAGTCCCGTAATTCGGTTTAAAGAGCGATGATTTATCTTTACCGACTGTATCAGATTTTTATTATGTGTCCGTTGATTGTGGTTTTCACCATTTTGACGGCAGTGATTACCGTGATAGGTTGTGTGTGTGGTTTGGGGCGCACTTGGGGGTATTATCCCGAAGTGTTGTGGGCCCGGATATTTTGCTGGCTTGCCTTTGTCAGGGTGACTGTCAGCGGGCACGAGAATATTGATTCGGCTACATCCTATGTTTTTGTTGCCAATCATCAGGGTGCCTATGATATATTCTCGATTTACGGATATATCGGGCACAATTTTCGGTGGATGATGAAGCAAAGCCTGCGTAAGATTCCGTTTGTCGGGTGGGCGTGCGCGTGGTCGGGGCAGATATTTGTCGACAATTCGTCGGCGAGTGCCACTCGCCGCACGATGCAGAATGCCGAGCGTCAGTTGAGCGGAGGCATGTCGCTCGTGGTGTTTCCCGAAGGAGCGCGCACATGGGACGGCAAGATGCGCCCGTTCAAGCGCGGGGCGTTCCGTCTGGCGGTCGAGTTCGGGCTGCCGGTAGTGCCTGTCACCATTGACGGGGCGTTTGACGTTATGCCGCGTTTTAAAAAACTGCCCGTGCCGGGACGCATAAGGCTGACAATCCACAAGCCGATTCATCCCGGTGCCGACGGCCACGACCTGTCAGCCCTGATGGAGGAGTCGCGTGACGCTATAGCCTCCTCTCTCCCTGAAAAGAACAAATAATAAAGCCAATTGTTATAAGGTAGAATGTCGGCCGGTTGTCATTTTGTCAGTCGGCATGACACAATGGGGGTTTGGCACGAAATATGTTATGTTGTCAGATAGAAAATTAAAATATATCATATAATACATAAAATATAAAGTTATGAACATTAAACCACTGGCTGACCGCGTTCTGGTCAATCCTACTCCTGCTGAAGAAGTGACTATGGCAGGTATCATCATTCCTGATTCGGCAAAAGAAAAACCTCTCAAGGGCACTGTTCTTGCCACCGGCAACGGTACCAAGGATGAGGAAATGGTAGTAAAGGAAGGCGATACAGTTCTCTATGGCAAGTATGCCGGGACTGAAATTGAAATCGAAGGCGAGAAATATCTCATCATGCGTCAGAGCGACATCCTCGCTATCGTGGGTTAATCTTTCTATACATATTATATATTAGGCTTAAAAATAGTAATCATCATGGCAAAAGAAATAAAATTTGACATCAAGGCTCGTGAGGAGCTGAAGAAAGGCGTTGACGCTCTTGCCGACGCTGTCAAGGTCACACTCGGTCCCAAAGGCCGCAACGTTATCATCGAAAAGAAATTCGGCGCTCCCCACATCACCAAGGACGGCGTGTCAGTCGCCCGCGAGGTGGAGCTCGAAGATCCTTTCCAGAACATGGGTGCCCAGCTTGTCAAGGAAGTTGCTTCCAAGACCGGCGATGACGCAGGTGACGGAACAACGACTGCTACCGTCCTCGCTCAGGCCATCATCAACGTGGGTCTCAAGAATGTTGCCGCCGGTGCCAACCCGATGGACATCAAGCGCGGTATCGACCGCGCGGTCGCTATCGTTGTAGAAGGCATCAAGGCTCAGGCCGAGGAAGTGGGTGACGATTTCAAGAAAATCGAGGATGTTGCCCGCATCAGTGCCAACAATGACGAGGCTATCGGCGCACTCATCGCCGAGGCTATGAAGAAGGTAAAGAAAGAAGGTGTCATCACCGTCGACGAGGCCAAGGGTACCGAGACCACCGTTGATATTGTGGAAGGTATGCAGTTTGACCGCGGTTATATCTCCCCCTACTTCGTCACCAATACCGAGAAGATGGAATGTGAGATGGAATCCCCCTTCATCCTCATCTACGACAAGAAGATTTCCAACCTCAAGGACATGCTTCCCGTTCTTGAAGCAACCGCCCAAAGCGGCCGTCCGTTGCTCATCATTGCCGAGGATGTCGATCAGGAAGCTCTCGCAACCCTCGTCGTGAACCGTCTGCGCGGCTCTCTCAAGGTGTGCGCTGTCAAGGCTCCCGGATTCGGTGACCGCCGCAAGGAAATGCTTGAAGACATCGCTACCCTGACCGGCGGCGTGGTAATCTCCGAAGAAAAGGGTATGAAGCTCGAAGGTGCAACCATCGACCTGCTCGGCCGTGCCGAAAAAGTTGATGTCAACAAGGAGAACACCACTATCGTCAACGGTGCCGGCGACAAGGACGCTATCGCTGCCCGCGTGGCCCAGATCAAGGCCCAGATCGAGCAGACCACAAGCGACTATGACCGAGAGAAACTTCAGGAACGTCTCGCCAAGCTCGCAGGCGGTGTAGCCGTTCTCCACATCGGTGCTCCCAGCGAGGTTGAGATGAAAGAGAAAAAAGACCGTGTCGACGACGCCCTCAGCGCAACCCGCGCCGCTATAGCCGAAGGTATCGTTCCCGGCGGCGGTGTCGCCTACATCCGTTGCGTCAAGCTCCTTGAAAATGTCAAGGGAGCCAACGAGGACGAGACCACCGGTATCCACATCATTCTCCGCGCTATCGAGGAACCCCTCCGCCAGATTGTCGCCAACGCCGGTGACGACGAGGGCGCGGTGGTTGTTCAGAAAGTTAAGGACGGCGAGGCTGATTTCGGTTACAATGCCCGCACCGGCAACTATGAGAACCTCTTGGCTGCCGGTGTGATTGACCCTGCCAAGGTTACCCGCGTGGCTCTCGAAAACGCTGCGTCTATCGCCGGAATGTTCCTCACCACCGAGTGTGTCATCGCCGAGAAGAAGGAAGAAAATCCCGCTCCCGCGATGCCCGCTCCCGGCATGGGCGGCATGGGCGGAATGATGTAAGCCGGATTCTGACCGCGAAATAGGGGGAGCGCAATCCCCCGTATCAAGACAACAGAAGGTTTTTAT
>DLAR01000061.1:0-12581 GCA_002494015.1 Porphyromonadaceae bacterium UBA7042 | reverse complement strand
ATAAAAACCTTCTGTTGTCTTGATGTCGACTTGATATTCGCAAGCTGACATCGAGTTATTTACAGTACAATCAGCGATGCTGCCATGACTGCCATCCCGGCTATGACACCGGTGATGGCGATGTGGTGGTGGCCGTAACGCTCGGCACTCGGCAGCAGCTCGTCGATTGAGATATAGACCATCACGCCGGCCACGGCGGCAAGCAGCAGCGAGTTGACCATCGGGGTCCACAGCGGCAGGAGGAACAGAAAGCCGATAATCGCACCGGCCGGTTCGGCCAGACCTGACAATACCGAGAACCATATAGCCTTTTTATGGCTACCTGTCGCTTCATAGACAGGGATTGAGACCGAGATGCCCTCGGGAATATTGTGAATGGCGATTGCGATTACAATAGGAATCGCCACGTCAGGACTGTCGAGCGCAGCGATAAATGTCGCCATCCCTTCCGGAAAATTGTGTATACCTATCGTCAGCGCGAGCATGATACCCATGCGTTTCATGTGCTGCCGGTTGCGCGGGTGTGCGGCATGGTCTCGCTCCATCTCGGCCAGCGCGTTAATCTGATGCAGCTCGTGGGGATTCTCGGCATCGGGGATGAAAAAGTCGATGAGGGCAATCAGCGCGATGCCTCCGAAAAACGCGAGGGTCACCCACAGGTTGCCCGTGCGTCCCGGATTTGTTTCGGCAATGGATTCGAGAGCCATCGGGATAAGGTCGAGAAACGACACATATATCATCACTCCTGCCGAGAGGCCCAGTGCCCCGGCTATGAACTTGTTGCCCGAGGCTCGCGGAATCAGTGCCACGAGCGAGCCTAATCCTGTCGATATTCCGGCAAGGAATGTCAACAGCAGCGCGGTCAGTATTGCTTCGGTTGAAAATGTGGTCATAATACTTTAACAACAATTTAGAATATCGATTGTGTTCAATTCAACAAAAATAACTAAATTTGACAGACTTATATTTATTAAATAAAATATGGCCGAAGAGACTTCAAAATATGACGACCGGGACCTTGTGGCACGTCTGAGGAACCCCTCGACGTGCCGGGATGCATTTGGAGAGGTCATACGCCTTTATACCGAGACTCTTTATCGCCAGATACGCCGTATGGTCGTTTCTCATGATGATGCCAACGACCTGTTGCAGAACACATTCCTCAAAGCATGGCAGTCGATTGAAAACTTTCGCGGCGAGGCCAAACTGTCAACATGGCTTCACAAAATAGCGATTAACGAGAGTGTGTCGTTTCTTGAACGCGAGCGCAAGAGGCTGAATCTTTCGATTGACGATGAAGAATCACACCTGATTAACCAGATTGAGGCCGACACCTATGTTGACGGCGACGCGCTTGCCCGAAAACTCCGCGAGGCAATCGCCTCCCTCCCTGAGAAACAACGCCTCGTGTTCAACATGCGTTTTTATGACGAGATGAAATACGAGCAGATTTCTGAGATACTCGGCACTTCGGTAGGGGCGTTGAAAACATCCTATCATCTTGCCGCTAAAAAAATTCAGCAGTATTTTGACGAGCACGATTAAACCTTGAACCCCTTGGTGTGTCTAACATCATAACAACCATTAAAAACATTACATCCCTTATGAAGGAAAACGATATACTCTCCAAAATAGGTCGCAAAGATGGCACGACCGTCCCCGAAGGCTACTTCGACGATTTTGCCACCCGCATGATCGCTTCGCTCCCTCAGCAGGAATGGGAGTGCGAGCCGGTAGTATTGCATCGTTCCGTGTGGCAGAAAATAAGACCCTACATATACCTCGCCGCCATGTTCATGGGGGTGTGGTGCATGATGAAGATGGTCGACTTGATGCGGCCCGATTCCGGCCTGTCAATCGACAGCAACCCCCTGCTGACTGCCGCCATTAATAACGACGAGTTTATAAACGATTATTTTCTCAATGAAACCGAAGTCAACGATTATCAGCTCATCGACGATTTGTACATGACCGACTTTGACCCCGGCGAGACAAATGAAATTGAACAGCAAACTTTATAACAGACATTTATGAAAAAAGCAGCGCTGATTTTTACACTATTCCTCTCTTTGATTCTGGCACCTCTCTGTGTTTCGGCTCAAATCGAGCCGCGTCCCCGTGACCGTAATGCTTGGATGAAAGAGATGCAGCAGTTTAAAAATGACTTCATTTCTCGCAAACTTGACCTGACCGACGAGCAGAAAAGCAAATTCCTCCCGCTTTATAATCAGATGGACGAGGAAGTGCGCGGCATTCAGGAAGAAACACGCAATCTTGAAAAGCAGACGGTAGACAAGGGCGACAAGGCTACCGAGCTTGAATATGAAAAAGCTGCCGAGGCTCTTTATGAACTCAAAGGCCGCGAAAATGTTATTGAAATGAAATATTTCGACCAGTTCAAGAGCATTCTGACTCCGAAGCAGTTGTTCAAACTCAAGGAATCGGAACGTGATTTCACCCGCGAACTGATGAACCAGCGCCGTCGCCACCACAAGAAGTAAAAAATTCTGTCAGAAAACTTATCATGGTAGCGTCGCGCCATCGGGCACGACGCTATTTTTATTAGACCTCAATTTACAACCTATCAAGATTATGGCACGTTTCACTCGATTTTTTATGTTGCTTGCCTTCATGCTTGCTATGAACACGTTCAGTTCCAGTGCGAAACCGGCTCCCGGCAAGCCAGATTTCGCTTATCCCGAAGATGTGACAGCCGCCAGCGAGAAATCTCTCGCCGAGGCTCTTGCCGCCTGTGATTATCCCAAGGCTCTGTCGTCAATAATAAACATGTCGCTTGCTCAGTCGGCCATATCGGCCGACAGGCTGCCCGCTCAGATTGACCGCATTGAAAAACTGCGTGACGAGTCATCTGACCCTGCATTCAAGGCATTGCTCAACTCTCTGCTTGCCCGCGTTTATCTTGACATTTACAGTGACGACCGTTGGAAATATGACGGTCGCGACCTGCCGCTGACACCGCTCCCCGAAGATTACACCCAGTGGAGCGGCGAGCAGTTCAAGCATCACATCGCGTCATTGGTCAATCTATCACTCGCCGATGCCGACGCGCTGAAAAAAATCCCGCTGCGCGAGTGGGCCGGACCGGTCGCTGTTGACAATGCCACGCTGGTCTATTACCCCACCCTCTACGATTTTATCGCATCGAGCGCGATTGACCGTCTTGAAAGTTGTCTGCCCAATGACTGGTTTCTCTCTTTCGGACTGCTGACCCGTTCCGATGTCTATGTGACGCGCCGTCTCAACGCATCCTCGCCCGAGATTACCAAAATCCTCTCTCTCTATGCCGACCTTCTCCGTTTCCACGAAAACGACATCGCCCCGTTTATACATACTGACATTGCCCGCATCGGCTTTGTGGCCGATCATGTGTATGCCGACGATGAGTCAGAGAATGTCTCCACCCGCCGTCAGCAGTTGATGATGGACATCTATGACCGTTTCCGTGACAGCGAGTATTCGGGTGATGTCTTGAATGAGATGCCGATCGGTTCCTATACCGATGTTGCCGAGGAGGCCGACATCGCCGCTCCGCTCGACATGAGTGACGAGGAGCTCATGCTGCGCCGCTATTATGATGCCGTCGTGCGCAACATCGACCGTTTTCCGGCCTATGCGGGCATAAACTGTCTCAAAAATATTCTCAATTCGCTGAACAGCCGCAATATCAGCGTCCGTTTGCCCGAATGTGCCGCCCCCGGCGCGCCGGTGAAGATTACAGTGACCTCCCGCAATGTCACCTCGGCCCACATTAATATATATGATGTCTCCTCGTCGTCAGTTGCCGACGAAATCTATACATATAATCCCGCGCAATCCCACAAACTTGTCCGCTCGATTCCCGTCTCATTTTCGAGTGAGCGTCCATTTAACCTTTACCGCACTGTCGAATTTACATTCCCATCTGCCGGAAACTATATCGTCGTGCCGGTAATTGACGGTATCGCCGAGAAAAAACAACGTTACAGCAAAATCCATGTTACCCGTCTGAGTATCGCCTCCTCAACCTTTATGGAGTCCAGACTCTGGGTTATCGACCCTCTCGACGGAACGCCGGTGTCTGATGCCAAGCTGACAAAATACACCGAGCAGCGCAACATCCCCAAGACAGAGGAAATCGGCCGCACTGATGCTAACGGCTCTCTGGCCTTTTCAACCGACTCGTGGTGCAAGATTCTTGCGTCAAAAGGAACCGATAAATTTGCCGAGCCGATTAATCTTTGGAACAACCGCGGTTATAATCCCGATGAAAAATGGATTACAGTGATACAAGGTTACACCTCGCTCCCCATCTATCATCCCGGTGATTCGGTCGAGTGGGTGGCAGTGGTCTATGAGTATAAGTCGGTCGGAAAGGAACGCCGGGTGAAGAAAAATACCCCTGTCACCGCCATTCTGCGCAACGCCTCTTATGAATCGATTGATACGTTGCAGCTCGTTACCGATGACTTTGGCCGCGTTCACGGAACATTCCGCATACCTGCCGAAAGCATGACCGGAAATTTCAATATACGCTTTGATGAGGGCCAAATTTCCTTCATGGTCTCCGATTACAAGCTCCCGACATTCCAAGTGAGCACGCTCCCGGTCGAGAAAGATATCCCTGCGGCGGGCGCTGTCACTCTGCGCGGCAAGGTGATGACCTATTCCGGTTTCCCGGTTTCCGATGCCCGCGTGACCATTGACCTGTCCGCCTCCCGCTCGATTGTCTGGTGGCGCAACTACTCGCGTCCCGTCTCATTCTATTCGACCGAGGTGACGACCGGCCCCGACGGCTCGTTTACCGCCGTCATCCCGGCTGACATCCTTGAAAATTCTCCCATTCCCGGCGGAGTGTTCACGGCCAATTTTACCGCGCTGTCGTCGACAGGCGAGAGTCAGGATGCCTCGACGAGGTTTATGACAGGTACCCGTTACTCGATTGAATCCTTGATTGAAAACAATTATGATATTTCCCGCCCTGTCAGTCTCGATGTAAAGGTCGTGGACTACAACGACAGCGTTATATCGCTGTCGGTCAACTACCGCCTTGTTGCCGGGAAAGACACTATTGCGTCAGGCTCTTTCACCGGCACTAATCCCGTGGTTGATTTCTCGGCTGTGAAATCAGGCCGGTACGAACTCGTTTTGACTCTTGACAATCCGTCGCTTGCCGATGCTGTCATTGACAACGTGATTCTCTATCGTCCGACCGACGCTCTTTCGCCCGTCCCCGACAAGCTGTTCTGGACTCCGCAGGGTGTGACACTGAAAATGGAGAAAGGCAAGAAAGGCCATCTGCTCTATGCCACCGGCTTTGACGCCCATCTGCTCGTGACGCTTACCTCGGCCGGTGAGATGGTGGAACAGAAGTGGGTAAAGGTTCCTGCCGGTATGCACACCCTTCCCGTCTCACTTCCATCCGATGTCAGAGATGCCGGTCTTTCTGTTTTGTGTGTCGGTAATTATCAGACCGCGCAAAATTCTTATGAGGTACAGATTGCAGAACCGAAACCGTCAATAGAATTTGAGATTGAGACATTCCGCGACCATGTCGTTCCGGGCAGTCAGGAAACATGGACATTCCGAGTCAAGGATGAGAAAGGTGACGGCATTCGCTCCGCAGTTATTCTTGACATGTACAATCAGGCACTCGATGCTTTGGCAAAACAAAGCTGGCGGTTATACCCGCGGACAGGCTTTACCCCCGGATTCCATATAAATGGGCCTTCATTATCTTCCACCTCTCACTCTTGGGTGGCAGCTCCCGATTCTAAGCAGTTAAAGTGTGTATCTATAACCGACCCTCATTTTGAACTGTGGAATATGGGATTCGGAGCGCGCTCGATGTACCGTTTCAACAACATGCGTCTGCGCGGCACCATGAAAGCCACCGCTTATAATGCCGAAGCGGGAACTGATGATTTAAACGTTGTCAGAGAGCATAAAGAAGAATTGGCTGTTGACGAGGAATTTGAAGCCGATATGGATGTCGCTCAAATCACGGGAGGGGTAATGCTTGCCGAGTCGGCTGTTGTGTCTGCGTCAGCGCAGGACGGTCCTCAGACTACCCCCTTCGCCTATAGAGACGGGGAGACTCCGCTTGCTTTCTTCCGCCCTATGCTGACAACCGATGCCGACGGCCGTCTGTCGTTCTCGTTCACTGTCCCCAATGCCAATACAACATGGAGTTTCAACGCTCTCGCGTTCACTGACAAATTGCTGACCACTACCGCGTCCGCTACCGTGCTTGCCAACAAGCCGATTATGGTGCAGCCCAACTTGCCGCGTTTCCTCCGCACCGGCGACCGGGCCGTGATACTCGCCTCGGTGATGAACAACAGTGACAGCGTGCAGGCTGTCCATACCGTTGTCGAGATTTTCGATGCCGTGTCAGGCGCGGTGACAGCCTCTCAGTCGAGTGACGATGTCATCGAGCCGGGCAAGTCGGCCACTGTCTCGACAACACTCTCTGTCCCGATGGATAATCCATTCATCGGCTATCGGGTAAAGTCCTCCGCTGCCGGTTTTGCCGACGGCGAGCAGTCGCTCATACCGGTTCAGCCATCGACAACTCCGGTTATCGAGACTGTGCCGTTCTATCTGCAACCTTCCGAGGCTGATTTCTCGATGACACTTCCCTCGATGCCCGCCGATGCCCGCGTTACCCTCCAGTTCTGCGAGAACCCCGCGTGGTATGTGGTCACCGCCCTTCCGGGCCTCCTCAATCTCGAACCATCCACAGCCAACGAGGCCGGCGCATCAATCTTCTCGGCTGCGGTTGCCGACGGATTGCTCCGTTCCAACCCCGTTGTCGCCGATGCCCTCCGCGAGTGGCAGCGCAGCGACCGCAGCGATTCGACTCTCGTGTCGATGCTTGAGCGCAACGCCGATCTGAAGATTGTGCTGCTCAACGCAACCCCGTGGATGATGGATGCCCGCAGTGATACCGAGCGCATGACCCGCTTGTCGCTCCTCTTTGATAAAAAGCAGATAAAGAATGTCTACTCGACGTCGGTCGCACTGCTCAAACGCCTTGAACGCGGTAGCGGATGGGCGTGGTATGACAAGTGCAGCGAGGCATCGCAGTGGTCTACCGAGAATGTTCTCCTCATGATGGGGCGTCTTGCATCCCTCGGCTACCTCCCCGACAATTCCGACCTCCGCGCCATGATGACCCGCGCCGTCAAGTGGATTGACAGCGAGACTGCAAAGGCTTACCGCAAGTATCCTAAGGGAGATTACACCCTTTACACCTATCTGCGCACTCTTTATCCCGATGTCAGGCAGTCGACCGCGGCCGCGGCAGTCAGCAACGCGATGGTGCAGCGCATCGTGGCCGGATGGAAGAACGGCTCTATTTTTGACAAGGGTGTCTACGCGCTCATTCTCTCTAACCGTGGCAACAAAGGTGTCGCCGGGCAGATTGTAGAATCGTTGCGCCAGTATGCCGAAACCTCTCCCTCCAAGGGGATGTGGTGGCCGTCGCTTGACAACATGACCCTTTGGTCAATGGGCAAAGTCGGAACTACCGCCGTGCTGCTGGAGGCGTTCCACGCCGTCGATCCCGGCTGCAAGGACATCGACATGATTCGCCAGTGGCTTATTCTTCAGAAAGAGGCCAACGACTGGGGCACGTCTGTCACCACGACCGAAGTAATCGCGTCAATACTCTCCACCTCGGGACGCTGGGTCGCTCCCGCCCAAGGGGCGACAGTCAGGGTAGGGGAGAGCGTTGTCGAGCCTGACAAGGTTGAAAAAATTACCGGCTATTTCCGCACTGACATTTCACGTCTCTCCCCCTCGGGAGCGACACTCTCGGTCAACAAGCCCGGCGACGCTCCCTCGTGGGGCGCGGTCTACTGCCGGTTTACCGATGTAATGGCCGATGTCGAGGCCGCATCTTGCGACGCTGTGTCGGTCGAGAAAAAACTGTTGCTTGTGAATTCTACCCCCGACGGAGTCACCACCGCCGATATTTCCGGCCCTCTCGCCACCGGCGACAAGGTGCGCGTGATGTTGACAATCAAGGTTGGCCGTGACATGGACTATGTCGCTGTCGTTGACGACCGTCCCGCTTGTTTTGAACCTGTCGAGCAGCTCCCGACACCGATTTTCACAGAAGGTATCTACTTCTATCGTGAAAACCGCGACTCGGCCACCAAGATTTTCATCGACAGGCTTCCCAAGGGAACTTATCAGATCGGCTATGATATGTGGGTCAACAACGCCGGTGAATATGCCTCGGGCATAGCGGCAGTACAGAGCCAGTATGCCCCGCAGCTTACCGCCCATTCCGCCGGTGGTATCATAAAAGTTGAATGATTGAACAATAAAAAGCAACCTATGGTTGTTATTGTAAAAAGCAAAATATCAGGATATGAAGAAAATCTATTTGCCCCTCGTGGGATGTGTGGCAGCCTTGATGGCTGTTTCGTGTGGCAGCAACAACGGTTCGGGGGCGTCCTCGACCGATGGTGTGCGGAACTTTGAGGTCAATATGACTGTTAAATCAGCCGAAAAATTTTTCCGGACTGACGTTGATACCGTGTATATTGACATCAGCGCATCCGTTCAATGGCCTGAGCGAATAGGCGATTTTGACATCTCGTCACTTCAGGACACCATTGTCAGCTATTCTTTTGGTCATGACAAAGTCGCTGACCGCAATATAGACAAGATTATTACCGGTTACACGACCGACACATCGTTCCTCGGGGAAGATGCCAAATGCACCGCCATCGATTCTATCCCCGGCGGAGATGACGCAGCCCCATATTTCTATGACGTGACGGCGACTCTTGTAGAGGTCAACGAGCAGATGGTGACATATCAGATTTCAGCCTTTGCCTATACCGGCGGAGCACATCCCTACGGCGCAAGCCATCCCTTCACCTACGATCTTTCGCGCGGTTGTGTGCTGACTGCTGATAACATGTTCCGCGCAGGTAGTGAAAAAGAGGTTCTCGCTATCGTCAAGAACTGCCTTGCCCGTCAGCTCGGCGTGAATCAGTCACAGCTTGAAAACGCGGGGGTATTTGTCTCGCAGTTCACCTCGCCCGGCCAGCCTTACATCAACAATGATGTGATCGTGTTCCACTTCAACCCCTACGACATCGCTCCTTATTCGATGGGCAACATCGACGTGGCCGTCTACCCCTATGAGCTTAACGAGTACCTAACCCCCGAGGTCAAGGCCCTCCTTAACGAGTAATGCCGCGCTGACACTCTTTATAATTATAATAAACACTTTTACAGCCCGATATGAAAAAAATAGTGGTCGCGTGTATCGTCACGCTTTTGGCCGCAGGCTCGTCATTGGCCGCGCGAAACAATGTTGAGCTATATGTGCCTGAGAGCAAATGTGAACAGGAACATACAGAGCCGCCTGTCAAGAGTGAAGATGCCCCGGCAGTTGAGACAGTGTCTTCCACGGAAGTTGTCAGCCGCGCCGAGGTAGCTTCCTCTTTCCCCGGAGGAAACAGCCAATTGTATGGCTGGATAGCCAAAAATATGGTATATCCTCCGGCGGCAGCCGAGAATAATATAAAAGGGCGCGTGGTTGTTCGGTTTGTCGTCCTTTCTGACGGTTCTATCGGTGAAACGAAAGTCATCCGCAGCGTGGATGCCGACTTGGACAAGGAGGCGCTCAGGCTCGTCAAGTCCATGCCTAAATGGAACCCCGGGACAGTAGGCGGCAAGCCGGTCAATGTGTGGTACACGCTGCCGATTACATTCAATATTCAATAAAGCAACGGCTTAAAAGGCTGTCCGGACATAAAAAACAGCCTCATTAACAACTTTAATGCCCGAAAGTTTTAATAATTAAAGATTTTTTGCTTACTTTGCACCGCGAAAAAGAAATTTATTAATCATAAAAAACTTAAACTATGTCTGAAATTGCATCACGCGTTAAAGCTATTATCGTTGATAAACTCGGCGTTGACGAGAACGAAGTAACTGAAACTGCAGAATTCACCAAGGATCTTGGCGCCGATAGCCTCGATACCGTTGAGCTCATCATGGAATTCGAGAAAGAATTTGGCATCACTATCCCCGACGATCAGGCTGAAACCATCAAGACTGTAAAGGACGCTATCGACTACATCGAAGCTGCTAACAAGTAAGAATTACAGATCCCGTAACCGGGTTGTCACAAGGCTCTTCCCACCTTTACGGCCGGAGGAGCCTATTCGGTATATTTACACTTCCCTCTATTTACTAACATCTTTCTCCTAACTTATATACATGGAATTAAAAAGAGTTGTTGTCACCGGTCTCGGTGCCATTACCCCGCTCGGTAATGATGTCGACACCACTTGGGAGGCCGCTGTTGCCGGTAAGAGCGGTGCTGCCCCCATCACCCACTTTGACGCTTCTAAATTCAAGACACAGTTTGCCTGCGAAGTCAAGAATTTCAATGCTGCCGACCATTTTGACCGCCGCAAGGCGCGTCAGCTTGACCTTTATGCCCAGTATGCGCTCGTTGCTGCCCGTCAGGCAGTCGCCGATTCTGGCATGGAGGAGGCCCAGAACCTTGACAAGAACCGCGTGGGTGTTATCATCGCCGCCGGTATCGGCGGTCTTCACACTTTTGAAGAAGAAGCCGGATACTATGCCGTACACGAAGATCAGGGTCCTAAATACAACCCCTTCTTCATCCCCAAGATGATTGCTGACATCGCATCCGGCCACGTCTCGATGGAATATGGCTATCACGGTCCCAACTTCGGCGTCGTTTCAGCCTGTGCTTCATCCAACAATGCCATTATCGACGCATTCAACCTGATCCGTCTCGGCAAGGCCGACGCTATCGTTACCGGTGGTGCCGAAGCCGCCATTTATCCTGCCGGCGTGGGCGGTTTCAACTCTATGCACGCCCTTTCGACCCGCAACGATTCACCCGAGACTGCATCGCGCCCGTTCAGCGCGTCGCGTGACGGTTTCGTGATGGGCGAAGGTTCGGTTGTGCTTGTCCTTGAAGAACTTGAACACGCTATCGCCCGCGGCGCCAAGATTTATGCCGAGGTTGCCGGTGGTGGCATGAGCGCCGACGCTCACCACCTCACCGCTACCCATCCCGAGGGTCTCGGCGCTATCCTCTCGATGAAGAATGCGCTTGAAGATGCCGGCATGAAGCCCGAAGACATCGACTATATCAACGTTCACGGCACATCGACACCCGTCGGTGACATCTCTGAAATCAAGGCTATTGTCGAGGTGTTCGGTGACTATGCCCACAAGCTTAACATCAGCTCTACTAAGTCGATGACCGGCCACCTCCTCGGTGCTACCGGCGCGCTTGAGGCCATGCTGAGCATCAAGGCAATCGAGAACGACATCGTTCCCCCGACTATTAACCACGAGGAAGGTGACGAGGACGAGAACATCGATTACTCGCTCAACTTTACTTTCAACAAGGCTCAGGAACGCCCAGTGCGCGCTGCCTTGTCCAACTCCTTTGGTTTCGGTGGTCACAATGCCACTGTCATCCTCAAGAAGTACGAAAAGTAATAGACTGGTTAATTCCGAAGTCTGACAGATACAATCACAGGGTCCTATGGCTGATACATCGCCACAGGGCCCTGTGATTCTTATTCCCCCTCGGCAATTTCGACCAGATAGACCGATGCCACAATCAAGACAAACGCTATTGCCTGAAACCAGTCAAACCTGTCTTGCCCGAGAATATAGCTGGCAATTGCCGCGACAATCAGCGTGACATAGCCGTAGACTGCCACTACAGTGGTTTTAAGCACTTTCAGGGCCACAATCAGCAGCAGGTAGCTTACGGTGGTAGGGAAGACGAGCACAAACAGCAGTGTCAGCATCGGGGTTGAAAACAGGCTTTCGTGTAGGACGGGAGCGTCGGCTCCGGACATCGCTACGACGGCTATTGACGAAACCGCTCCCCCGAGAAATGTCCATTTCAGCATTGTGATTGAGTCTATGCCTTTCAGAATCCTCGCCGACAGCACGAGATAGACAGAGTAGATGATTGTCGATCCTGCACACAACAGGTTTCCGAGTAAGGGATTGGAGGCTATATCGCTACTCTTTTGGGTGAAGATGCACATACACGCTCCGGCGAATCCCAATGCGATTCCTATAAATTTCTTAACCGTTCCTTTTTCACCGAAAAACATCGCACAGAGAATAAACACCCACATTGGCTCAGTGCTGAGAATCAATGCCGAGGAAATAGGGGTGGTATAGGTCAGAGACTCCACCAACAGAAACATGTAGCCGAAAACACACACGGCACCGAACCCAAGCAAAATCATGCGCTGCTTCAGAGTGGTGGGGGAGGCCTCATGCCCCTTGAACAGACCGATAACCCAATATGCAGCCGCGCCCCAGCAGAGCCTTAATGCCGCGCCCGCAGTACCGTTCATCCATCGGGGCAGCAGGTAGCGCAGCGCGTTTTGGTTCAATCCCGAACAAATCTTGGATCCGAGCATCAAAATGTTTCCTTTCAGCTTTTCAGTCATAGTCGAATCAGGGTAAATAGTATTTTTATATAACATCTCGGCAACGAAAAAGTGCAGTGCGCCGTGGACTGTGAAGATTCCAAATCGAAGTGC
>DLAR01000107.1 GCA_002494015.1 Porphyromonadaceae bacterium UBA7042 | reverse complement strand
TAAATTTCATGCGCCGGCCCTGATCACAACTAAAAATTTAGTTAAAACATTGCCCAACTAAATATTTAGTTATACCTTTGCGGCAAATCATTTTTCAATACTCAATGAAAACATTTGTCACCACCCTCATCATCATGGCCTCCATGACGGCAGCGGCACAGTCTCAGCAGATAACAGGGGTCTCCTCCAATCAGAAAGCGCCTGAAAAAGTCGAAAAAATCGCCTCGTCGCCCGGCGATGTGGCAGCCGTGGCCGAGTGCATCTACTGCTATGACCTCCTCAACGGCGACAAGCGGTCGACAGGCGCGGCAATGCTGCAAATCGCCCCGAGTGTCGCGCGATTTATTGATTACACGTCATTTGCGACCGACTCGCTGCGCCGATCGGGCGATACCGACCGCGAGCAGTTCAACAGATTCCTCTCCCGCGAGCTGCGCTGCGAGAGCTTTATCGACCAGACCATCCTGCAAGGTTTCCCCTCGGGCAAAATGACCGTCATCTCCCCCATCGCGCCCAATCTTTACACCTATACCGAGACCGCCTACCCACTCCCGTGGACTCTCGCCGGGGAGGTTGACACCATCGCGGGATATGAGTGCCACAAAGCAACCGCCACCTATGGCGGCCGCGACTGGACGGCATGGTACACGACCGAAGTACCCGTTTCTTTCGGGCCGTGGAAACTCACCGGCCTACCGGGACTCGTAGTGAAAGCCGCAAGCAACGACGGGGTCCATTCTTTCATTTTGACCACCCTGCGCCAAGGCTCGTCGGTCATCCCGACAACAATTCCGCGCACTGCCGTCACGACCTCGCGCGATAAGTTTGTCAAGTTGAAAAACGAGTTTGAAAAAGACCCGTGGAACAACATTCTCCCTGAGTCAATAACTGACATCACCGTAGTGAACACCGAAGGGGGCAAACCTCTGATGCTAATCAATGGCACCCCGTTCCACCCCTATCCCGACGGATATGTCCCCTTTGAACAGGAATAACTGCATCGCCCTGATAATGCTGCATCTCATGCCGTTGGCAGCATGGGGGAAATGCACTATCTCGGGGACCGTCACCACTCCTGACAGCCTTCCGGTCGACGGCGCGATTGTCAGACTGCTCGACGGGAAAACCACCCTCACCTATACCGTGTCAACTGACAGCGGGGCCTATTCGCTGACCACCGACAGCGATGCCGGAACGATTCGACTCATGGCCGAAAGTCTTGGCTACGCCCCATCGTGCGACACCGTCCCGGCTGCCACTGCCACCCGCGACATCATCCTTGAGCCGCGTCAATTGGCGCTGAAAGAGGTGATTGTCGCCGCGCCGTCGATTACCGAGCGCGGCGACACGCTTGCCTATGATCTTAAATCATTTGCCGGAAAGGGAGATGTCACGCTGCGCGACGCGCTCGGCAAGCTCCCGGGGGTCGATGTGGCCTCCTCGGGACAGGTCAAGTATCAGGGTAAAGCCATCTCGCAGTTCAAAATCGAGGGTCTCGACCTGCTCGGGGGAAAATATAATGTGGCGACCAACAATATCCCTGCGTCAAGTGTCAAGACAGTCGAAATCATCTCGGGACACCATGACCGCAAGATTGACCGAGACCGTTTCAGCGACGACGTGGCCCTTAACATCAGGCTCGAACCGTGGGCAAGGTTCAAGCCTACAGGCACTTATGAGGCGACCGCAGGACGCGGCGATGACGCTTGGCGCTACCGACTATCGGGCGCGGGGATGATGTTCAACTCCACTTTTCAGGCTATACTGACCGCCAAACTCGGAAACACGGCGGCATTTGCAGCCGACGAGCATGTCATTCACTACGGCAAAACGACTGCCGACCCATCCGACGCCAATCTGCTCGGCAATCTATCGGCCGCGACCCCGCCCCTCTCCCGCAACCGCTACATCTCCCCGACCGACCGCTCGGTATCCATCAACCTCATCAACAAGCGGGGCGAGGATGCGACATGGCGCACGAATGTCGACTATGTATATACCAGCGAGAGGTTTTCGTCAGAATCCATGACTGAATATTTCCTCCCCGACGGACAGCAAATCACCATGACGCAAAGCTCGACCTCACGGTCTACGGAACACAATCCGGCCCTTGCCGTCGAGTATCGCCTTGACAGCGACAATCGGTTTATATCCAACAAATTCTCGGCCCGGGCATCGATTCTGCGCAACAGTCTGCCCGTCACGGCCAATAACCTTGAATACGGCCAACAACAGCGGTTTGACGGCTACAGCATAGCCAACGATTTCTCAACCACCCTGCGCCACAGAGGGACGAAATGGCATATCTCGGCCCTTGTCAACTATCTCGCGTCACCCTCGGGCAGCATCGCCGTGTCGGGAGCCGAAAACATCCTCCAGACTGCCCGATCCGACCGTTTTAAAGCCTCGGGGCGCATCTCGGCCTCATGGAAACACCGCCGCTCGACTCTCTATCTTCCCGCCGGATTCTCCCTGTCATCAGACCGCATGACGACGCGCCTCGACGGTGACCGCGCCGCCAACCGTCTGCATGGCGAAAACTTCAGTATAAAGGTGGAGCCCACCTATGAATACGCTCACCCCGAGAATCTGCTAAGCCTCCGCGCCACGGCATCGGTCCGGGGCGAGTATTACGACTACCGCAACACCGGGTCAACCCCCGTCAACGCGCGCCGATTCCGTCCCGCCATCTCTCCGAGCATATTCCTCACCTACCGCCCCGCCGCGCCATCGACATTCACTCTCAGTGCCGACCGGGAATATCGCACAGGCGACATTATCGACCTCCTGACCGCCCCGGTTCAGACCGATTATCTCTCATCATCGACCCGCACCGGCCTCATCGCCGACTCGCGCACACTTTCAGGGTTCATAGCCTACAAATTTCAGAAACCGGCCGAGATGTTCTTCTTCAACGCCTCGCTCAACGCCTCGCGACGCCACAGCAACCTCATTGCGGGACAGGAAATCACCACGGGCAGCGTCAACACCGTAGCGTTTGCCATCCCCAATGATGCCGACTTCGTCTCAGGCTCGCTGGCGGCAACCAAACAGATTCGCCCCGTCCGTACTAAGCTCACCCTTGCCCTAAACGGGTCGTGGAGCCGGAGTGTAACGGTCCGGAACGCCGGTGCCGTAACCTACTTCGGCCGCTCCTACACCATATCTCCCACAGTCAACGCGCGTCCGTGGTCATGGATTGAAGTTGATTATCGCGGCGACATCGGCCACACATTCTCCCGCTTTCCCGGAAACCGCAGCTGTTACTTTGTGCAGACCCACCGCGTCGCCATGTCGCTATACCCTCTCGCCGGTCTCGAATTCCGCGCGCATGCCGACCTGTCGGGACGTGAGCTTGCCGAAGGTGTCACCAAAAGAATGACGCTTGCCGACCTGAGTGTGCGCTATCGGTTCAGCCGGTTCCGCCTCACAGCCGAAGTCAACAATATCTTCAACACGCGCCATTACGACTACACAATCTTTGACGGCATCAACCGCCACACCGCCTCCTATTCCCTCCGTGGCCGCGAATTTCTACTGACACTATCCTTCACAAAATGAAATTTTTACTACTTTTGTATCTTGTAAAAATCTTGAATCCCGACTGATTATGAAATATCCCCCGCTGACCGACCGAGAGGAAGAACTGATGCAGATGCTGTGGAAATATGGGCCAAAACCGGTGCGCGAGCTCGTGGAACTGTATCCCGACCCCAAGCCGCATTTCAACACGGTCTCGACCAACATCCGCAATCTCGAAGCAAAGGGCTATGTGACCCATACCGCCGAGCGCGGCGCGTTCCGCTATGCCCCGGTCGCACCCATCGAGGAAATCCGCAGCCGGTCGTTGTCGTCGGTGATACGCGGCTACTTCTCGGGCAGCTATCTCGGGGCGGTGTCGTCGCTGGTCGAGGAGGAAAAAATCTCGGTCGACGAGCTGCGAGACCTGATTGATTTAGTCGAAAAAAAGCAACAGAAACAATGACAGCCGGACTGTTTCTCTCCCGCGCGATTGTCGCCTCAGTCGTTCTGTCGGCTCTCTATGTGGTCTACAAGGCCGCAATTTCGCGCATCAATGCCCCCGCGCTCATGCGGTCAGCCATTCTTGCCATCTACACGGTTTCCATCCTCGCCGCCATCACGGGTGTGCCCCACCCCGCCTCACCGGCAAGCGGACAGATTGCCGCAATCAATGCCGTGGCCGACGAAAGCGCCTCATCTATCTCAATAACACGCATCGCAGTCATCATCTACCTCGCGGGGACTGCAATAATGTTGCTTGTGACAGCGGTTGCATGGTTTCGGGTGTGGCGCATGGTGGCCCGAGGGAGCAAAGTCACCGATTCCCGCGGCCTAAAGATAACCCTGCTTAACAACGACAACTATTCCCCGTTTTCATGGATGGGGCGCATCGTCATGTCGCGCCGGGACTACGAAACCGCTCCCGCTGCCGTGCTGTGTCACGAAATGCAGCATGTCACCCTGCGCCACCGCTACGACCTCGCCATAGCACAGATTTTCCTCATCCTCGACTGGTTCAATCCGGCCGCATGGCTACTGTTGCGCCAGTTGCGCAAGGTTCACGAATATCAGGCCGACCGCCGCGTCATCGACAGCGGGGCCGACAAGCGCGACTACCAACTGCTGCTCATTTCGCGAGCCGCCCGATGCCGTTTTCCCGCCCTCGCCAACGCGTTGAGCCGCAGTCCGCTCCGCGACCGCATAGTGATGATGCAGCGCGACGCGACAAAAAGGGCCGCATGGCGACTGCTTTTCCTGCTGCCGGGCCTCCTGTGTGCAGGTTTTGTGCTGGCCTCGCCCGTTGTGAGCACATCTCTGCAGGAACTGAACAATGTAACCGCCGTAAATAAGCCGCAAAAAGCCGCCGGGACACCCGATGTCATGATTGGCGGGGAATTGATTCCAATGGAGGATATGGAAAAGGTCGACGCATCACAAATCGAGTCAATAACCGTCAGGAAAGACCTCCCCGGCCACCCCGACGGCCTGATTATCGTAAAGATGAAAGAGTAAAACCATGAAAAGGGAAAACTATAGCGGTATAATGTGGCCTAAGCCTTATAAAAAACCGTGGTATGAGAAACTGCCAAAGGTAGTTCGCAACATCTTGGCCTTCCTCATCCTTGCGCCACTTGGATTCGCTTATGGATGGTTGGATGACAAAACCTTGAATCATTTACCATCATGGCTGTTTATCGCAATCTGGATAGCTTGTCCCATCATAGCAACCATCATTTTTATAAAGAAAAAAGATGTGGATGAATCTATTTTTCCAAGCATAATTTTGGGTGGTATATCCGGATTTTTTATCGGCTTTGTCCTCAACATAGCCATACTATTCGCTATCAACGGCATCAACTACCTGTTTGCCAAGGACATCCATATTGTTGTCACAGGGGAGCTCTCGGGACGGGAAACAGTGGGCCGAGGGAAGTTTTCCCGTCATGCCTCGCAGGTCTACCTTCCCGAATTTGGATACCCGACGCGCGTTTTTAATGATGATCTATATAGAAGTCCAATCGGGACAAAGGTGGAACTGACCTATAAAATAGGCTATTTTAACTTTCCAATCTTGGAAGAAATCAATTATCCCGATAAAACATCACCGCCACAGGATGAAAATTGCAAAAATATGTGAAAAAATTTGCACGGTTGAAAAAGCCGTATTAACTTTGTACTCGCAAAACAGCGGAATATGCTGTGGAGCTCTCAACCAAAGAGATGGTGCGGTAGTTCAGCCGGTTAGAATACTAGCCTGTCACGCTAGGGGTCGCGGGTTCGAGTCCCGTCCGCACCGCAGAGGAGAGAGGAGAATGAGTAATTGTCAAGATTCGTCTTGCGTTACTCATTCTTTTTTTATGTCCATCACGGAAGTTGAGCTGAAAACTCTTTTGAGCATTCGAGGGGGTGTAGCAAACCTTGAGTAAGGTTAAGAAGTTGTTTAAAAACGGGGTCTTAATCCGTAAGGATTATTCTTTGAATAGCCGTGGTTGCGGTTTCGCAACCCACGGAAACATGTCAGCTGATAAATAAAATCTGCAA
>DLAR01000101.1:2451-3016 GCA_002494015.1 Porphyromonadaceae bacterium UBA7042 | reverse complement strand
GATGACGGTGGCGCCTTTGGCCTTTATGCGTTTCATCACGCCTTGGATGGATGACTGGCGGAAGTTGTCGCTGTTGCTTTTCATCGTCAGTCGGTAGACGCCGATGACGCATTCGCCCTCGGGCGCGGCTCCGTAGTGGTTCTGGGTGGAGTAGTCGTACCACCCTGCCATGCGGAGCACTTGGTCGGCGATGAAGTCCTTGCGGGTGCGGTTGCTCTGGACGATGGCTGTCATCATGTCCTGCGGCACGTCGGCATAGTTGGCCAGCAGCTGCTTGGTGTCCTTGGGGAGGCAGTAGCCGCCGTAGCCGAATGATGGGTTGTTGTAGTGGGTCCCGATGCGCGGGTCGAGGCCGATGCCCTCGATGATGGCGCGTGAGTCGAGTCCCTTGACCTCGGCGTAGGTGTCGAGTTCGTTGAAGTAGCTGACGCGCAGGGCGAGGTAGGTGTTGGCAAAGAGCTTGACGGCCTCGGCCTCTTTCATGCCCATGAACAGGGTGGGGATGTCCTGCTTGATGGCGCCCTGCTGGAGGAGGGCGGCAAAGGTGCGGGCGGCCTCGTCGAGG
>DLAR01000101.1:0-2107 GCA_002494015.1 Porphyromonadaceae bacterium UBA7042 | reverse complement strand
TTCGGGGGAGAAAAGGAGGTTGAAACGGCGGACACCGCGGGCGGCGTAGCGCATGTAGAGGGAGCGGCAGTAGCCGACGGGGATGGTGGATTTGATGACCATGACCGCGTCGGGGTTTACGCTGAGGACGAGGTCGATGACTTCCTCGACATGGGATGTGTCGAAGTAGTTGCGGACGGGGTCGTAGTTGGTCGGGGCGGCGATTACGACGAAGTCGGCGTCGCTGTAAGCCTTTGCGCCGTCGAGCGTTGCGGTGAGGTCGAGCTGCTTTTCGGCGAGGTATTTCTCAATATACTCGTCCTGAATGGGCGAGCGGCGGTTATTGATGAGGTCAACTTTTTCGGGAATCACGTCGACTGCTGTTACGCGGTTGTGCTGCGCGAGCAGCGTGGCGATGGAGAGACCGACGTATCCGGTCCCGGCAACTGCTATGTTCATTTTCCTGTGGGTTTAAAGTTCTGGGTGAAGGGTTTATTTATGCTTGTTATACCCCATCCGTTATCTTCATTCAGGCGTAGCCTGATTTCACGTTTCACTTTGTTCTTTTCAGCTTGAGCTTGTGAAAGTTGAATAGTTTAGCTGATTGCCCTGATAAATTCGCGGCGGATTTTGGGAGTGATAAACCGCAGTTTGAAGAACGGTAGGCGCACGGTCACGTTGACGCGGTCGGCGGCGACGGTTTCGATGTATCCTTCCAGTCCGTCAAACAGGGGGTGGCCGACGATGACGACATGTTGTTCGGGTCGCAGTGGACGGTTGTCGGCATCGGTATCTTCGATTCCGTTCATGCCGTTTGTGACGGCGAGGCGGAAGATGTGCATGTCATAGTCGGGGACAGGGGAGTAGCGCCGGTTGCCGTCGGCAAAGGTGTACATCACTGTCGCGCGGTCGGCAAGTCGCTGCTGAATGTCGTGGATTTCGGCGCGGGTTGCGCGGACAAACATCAGCCTTGCCACTGACGGGTCGGGCCTGTGCTTTATCCCTTGCGGGGTTCTCCGGGCGATTGTCAGTCGCGGAATAAATGTGTCGCGGTGTGTGGCGATGTGTTCGGCAAGATTGTCGATGTTGTCAAAGTCGTTGTTGACGATTGCCCACCAGCGGAGTTCCGAGCGGGTGATGATGGCCGAGAGGCGTGCCGCGGCATTGTCGGGGAGAATTTCCGGGTCGATGCGGTGACTGCGGGCGATTGATTCCCATGTGGCGCGGATGGAGACGGTGTGCAGGCTTTTTTTCAAGCCGGTCAATCGGTTGATTTTCTCCATTATGCCACCGATGGCCTCCTCTGAGGGCATTGAGTTACCCAAGAGCAGTGTGCAGTCGGCAGTGTGATAGCGTTCGATGATTTCGGCGAGGGGGGAGGTGATGAGGAAGCGGCCTGCTGCTGTGACGAGATGCTGATTGTTGACGCAGTCGGTTTTTAGCCTGAGTATTTCGCTGATTTCAAGGCCCCGGCAGTGGAAACTGAACAAGATGAGGTCGCGCACCCGGTTATAGGATGTCAGCGGGGAGAAATCACTGTCGGCAAGGGTTGAAAGCTCCTTTTCGGTCAGAGTCGTTTCGGGGGAGGTAACTGCGAGGGTTGTTGTGAGTTTAAACGCATCGCTCTTGTGACAGATGCCTTTTTTTACATCTGAATTGTATATTGCCCGCAGGGCGCGAAAGTAGGCGGCTACGGTATGTTGCGATTTTCCCGATTTGAGTAACCGTTCAATAAAACCGTTTATGAATTCAGGGGTGAGATTGTCGGTGGAAATTGATTCGCAACGGGCATAATCGCGTAGCGCGGTGAGCGCGGCCCGGTAATATTCGGGTCGTCCCTGCGGCAGAAGACGTGAGAGGCTGAATGTCGAGGTGTGGGGGTAAGCCGGCATCATAAAAAATGTAAGATTCGGCTTTTGAGACATAACGATAAATCCCTCATGATGGTGTAACCATGTGGTAATTCGATAGTTATGTCGATTGACGAAGTCATCGCCAGATTAAGTGTAAGGCTGACAACACGATTGTCGGCCAATAATGCTTTGCAAAGGTACGATATTTTCGCCGATAATAAAAATTTTTACCGCTAACATGAGGCGATACAATCACGGCTCTTTCATTTAAAAAA
>DLAR01000043.1 GCA_002494015.1 Porphyromonadaceae bacterium UBA7042 | reverse complement strand
AGTTTAAATGAAAGAGCCGTGACTGAATCCGGGATTACCGGCCTATAATCTGCTTATAAATTGGACTATTGCATCGAGGACTTCGGGTGAGATTGTCTCGCGAATCTCGCCATATTCGCTCATTTCGCCTGTCACGGCATGTTGCATCAGGTGGTTGAGTCCGGGCATCAGCATTGTCTCGGCCTGTGGCACGAGATTCTTAATGACTGTCAGGTTGTCGGGTTCAACCTGAACATCTTTGTCGCCGTTTAGCGCCAAGACCGGGCATTTTATCTTCTTCAGGTAATTGCGCGGATTCAGGCCGATGACAGCGTCCAGCCAAGGGGTGCGCATCTGCTGTGTCATTTTAAGTGATGACAGAATCAGCGGGTTCACTGCAATTCCCGACGCTGCGGCCAGCGAGTCGATGTCGACGGGAGATGATATTCCTTTTCTTTGCTGCCCGGTCATAGTGTCAAATAGCGCGTCAATCAGTCTGAGGCTGTTTTCTTTATCTGTTCCGGTTATTCCCACCTTGTCAAGGCCGCGGCTGTTCTGCCTCATCAGTGTCTCTTTTCCCGAGACGGCCATTCCGGCAAGCGAAACAATGAAATCGGGAATATCTTCGGCTCCCATCATGAATGCTATCGTGCCGCCTTCGGAATGGCCCAGTACGCCGATCGGTCCTAACGCGGGAATCGAGCGGAGGAACGACACTGCGCTCACGGCATCTCCCTTGAGTGTGTCAGTGGTGGCCGTCAGAAAGTTGCCGTCTGATTTTCCGGTGCCCCGGTCATCGTATCGGAGCGAGGCGATGCCGTTGCGGGCGAGGTGGTCGGCAATGACTGCAAACGGGCGATGATCCATCAGTTCCTCGTCGCGATTCTGCGGTCCGCTGCCGGTCACCATCACTACGGCGGGAATCTTGCCGGAAGCCGGCCGGTTAGGGAGAGTCAGGGTCGCGCTCATAATCGCGCCGTCGGGAGCCGCGAAAGTCGTGTCGGTGACACTGTAGGGGAACGGCGGCTTGGGTGTCTGAGGACGGCGTTCTTCTATCGGGGATTCGGGCGACAGCGTGAGCGGGAACGAATAGCCCCGCTGAGTGAAAGACCCCTTGATTTCCTCCGAGGCGATTTTTCCGTTATAAGTCGCGCCTATCACCCCGCATGTCAGCGAAACCGAGTCGGCCGAGCAATAAGTGACAGTTGCCGGAATTCCTTTTGCGCCCTGAGAAGGAGAGTCGAGCGTGCATTGCGTGGTGCCGTCGACGGTTTCCGAAAAATTGAATACGAGAGGGAGTTTCATCTGTCCCAGATCAAGGTCTCCGCGCCAAGAGCCGGTCAGTCCGTAGACCTGTGTCGCCGACATCAGTATCGCCGTCAGTGACAAGACATAATATTTCAGTAATCGATTCATAGTAATAAACTTCATTGCCTGTCGCAAAAGTATAAAAAATTCAGCAACAATGGCACAAATATACACAGTATATATAGGAAAAACGCTGAAACCGACCGGTTTCAGCGTTTTCCGCGTTGTCTTACCTGGATTCGAACCAAGACAGGCAGAACCAAAAACTGCAGTGCTACCATTACACCATAAGACAATCCTTGTGCCCAAACCTCGCGCTACGAGGTCTAAAGCGATGCAAAGTTATAACTTTTTATCGGGACTGGCAAATTTTTTGACAAATTTCGTAGAAATGTCGTGTAGTTGCCGTGCCTGATTAGTTCATTTCATCAAATTTTGCGCTGACGGCGGTCGCGATGCGCTCCATTTCCTCGGCCGGAAGTGTCATTTTGGACGAGAAGTCCATATCTTTCTCGGTGTTGAGGGGGATGAGGTGGATGTGGGCGTGAGGAACTTCGAGACCGATGACGGCGACCCCGATGCGCTTGCAGGGCATGACGGCTTCGAGGGCGGCAGCGACGCGCTTGGCAAAGAGGGTCAGGTCGCGGTATTCCTCGTCGGTGAGGTCAAAGATGTAGCTGACTTCGCGGCGTGGAATGACGAGGACATGGCCGGGTGCCACGGGGTTGATGTCGAGAAAAGCATAGTGGCGGTCGTCGGCGGCAATCTTGTAGGAGGGGATTTCGCCGGCGGCTATTTTGCTGAAAATTGTTGCCATGACGTGACGCGGTTTAGAAGTTGATTTCCACGATTTCAAATTTCATCAGGCCGGCGGGAACCTTGATTTCGACCACTTCGCCGAGTTTGTGGCCGAGAAGACCTTGGGCGATGGGGGTGCTGGAGCCGATTTTCTTCTCCTTGAGATTGGCCTCGCTGTCGGCGACGATGGTGTATTCCATAGCCATGCCGTTGGCCACGTTTTTGATTTTGACGCGGTTGAGAATCTGCACCTCGTGGTTGTTGAGCTTGGACTCGTCGATGATGCGCGAGTTGGCAACGAGGTCTTTGAGCTGCGAAATTTTCATTTCAAGCATTCCCTGAGCCTCTTTTGCGGCATCATATTCCGAGTTTTCCGAGAGGTCGCCTTTGTCGCGGGCTTCGGCGATTGCGGCTGATATGCGGGGACGCTCTACCGATTCGAGGTAGGCGATTTCTTCCATTTTTTTCTTGTAACCATCCTTGGTCATGTAAGTGATAGCCATGGTAGTAATGAATTTTTAAAAGTGAGAGGGTTTTGGTCAAACGTAAAAAATATAGAATCTCGATGCCGTGAAGGCTACGAGATCCTAATGATTTCTTGATATTTTTATCTGTGACAAAGGTACGGTTTTTTTACTGCGGGTGCAAGTCTTTTGGGAGTTTTTAACAAATGTGGCGTGCGGCTTATAAGTCAAGCAACGGGTCGTAGTCGGGGTCAAGCGGGTCGAGACAGGGATTTTCCGATTCGTTTTCAAGGCGGGAGCGCTCGGTTGAATAGTCGGGAATCATGCGGCAGATGTAGTTGATTACCGAGTACACGCTGCCTGTCATCTGACTGTCAATTGTGGCATATTTGTTGTAGCCTTTGTAAAGGGATATGTCAATAGACGGCGCGCCGCACAGCATCATTGCATCGGGGTCAGGCTCATTTTTTATGTTGGCATCGTTGATGGTTTTGAGCAACCCTTTGAAACTTGTCCCATTGGCAAAATTGTAAGAGTCGCGAGCCGTGGATGTGCCGGTCGTGTTGGTGACTTCAAATTCGATGCCGCTGGGGGTAATGGTGATTGTGTAGGTATAGGTAATGGCCGTGGAGTAGTTGGCTTCGGTCATCACAATCATGTCGGTCGATGGTTGGGCGGTTATCGTCTTTTTTTTGAGGCTTGACGCGATGGCTCCTGCCACGGCTTGGGGACGCGAGGCAGTGGGTTTTGCCGCGTTGAGGTTGAGCACTAGTGTTGATGCAAGAAGGAGTGAGATTGTCAATGCTTTCATAACAAGGATGTTATTTCTTTAAAGGCGTAGGTTGATGTGTGGTCGTCGGGGAGGATGGCGAGGGTGAGGTGGCCTGTCGGGGCGACATCGACGATGCGCGCTGACAGGCGGTTACCGGTTGCGGGGTCGAGGTAGGGGTAGTAGCCGTCGTTGCGCCACAGTGACTCGATGTAGTCGCCGTGGAGTGACAATGCGCCTCCGTGACGGTCGACCCGGGAGAAGGTGGCGAGGATTTCGTCGACAAACTCGCGCTCGATTTCGTCGAGAGGCGTGATGCGGCCCGTGAGCTGGAAAAGCGAGACGGGGTTGGGCGCGTCGCTCAGAAAACGCTCTTGGTTGATGTTGATGCCGATACCGGCTATAGAGTGGCCGATGCGGTTCCCGACGAGGGAATTTTCGATGAGTATGCCGCAGATTTTGAGGTCGTTGACATAGATGTCGTTAGGCCATTTTATGGTGGCGCGGGTCTCGGCGGGAAGATGTCGGCGCAGGACGGTGACTATGGCGAGCGAGACAGCCTCGGAAACGGCAAACTGCTCGCGGGCAAGGATTGTCTCGGGTTTGAGCAGCACCGACATGGTGATGTTGCGCCCGGGAGCGGCCTCCCAAGTGTTGCCCCGCTGTCCGCGCCCGGCAGTCTGGCAGCGCGTGGTGACAACCGTGCCGTGGGGCGACTCGGCAGCGATTGCTGCAAGCGACGTGTTGGTCGACGCGGCCTCGGGGAGTGTGATGATGTGGGGAATAGTCATGGGTAAAAGAGATTTGCGGAACTGTTTTCGTTAAAAAGAGCAATAGAGTGAGCCCGTCAGGGCGATATTGTGTTAAGCCTCGCATGGAGCGCAGCGGAATGCGGGGTTACGGCGCGATTTTTCTTTTAGAGCCCGTCAGGGCGATGTGATGGTATTACTCATAGGAATCTTCATGAAATATCATGCCTTGTTCTTCACACAATCTTTTCATTTCGTCATCAATCGATTCTACTCCGTGATGGACGTGTTGCCATTTTATGTATTCGATGATGGAATCCCGGAGAGAGTATGATACCGATGCCGCAAAATAACCCCTTGACCATTTTTCAAAGGTGTGGAATCGGAAATCACGTCTCATCCACCCGCTTGTACATGCCTTAATGTCTCTGACCAAATCAGCGAGGGCGATTGACGGTTTTAGATCGATGAATAGATGGATGTGGTTGCCTATGCCGTTTATTCTGAGTAACCGGCAACTGCGTTGCTTTAACATATCCCATATAAATCGATACACATCTTCTTCAAACTCGGCCGGAATGGTCGGTTTTCGCTGGTAGGTGCAGATAACGATGTGGAATAAGGCATTGACGTAGCTCATGGCTTTGAGTCCTGTTATTTGTTACCATCACATCGCCCTTGCGGGCTCTGTATAATTTCGGATTGCGACCCCTCCCCCGCATTTCGCTGCGCTCCATACGGGGTTTAACATAATATCGCCCTGCGGGCTCTTTTGACGCCTCGTTTCGCATGGTCTCCCGCTCTATATGGGCGCGACATGTCGCGACTCGGTCTCAAAGGGGGGTATACAGTTGATTAACACAAGTCACTGTCGGTAAAGCAGCATCGTGAGATGCGGGTCTATGGGTGCGACTATAGACCCGCGTTTTCGACGCTTTTTCGCTACATGCGGGTTCCTGTCCACACGCCGCTCCGCGGCTTTTATCGTGACGGTGTCATGATGCAGATGTAGAGGGCCATTGCGATGATGGCGAGGCCGATGACGGCATAGAGGATGCGGGCGCGGCGGCGGGGGAGAGACCCGGTGACGGCGCGCACACTCGGGGAGGTGAAAAACCATTCCCGGTTCATCACGGCTGCCGCGAGGGAGAGTCCGCCCGAGAGGAGGAATATCCCTAATAATATATATGTGGCGGTATCGATGCTCAAAATTCGAGGTCTCGTGAGCCGTCGGGGTTGACGGTGATGCGGACGCGCACGGTATCGTCGGGGAGGATGTCGTCGATGCGCTCGGGCCATTCGAGCAGACAGAGTGCGCCGGAATCGAAGTAGTCCTCGACACCGATGTCAAATGCCTGATCAAGCGACTCGATGCGGTATAGGTCGAAGTGATATATCAGCTCTGCTGTTGTGTCAGAACGGTATTCGTTGATGATGGAGAATGTGGGGGAGCCTGTCGGGTCTTCCTCCACGCCGAGGGCGCGGCACAGGGCGTTGATGAAAGTGGTCTTTCCGGCACCCATCTCGCCATAGAAGGCGTAGACGGTCTCGTCGCCCATGTTCTGCACAAATTCTTTGGCCGCTTGGTCGATGCGGTCGAGTGATGGAATGGTTATCTTCATATCGTGATTTATTTGAGAGATGTTAAACCTTAAACTTTACTTTGCTGTCAGTGTCACGAGGGGTACGAGCATTTCTTCAAGCGATATGCCGCCATGCTGGAAAGTGCCCTCGTAGTACTGGACATAGTAGTTGTAGTTGTTGGGATAGGCGAAAAACTCGCGGTTGGTGGCAAAGATGTAGGTCGACGAGATATTGGGCGAGGGGAGGCCGAAGCGTTCCGGCTTTTTGATTTCGTAGACCTGCTTGGGGTTGTAGGAGAGGTTTTTGCCCACCTTGTAGCGGAGGTTGGTGTTGGTGTTCTTGTCGCCCACGACCTTGACGGGGTTGTCGACGCGCACGGTGCCGTGGTCAGTCGTGAGAACGATTTTGTAGCCTTTCTCGGCGATGCGGCGCAGGATGTCGAGTATGCCCGAGTGGCGGAACCACGACTCGGTCAGCGAGCGGTAGGCGGCGTTGCTCGATGCAAGCTCGCGGATCATCTTTGACTCGGTGCGGGCGTGGGAGAGCATGTCGATGAAGTTGAACACGATGACGTTGAGGTCGTTGTCTTCCAGTGCGGCAAAGTCGCGCAGCAACCGCTCGCCGGCGGTGGAGTCGTTGATTTTGTTGTAAGAAAAACGGCAACGGCGGCGGTGGCGCTCAAACTGTGTCGCAATCAGCGGTGACTCGTTGAGGTTTTTCCCCTCGGGAGATTCCTCGTCGACCCACAGGTCGGGGAACATGCGGGAGATGTCGAGCGGCATGAGTCCCGAGAAGATGGCGTTGCGGGCATACTGCGTCGCGGTGGGGAGGATTGAGCAGTAAAGGTCCTCCTCGGCGTTGAACACGTCGGTCAGCAACGGCTTCACGGCGCGCCACTGATCGAGGCGGAAGTTGTCGATGAGGATGAAAAACACCTTGTCGCCCGCGTCGAGCATCGGGAATATGCGCCGCTTGAAAATGTCGGGCGACATGAGGGGTCGTCGCGGGTCGTCGGGATCAGTGACCCATTTTTCGTAGTTTTTCTTGACAAACTTTCCAAAAGTGCTGTTGGCCTCGATTTTCTGCATTTCGAGCAGCTCGTCCATGTTGGTGTCGGCCGATGCGAGCTCGATGTCCCAGAACACGAGCTTGCGGTAGGTTTCCATCCAGTCGTCGATGGTGTAGGAGTCATTGATGAGCGAGGCTATGCGGCTGAATTCCTGCTGGTAGTCACTCGTGGTGCGGCGCGACACGAGGCTCTCGCTGTGGAGGTTTTTCTTTATGGAGAGAAGAATCTGGTTGGGATTGACAGGCTTGATGAGGTAGTCGGCAATCTTGCTCCCCACGGCTTGGTCCATGATGTTTTCCTCCTCGCTCTTGGTAATCATCAGCACGGGGATGTGGGGCGCAATCTGCTTGATGCGCTGAAGGGTTTCGAGCCCGGTCAGGCCGGGCATGTTCTCGTCGAGGATGATGATGTCGACCGGTTGCGACCCGACGATGTCGAGCGCGTCGTGACCGTTGTTGACGGCGACAACGTCGTAACCCTTGGCTTTTAGAAACATGATGTGGGGCTTGAGGAGGTCAATCTCGTCGTCGGCCCAAAGTATGGTGAAATTGCTCATCGCTGACAATATTTTTTAGAAATCAAACAACGGGTCATCCCCTTCGGTTCCCTCGGGATAGTCGGGGAGGGCGGGTACAGTGTTGGGTGCCGGAACCGGCGCGGGTGTCACGGGTGCGGGTGTCACGGGTGTGGGTGTCGGAGTGGGATTCGGCTCAGGTTGCGTCTGTGCGGGAGCCGGTGTCGGCTCGGGTGCGGGTGTCGGCACGGTATCGGCGGGGATGGTTTCTTTTTCCTCGACGGGGGCGGGGATGGTTTCGGTCTCATCGATTATGACCTCCTCCTCGCCCTCCTCGCCGGGAGTAGTGTCATACATCTCATCGGCCGAGGGGTATTCGTCGGGCGGCAGAACCTCCTCATGGGTCGAACGCAGGGTCTCCTCGCCGATGAATTTGAAATAGTCGTCAAACGAGCCTCCGCTCTGAATGAGTTTGTCAAAGTTTTCCTGAGAAATCATAACCGGGCGCACTGCCTGAGGCATCGAGAACGATGTGTCCTCGGCCAGCAGGCGGCGGTAATGGTTCAACTCCTCCTGATTGGCGAACCCCTTGACAATCAACAGGCCGAGCCGTCCGAAATTCATCGTTTCGAGGTCAAAGTCGCGCACGACAAATGTCGAGAAATTGTGCCGCGCCACTTCGAAAAGCAGCTGGTTGGGCGAAATCGAGTCAGTGGGGAACAGCAGCACGAGCAGTTGCGGCGACTCGGGGGCGACTGTGAATTCTATCTCGGCGGCCTCGCCCGAGAGGGCGGTGGAGTCGTTGGTCAACCGGGTGTCCCACAGCATACCACGGTTGTTGACCGGCCCGCTGTGGAGCTTGCGGCCCTGCGCGAGACCTTTGAGATAGGCCGACGCGAGGGGTGTGATGTCGGTGTCAGGGTAACGTTCAAGCAGGTCCTTGAGCGTCGCGCTGAACTCCTCGGGGCGGTTCTCGGTGACATAGGCCAGCGCGTCGAGAAACATGAACTTGGGCATGATTTTGCTCAGCGGGTAGGTGCGCATCATTTCCTTGTAGGCTTCGTGGACCTTCGTGTTGCGGTTGTTGAGGTAGTCGTCATAGGTGCGGGCATACAGTTCCTCCTGCCGTGACTCCATGTTGCGGAGGTTGTCGAGATAGTCGGGGTCGCTCATCGCCTTGGCATATTTTGAGTCGGGGAACTCGCTGATTATCAACAGCCGGTATTTTTCGGCTATGTCAGGGCGGCCGCGACGCATGTTCATGAGGTAGAGGTTGTTGTAGATGTCAAGACGGTACACGTTGTCGGGGTAGCGCGACATGAGCCGGGCAAACTCGGCATCGGCAGCGTCAAAGTCTTCGAGCTTGTCTTTCAGTATGACCCCCATGTTGTAAAGTCCCTCCTGAATGACCTCCCCGGCGGTTGTGCGCTCGACATCGTCCTTGGGAATCTGCTTGAGGTAATACTCGGGATAGTGCGGGTCGTTTTCATGCTCTTTTGTCTCCTTGTCGGCAGTTTCGTCCCCGGACGACTCAGTGTTCTGACCGTTGTCCTGATCCGTGTCATCTTCATCCGTGTCGCCGAAGTCGTTCATCGAGAACGTCGCCTTGTTGCGCCGCCGCCAGTCATCTTCGAGCTTTCGGCTGCCCCATCGTTTCTGGAAGTCGGTGCGTCCCGCGTTGCGGGTGGCGGTGTTGTAGAAATACCACGACTTGTCCGTGTTCAGCTGGAACTGGTTGGGTGTATTGGCACCGTTGTTCTGAAAATTGGACCCTTGCGCGGCCTGCTGGGCGAGGTATTCCTCGCGTCGCGCAGCCTCGGCCTCCTCTTTCTCTTTCTTTTTCAGGTCGTCGATGATTTTGTTGACCACGGCAAGCTGCTCCTCGGGCGACATGGCCGAGAGGCGCAGCAGCGAGTCGTTGAGGGTCACGTTCTGGGAATAGACGGCGAGCTCGTCGAGCACGTCGCTGCGGCGTTTCAGTCCCGCATACCCCGGATAGGTCTCGGGGAGCTGCGGCACGGCCTCGGAGTAGCACGGCTGCGCGAGGTCATATTCCCGGCGGTCGAAGTACAGTCCGCCCAGCGTGAGCTGCGACATAGCTTTGTCCATGCCGTTGCGCGTCGACTTCTCGGCCGCGAGGCGGTAGTTCTCGATGGCGTGGATGGTGTCCTTGCGGCTCAGGTATAGGTTGCCGATGGCATAGTAGATCTGGTCAAGATACTCCTTGTTGCGGTCATAGCGTGTCATGCGGCGCAGGGCCTTCACCTCCGGCTCGATGTCAGTGCCGGTGTAGACCTCGCTCTGCTTGATGCGGGCGTTGAACTTCGTGCGGTAAGAGGCCGACGATGACGACCCAGCCTTGCCATAAGCCTTGTAGGCCGCCTCCTTGTCCCCCTCGGCGGTATATAGTTGCCCGAGCAGGAAGTTGAGTCGCGTTTTCTGGCTCCCCTTGGCATATTTCAGAGCCTCGACAAGCATCGGGATAGCCTTGGCGTTGTCGCGCGAGCGGATGTAGTAGTCGGCATAGGTGAAATAATAGAGGTCTTTGAGCGTGTTGCTCGTCAGCTCGTCGGGTTTAACGCGCACGAGGATGTTTTCGGCCTCAAAAAGCCAGTCGAGCGCACAGTAACTGCGCGCCTGCCACAGCTTGGCCTCGGTGACTGTCGCCGGGAGCCATGAAAAATGCTTGCTGACATAATAGAATGTTGAGGCCGCGCCGAGGAAGTCGCCGTTGAAATACTGGCTGCGCCCCATCATCATCCACGCGTTGTGGAGAAACGGGTTGTACTCCTCGCGCTTCATCCACGCCTTGTACTCGGGGTCGTTACCGTGGCCGCTTTTGCGCTTGGGCCTCTTTTTGATACTGCGCAGCTGGATGGCCTTCTGCGCCTTCTCGATTGAGCGCGTGAACGAGCCGGTCGGCTGCGGGGCCTTCGGGTTGGAATAAGCCTCGGCGGGGTGCATGAACAGTTGGGCGGTATAGTCGTCCTCATAGGCCCGCTCCATCTCCTTCAGCGTCTCCTTGTAGTGCTCGTCGCCGTTGAAATAGATGTTGTAGCGGGTGATGAACGCCTGATAGCGGCGCGAGGCGGCGGTGTTTTTCTTGGGCGAACACGCCGACAGGGCCGCGGCAAGCACCGCGACAACCATCAGCGCGACCAACCCCGGCCGCCTCATGCGCAGACGTTTAAAGAGACACTCCATCTTAACTATAACGCCCTCAGAGGGTAAATATTATATAGATCAGAGGTCAGAGTTATGAGTGATGAAGTCAGAGGTCAGAGTTATGAGTGATGAAGTCGGGATAGCAGGGTTTGTCTCAGCATCGCGATTTATCGCGACACAGCTATCACTTCATCACTCATAACTCTGACCTCTGACTTAACGAGACTTCACGCTGAATTTTGTCGATTCTGATTTCCCGGGGGCGGTTGCTGTGGCTATGTAGACACCCGGAGTGAGGGATGAGATTGTGCCGACTGGGGCTGATGCCGTGGCGACGGTTATGCCGCGGGTGTCGCGGATGACGAGGCGGGTGTAACTGTCGCCGAGATTATAATGGACTGTGCCGTCGGCGACAGTTATTTCAATGCCGGTTACGATTTTTTTTTTAACCGACGATGTTTTCGCCGGGTTAAACTTGGCTGTCGCAAAGCGGCTTGCGGCTTTTCCGTTGTCAATCGCCTGCACGCCCCATGTGTAGACGGTATCCTCCATCGGAACCTTGACACTGTAACGGGTCGAGGCGATGGCGGCGTTAAGCTCGTCGGTCTTGACAAAGCCTGTGGCCGGGTCGGCGGGGATAACGGTCGAGACAGTGCTTTCGCCATCTTTCATTATATATAGGTTGTAGCGCAGGGCCTCGGCCGGGGTAGTGTCGTCGGCGGGAGCGTCCCATGAGAAAGTGGCTGTGCCGGTGGCCTTGTCGTAGGTGACGCGCAGATTGGCCGGAGCGTCGGGGGCGGCGTTGGGAGCGATTGAGGCCGAGGTGTTGCGGTAGAGGTCCGCGCCACATTCCTTTCCGCACGAGGGCGAGTGGGCCCATCCCATGTTCCACGCGTCGAGCCGTCCGTCGCCGTCAAAGTCGACGAGGTGGTTGTTGCCGTGGCTGATGCGCGAGAAGGAACCTCCCTTGCCGAAGGGGTCATTGTAGTAGGCCCCCGATGCCTGAAACAGGAAGTCGCCGCGGTTCAGGTAGGCCCATGTGGTTATCTCGTGGGTCGCGCCGTGACCGCCGACAAGGATGTCGACGAGGCCGTCATTATTGATGTCGCCGAGGGCGGATGTCGCGCCGTCGACCCCTTCAAAGCCGCAGAACGAGTCGTTGAGCATCGAGAACGATCGGTCGCCGTTGTTGCGGTAGATGAAGAATGATTTTGTGCTGCCGCCACCCTTGTTGGCCGAGAATCCGGTCACGACAATGTCGGCAAATCCGTCGTTGTCAAGGTCGCCGATGGCACACGACGAGTCATACGAGCCGTAGAGACGAGCGGGATGCTCGCTGAACGTGCCGTCGCCGTTGTTCCAGTAGATGTGGAGGTTCCCCTCGTTGAGACCGTAGCCCGACGAAACGATGTCGAGTCGGCCGTCATTGTCCATGTCGGCGAAATAGACTGACCCGCGGGCGAGGGGAGCAAACTCGGTGTTGCCGTCAAGCGGGTTTTCGACACGGGTGAAACGCCCGTTTCCGTCGTTGTGGTAGAGATAGGTCGCGCGGCGGTCGCGGTGGTGGATTGTGACCCCGTCCTCGACGGTCTCGTAGTCGTCGCGGCCTGTCATGACGATGTCGGGAAGGCCGTCGTTGTCATAGTCGCCCACCGATACCCAGTGGCGGCCGCGGCCGCCGTCGGTGTCGTTGTATAAGGGGATGATGTCAGTCTCGACCTCGCTGAACGTGCCGTCGCCGTTGTTGCGGTAAAGGCGTGAGACGATGTCGGCTACACCTTTCAGCTCCTTGTTTTTCAATCCCGGGAGGAACAGGTCGAGATTTCCGTCATTGTCATAGTCTATTGCCACCGGGCAGCCGTAATAGGTCGGGTCGACAGGGTTGTCGGCAGCCGTGAACGAGTCGCCGCCGTCATAGTGGTAGAGTACCGACATTCCCTTGTTGTAATCGGTCGAGTGGGGGTCATAGCCTGAATACAGCAGCTCCAGACGGCCGTCGTTGTCAAAGTCGGCCCAAGCCACGTTGCAGCGGTCCGATGTGTGGCGGAAAGTGGCGGCGGCTTTCTTGAATGTCGGGGCCGTGACTGTCCCCGGGACGGGGAGGGGCACATAGTCGTGGGTGTCAAGGTCGTCAAAATTCTCGGTATAGTCAAAGTCGTCGGTGACGTAGGCCGAGATGCCCACATCCATTATCTGCTGTCCGGTTCCCTGACGGCCTGCCACGGCGATGAGGTTCCACGAGCCGGGTTTAAGTGTCGCGCGGGCTTGGTCAGAAATATCCATCGGCGTATAGTTGAACACGCAACCGTTCTTGGACGCGGCAAGCACGCCGTTGATATAAATCTCGATGTCGTCGTCATGGAACACCGTCAGGCGCAGGCTTTCAATCTTCTCCTCGTCGATGTCGCCGAGATAGAACCACCGGCGCATATAGATCTGATTTGTTGTCCACTGTGTGTGGGCAAGCGGTGCCGACGCTGCGGGAAGATTGGCGCCGAAAGCGGCCTCGCCCACGGCCCATGCCGAGTCGTCAAATCCTTTTTCAAACCACCGGCGCGGAACATCGGTCGTGGTGTTGTAACGCCACTTGTAGACATGCTCGCGGGCGGTCGAGAGTATAGGCTTGATTTTAACGTCGCTGCGGGGCATGTTGATGCACTCGACAATCTTGTCACGCATCAACGAGTGGGGAGAGTGGGGTTTCAGAATCTTGCGGTCGTAGGTCATGATGCCGTTTTTCTCGATTTCCACGTCAGAAATCTGAGTGTAGACGGCGGCGTTGAGTCCTTGGTAATAGTAATCCTTGATCTGGTCGCAGAGGCCGTTGAAGAATGCGGTGAAGTCTTCCGATGTCTCCACGGTGGTGTACTGGAAGTCGCCGCCGGGCCAGATGTGGCTGGGGACTTTCAGAGTTATGCCGCCATACTCGCCGCACACCGACGCACGGTTGGGATTGCTCGGGCAGGAGGGGGCGGGATAGCTGTGGGTGTCGATGATGTTGCCGATTTCGGCATCTACCCAGCCGCTGGCGCAGCAGATCAGCGAGGTTTTGCCAAGACGGGCCGGCACGAGGGCGTTGACCCATTTGTCGACAAGGCCGGTCATTCGCTCGGTGTCAAACTGTCCCCATCCTTCGTTGAACACCACCCAGTGGACAATCGAGGGGAAGTTTTTGTAATATTTCACGATGCGTTGTGCCTCCTCCTCGAAATTCTGCTTGGCAAAATCCTCGGAACCCTTGGGGAGGTTGGGGCTTGGAAGGTCCTGCCACACGAGCAGGCCCTCGCGGTCACAGTAATAGTACCAGCGGGCGGGTTCTGTCTTGATGTGCTTGCGCACCATGTTGAATCCCAGTTCTTTCATTATATGCACGTCATAGAGCAACGCCTCGTCGCAGGGGGCGGCATAGAGGCCGTCGGGCCACCATCCCTGATCAAGCGGGCCCATCTGGAAAATCTGTTCACCGTTGAGGTATATGCGGGGGAGACCTTCGGCATCTTTTTTCACCTCGATGCGCCGCATGGCACAGTAGCTGTCGACGCGGTCAACCACCTTGCCATCCTTGACAAGCTCGATTTCGAGGTCATAGAGATAAGGGGAGTCGGGCGACCACGGATGAACGTCGCCGGTAAACTGGATGGAGGCGAGGGCCGAAGTCTTTGCGCCGGTGAGCGATGCGGCCACGTTGCCCTCTTTGTCCCTGACGGTGGCGTTGAAAGTCACGGTATTGTCGGTTTCGGCCGGGTTGACCTTTATGCGGAGCCATTTCTGGCTCAGGCAAGGCTCCATTTCGATGTCGGCGATATGTACCGGGTCGACAGGTTCGAGCCACACTGTCTGCCAGATGCCGCTGACGGCTGTGTACCAGCAGATGGAGGGATTTTTTGACTGCTTCCCGGTAGGTTGCCCCTGAACGCCGGTGTTGTCATAGATGTACACGGCCACTTCCTGCTCGCCGCTTTTGTTCAGTGCCGGGGTGATGTCAAAGTAGAAAGGGTCGTAGCCGCCCGTGTGACGGCCCACCTTCTTGCCGTTGACATAGACAACTGTCTCCCAGTCGACAGCACCGAAGTGGAGAAGGATGTTTTTCCCCTTCATCGACTCGGGGAGCGAGAATGTGCGGCGGTACCAGTAGCACTGCTCGTCACTCTTTTCCATCACGCCCGACATGGCCGACTCGATGGGGAAGGGGACGAGAATTTCCTTGTCATAGGAGAATGCTGCGGAATAAGGCTCGTCAACCGTGCCTTTGCGCAGGTCCCAAAGACCATTGAGGTTCATCCACTCTGACCGTTGCATCTGCGGTCGGGGATATTCGGGCATCACGTTGGACGGGTCGATGTCTTCGGCCCATTTTGTCATCATCGGGCCTTGCTTTATCTGCCATTCTCCGGCGGTTGATGCCGAAGGGGATAAAAACAACGCCAGCAGCACTGCAAGCGGGTATAGATTCAGTATCTTCATAAATAGTTTTTCGTTGATATGATTTCGCAACGCAAAGTTAGCGGCACACCCCCGATTTAAATAACACATAGCGTTCAATAAATTGCTCAATGGTAGAAAATGAACGGGAAACAGGCGATTCGGGCAGTCAGATTATCCTCGTTGTAAGGAGATTTGCCATTTACGTCGGCCTTTGACTGTCGTTCGCCATTATTGTTGAACTTTTTGCAGCGCGGCGGGTTGTAATATCAAAAGATTTTTGTATCTTTGCATCGAATTTGAGTTCAAGGGACATAAACAACATCACGTTTTTAATTTGTGCCTATTGCCAAGGCTTCGGGCAAGTTTAAATCTCTCGCCAAGCATCCTCACCCCATTCACTTTTTCCTGCGGACTCGATTTCATCCCCCTCAGAAAGACTTTGATTTCCGGGATTCGCACACGGATTACCGTACACGAGGCAATCTCAGAAATCAAGACGGCAGGCAATTCGGTATGAGCCTGAGAAAGGGGCGTTTCCGAAGCAAAGACGCATTTAAGATACTATTATTAATCGACGTTCACGCAACTGTTGATGCCCTGCACGGGGTTGAAATCCGGCGGCAGGGCCTGAATTAAGAATCATTATATCCCAGTAAGCATATTCAATGTACCTACTATCCGAGCTAAACGAAATGGATGAAAACCGGCTGAAGGAAATCGCCGGATCCATGGGACTAAAGAAAATTGACTCTGCCGACAAGGACACCCTTGTATACGGTATCCTTGACCAGCAAGCCATCGACGCGGCAGCATCGGCCACCGAGAAGAAACGCCGCGCCCCCAAGGAACAGGCACCCAAAGAGTCCAAGAACAAGAAACCCGCCCAACCTGCCGCGCAGGCAGCCGAAGGCGAGGAAACACCCCAACCTGCCAAGCGCCGCGGCCGCAAGCCTAAAAATGCGCCCGCGCCCGATAACACCCCCGCCGAACAGGCCGTAGTCACTAAGCCCGAACAGGCTCCTGAGGCAGCTCAGGCCACGCCGACCGAAGATGTTGCGCCGCAACCGTCAAAACGCCGTGGCCGCAAGCCTAAAAACGCGCCCGCTCAGGAACAGACCCCGCAACAGGCCGGTTCAGCATCGGAAACCCCCGACCCGGCACCCGTGTTGCCCGAAATTACAGCTCCCTCTTCTGACGATATGACCCTTCTCGCCCCACTCCCTGTCGAGGACAAGCGTGAAGATACCCCCGCGCTCCTCCCGGCAACCGTCGAGAACGAACAGCCGCGCCAAGATGAGGCCGCTCCGGCTCCGGAACAGCAGGAGGCTCCGACCGATAACGAACCTGCACCGCAGCAGGGACCGAGGGTGTTCACCCCCCGCAACCAGCAGGGTCGCCACGATTTCAAGAACAATTCGTCATTCGGCTCATTCTTCCCCCGTGCCGGCGGTCGCACTTTCGCCCCCCGCTCGCAACAGGAGAAGGAGCAGGCCGAAAAAGCTGCTGCAATAGCTGCCGCTACAGCGCCCATCGTGCTTGCGGAGCCTCAAGCCGACCGTCAGCAGACCGTGCAGCCGCAGCAGAACAACAAGAAAAACAAGAAGAACCGTGGACGTGACCAGCAGTCCATGATGCAGCAGCCACAGGCTCCCGCAATGCGACGCTATGATTTCGAGAACCTTATCGAGACGACAGGCGTTCTTGAAATCGTCCCCGAGGGTTACGGTTTCCTTCGTTCAAGCGACTACAACTACCTCGCCTCGCCCGACGACGTGTATGTCACCCAGCAGCAGATCAAGCAATACGGCCTGCGCACCGGCGACGTTGTCGATGCCGCTATACGCCCCCCGCGCGAGGGTGAGAAATATTTCCCCCTGACAAGCGTCATGAGCGTCAACGGTCAATCTCCCGAGTATATCCGCGACCGCGTGGCTTTTGAACACCTTACACCGCTTTTCCCCGACGAGAAATTCAATCTGACTGGCGGCCGCATGGGCAATATCTCGACCCGCGTCGTCGACATGTTCTCCCCCATCGGCAAGGGTCAGCGCGGACTCATCGTGGCTCCCCCCAAGACCGGTAAGACAATCCTGCTGAAAGACATCGCCAATGCTATCGCCGAGAACCACCCCGAGACCTACATCATGATTCTGCTCATCGACGAGCGTCCCGAGGAGGTGACCGACATGAGCCGCAGTGTTAACGCCGAGGTTATCGCCTCGACATTTGACGAGCCTGCCGAGCGTCACGTCAAGATTGCCTCAATCGTCCTTGAAAAAGCCAAGCGCATGGTAGAGTGCGGTCACGATGTCGTCATTCTGCTCGACTCGATAACCCGACTTGCCCGCGCCTATAACACCGTTTCACCCGCGTCGGGCAAAATCCTCTCGGGCGGTGTGGACGCCAACGCCCTCCAGAAACCCAAGCGTTTCTTCGGCGCGGCGCGTAACATTGAGAACGGCGGCTCTCTCACCATCATTGCCACCGCCTTGACCGAGACAAGCTCTAAAATGGACGAGGTTATCTTTGAGGAATTCAAGGGTACCGGCAATATGGAGCTGCAACTTGACCGCAAGCTCAGCAACAAGCGCGTGTTCCCCGCTGTCGACATCATGGCATCGAGCCCCCGCCGCGACGACCTGCTGCTG
>DLAR01000082.1:40094-70310 GCA_002494015.1 Porphyromonadaceae bacterium UBA7042 | reverse complement strand
AAGACAACAAAGCGGCGGCGACAGGAAAACTGTCGCCGCCGGTACTTTTCATTATTTTATTACATCTTTCCTATTTTTACTACATCGCGAAGGCGTTGAAACCGCCATCGACTACAGCGACTGTGCCGGTAACGAATGTAGAAGCCTCGGAAATGAGGTAGTGGATGGTTCCGCAGAGTTCTTCAGGCTTGCCGAAACGCTTGAAGGGTGTCTGACGGATGACATCGGCCCCGCGCTCGGTAAGAGATCCATCGGGATTTGTGAGCAGGGCCCGGTTCTGATTAGTGAGGAAAAACCCGGGAGCAATCGCATTGACACGGATAGCGGGGGTAAACTTGGTTGCGACCTCGTTGGCAAGGAATGCAGTGAAATTGGAGATACCGGCCTTGGCTGCGGCATAACCCAGAACACGCGTCATGGGGCGGAATGCGGCCATTGACGAGAAGTTGACAATGGAGCCTCGCCCGGCATCGACCATCGGGCGCAGGAATATCTGAGTGGGTATTACTGTTCCTGTAAGGTTGACATTGAGCACGCGCTCGAAATCTTCGACTTTGATGTCAAAAATCGTTCCGGTCGGAGCGATTGTAGCACCGGGCATGTTTCCTCCGGCTGCATTCAGAAGGGCATCGACGCGTCCATAGCGTGCAAGAATTTCGTCACAGTTGGCCTGCACGATTTCAGGGTTCATGACATCAGTGACGAGAAACATCGCGTCGCCACCCGCCTTGCGGATACGTTCAACGATTGCGTCACCCTCGTCACGGCGACGTCCCATGAGAACGACATGGGCGCCCTCGGAAGCAAGATATTCGCCTATACAGCTGCCGAGCACACCGGTTCCACCGGTTATTACGACAACTTGATCTTTTATTGAAAACAAAGTATTCACGGAATAAATTTAGATTATACAGTTTTTAATGCGGCCATGATGCCCGATACCATTCCGAGGGCGAGCATGCGTCCGTGGAAAGAATATCCGGCATTGTAGTCCATTTTTTCGTCGCCAAGCATGAGAGGGGCATGGTCAACGCGCATGGGCACACCGGGACGCTCACGCTCGAAAGTGGCGATGGCATCAATGAGACGCGGGTCAAGGTGGGTCGATTCCTTGAAATCGCCATTTGGGAGCACGTTACAGATGCGGGCATGCACAAAATGGGTGCGTGACGCATATTTGCGGGCCAATGCAGGGATGTCGTTATGGGCACCGGCACTAAGAGACCCGGCACAGAATGTCAGACCGTTGTGGGAATCCGGCACTGCATTAAGGAAGGCCTCAATGTCGGCATCGCATGTAACGATTCGCGGGAGACCGAGGATTGGCATGGGAGGGTCGTCGGGGTGAACACACATGTTAATATCCCATTTGTTGCAGACCGGCATGATGCGTCGAAGGAAGTAGACCATGTTTTCGCGCAGCTTGCCGGCATCTATTCCTTTATACAGACCGAGAAGGTCACGGAACTTCTGAACGGGGTTGAGGTCATTTTCCGAAATGTTTCCGTTGACAAATCCCTGAGTCTTTACAATAATATTGTCGACGAGACGGTTTTCACCTTCGGGAGTCATGGTTTTCTTCAATTCCTCGACGCGCGAGAGAGTCTCTGCATCATAATCAGCTGAAGCGTTTTCGCGCTTGAGGATGTGGATGTCGAAATAGGCAAACTCGCCACGGTTGAAATACAGATTGGATGTCCCGTCGGGGTTAGGATATTCCAAATCGGTGCGCGCCCAGTCGAGAACCGGCATGAAGTTGTAGCAGACAGTCTTCACCCCGGCTTTTCCGAGATTTTCAAGCGACTCAATGTATCGGTCGATAAGCTCGTCGCGGTCAGGGCCGCCATACTTGATTGATTCGGAAACAGGGAGGCTTTCGACCACGCTCCAACGCAGACCGGCCGCTTCGATGAAATTTTTCATCTTCAACACTTCGTCGAGCGACCATACTTCCCCGTTGGGAATATGGTGCAGGGCTGTAACGATGCCCTCTACGCCAATCTGACGGAGCATCGAAAGCGTGATTTTATCGTTGGGACCAAACCAACGCCACGTTTTTTCCATAACTGTTATTGTTTGCAGGCTTCTGCGACATAAGAAAGTGCTTCGCGGCACTTGTCGGTAACATATTGCCAGTCGCCGGCAGCGACACGGTCCTTGGGAAACAGTTTCGACCCCATGCCGACACAGAATACTCCGGCCGAGAACCATGACTGAATGTTTTCTCGGGTAGGCTCGACACCACCGGTCACCATAAGCTTCGACCAAGGCATAGGAGCCATCAGACCTTTGACAAATTTCGGGCCGAGGACATCGCCGGGGAACACCTTGCAAAGGTCGCATCCGGTCTCCTGAGCGGCACCGATTTCACTGACAGTCCCGCAACCGGGGGTATAGGGGACACACCGGCGATTGCACACTTTGGAAACCTCGGGGTTAAAGAGCGGGCCGACAACGAAACATGCGCCGAGCTGGATAAACAGCGCGGCCGTGGCAGGGTCGACCACAGAGCCGACACCGATAGCCATGTCGGGGCACTCGACGGCGGCATATTTTACAACCGATTCAAAAACCTCGTGGGCAAAGTCGCCACGGTTAGTGAACTCAAACGCGCGCACGCCGCCATCGTAGCAAGCCTTTACGACCCGCTTGGCCACTTCGGGGTCTTTGTGATAGAAAACAGGCACCATGCCGGTGGAGGCCATGCGCTCCAAAACGGCTATTTTATCAAATTTTGCCATTACTTAATATGAAAACGTGAAAAATTGTAAGGAGAGAGGAGAAATGAGGTTTTATTACAATAACTGCAATCAGGCTTTTTTATTGCGGTTGCGCCAAAGATTAGTCATGTCTTCAAGAGTCTTGCCCTTGGTTTCGGGGACGAGAGCCGCCACAAACCATGCCGCGATAACGCAGATGATGCCATAAAGGGCGTAGACAAAGACATGGCCGAAACGGTCGCCAAGGTCGCCGGCGCTCATGTTGTACATGGGGACAAATGTCGACGACACGATGAAGTTGAAAATCCATTGGAAAGCGACAGCGATAGCCACAGCAGAACTACGGATTGTGTTGGGGAAAATCTCGGAAATAAGTACCCAGCAGATGGGACCCCAAGAAAACATGAATGAAGCAGAGTAGACCATAATCGACACAACCGGTACAATGGGCGCAACGGTTACGATATTGGAAACAGCTACGCCAAACGCGCCGACCGCCATGCCGATAGAACCCCAGATGAGAAGGGGTTTGCGGCCGATTTTTTCAACAGTAAACACTGCGACGAGTGTAAAGGCGATATTGACAATGCCCATAATCACAGTCTGAACCATCGGGTTGCCCATGTTCATCGACTCGAAGATGCGCGGAGCATAGTAAAGGACGGCATTGATGCCGACAGCCTGCTGGAACACCGAAAGCATGACGCCGATAAAGATGACCATTATGCCGAAAGAGAACAGTTTCTCACTCTTTTCAGCCGCTGTCGATTTAATCTGATTGAGGATTTCGCGAGCCTTTTCATAGCCGTTGATGTGGGACAAAACGTTCATCGCCGCATCGTCACGACCGGTCAGCACAAGATAACGCGGCGACTCGGGCACGAAGAACACAAGGATAGTGAACAATCCGGCGACAAAAGCCTCGGAACCAAACATGTAACGCCATCCGGTGGAAATGGTCCACGGGTCAGACGAAGAATGAACCTGATATACCGCCTCGCCGATTCTTTCAATCACAGGCTGGGTGTGTTCGCCGAGGATGAGGAAGTTGACAAAGTAAACAACAAGCTGGCCGAAGATAATGGCAAACTGGTTCCATGACACGAGGGTGCCGCGAATGTTAGATGGGGAAACCTCGGCGATATACATCGGGCAGATAGCCGAGGCGAGACCCACGCCGATACCGCCGATGATACGGTAGATGTTGAATGCAATCAGGAGGCTGAATGACGGTTTGCCATACTCATAGAAGGCAAATTCGGGATAGTAGGAACCGAGTGCCGAGAGGAAAAAGAACACTCCGGCAATCATAAGTGATTTTTTGCGGCCGAAGAACGAGGCACAGAACCCCGACAGCGCACTGCCGATAATGCAGCCGAGCAGGGCGCTCGACGAGGTGATGCCGTGAATTGTATCGGTATAAGTAAAATCTTTAGCTCCGATGAAGAAAGCCTGCAGTCCTTTTTCGGCACCCGAGATAACAGCGGTATCGTAACCGAAAAGAAGGCCGCCGAGCACTGCGACCAAGACTATCGAAAAGAGGTAGAGGCGGCTACCGTTTTTAGGATATTCCATGATAAATATTAAGGAAGATAAGAAGATTGTGACAAGTGTCTTAAAAATACGGGGAAAGGTGGCAACAGACACCCGCCTGTTGCCACCTGAATAGCGTTATAGGGTAAAAATCAGATTAGCAATACATTGCAACGATTGCCTCGTAGAGCTCCTGCTTTCCTGAAGTCACCTTGGGTTCACCCTGAGTCTTGGCATAGGCAACAACATCTTCAAGAGAGAGCTGGCCGTCTTCAAACTTCTTGCCTTCGCCTCCGTCAAACGAAGCATAGCGCTCGCGAAGCATTTCGTTATAGGGAGATTCGGTCAGAATGGCGGCTGCACATTCAAGAGCGCGGGCCATAGCATCCATACCGGCGATGTGGGCGATAAAGATATCCTCGGGGTCAGTAGAGTTGCGACGGGTCTTGGCATCGAAGTTGGTACCGCCGTTTCCGAGACCGCCGTTGCGGATAATCTGCATCATGGCCTGAGTAAGCTCAAAGTTGTCGATGGGGAACTGGTCGGTATCCCAGCCGTTCTGATAGTCACCGCGGTTGGCGTCGATAGAACCGAGCATTCCGTTGTCGACAGCGACAGCGAGTTCGTGTTCAAAAGTGTGACCCGCGAGAGTTGCGTGGTTAACCTCGATGTTCACCTTGAAGTCCTTGTCAAGGCCATGAGCTTTCAAGAAACCGATAACAGTCTCGGTATCAACATCATACTGATGCTTAGAGGGTTCCATTGGTTTCGGCTCGATAAGGAATGTGCCGGTAAAACCTTTGGCGCGGGCATAGTCGCGGGCCATGCGGAGCATGGTTGCGAGATGCTCTTTTTCACGCTTTTGGTCAGTGTTCAGAAGGCTCATGTAACCTTCGCGGCCACCCCAGAATACATAGTTGGAGCCACCGAGGGCGATAGTTGCGTCGATAGCGTTCTTGATCTGAACGGCAGCGCGGGCAACAACATCAAAGTCGGGGTTGGTAGCGGCACCGTTCATATAGCGGCCGTTGCCGAATACATTGGCAGTACCCCACAGGTTCTTGATGCCGGTCTTGTCCATGAGTTCCTTGAGATAAGCGGTAATCTCCTGCATGCGCTTTTCGTAGTCGGCGATGTCAGTAAGGTCACCGATAAGGTCGGTGTCATGGAAGCAGAAATATTCGATACCGAGTTTCTGCATGATTTCAAAACCGGCGTCGGCACGCTGCTTGGCTGCGGTCATCGCATCGGGAGCATCGTTCCAAGGGAACTTCTTTGTGCCTGTGCCAAACTGGTCACCGCCTTCGGCGCAGAGAGTGTGCCACCATGCCATGGCAAACTTGAGCCATTCCTTCATCGGCTTGCCGAGAACGATTTTTTCAGCGTCATAGTAGCGGTAAGCCATAGGATTCTTGCTGTCCTTGCCTTCAAATTTGATTTTTCCTATCGTGGGAAAATATTCTTTAACTGCCATAATTAATTGAGTTTTAGTAATTAGTATTTTATTATTTGTTGTTTATAATTTGTTCGAGTCGTTGTTTCCATAGCGCGTAGGCGTCGCGGTAGGCACCTTCGTCGGCGACAACAGGCTCGATGACCTCGATTTTCTCAAGCGAGGCAAATGCCTCGTTGTTGTCGCTATAGATTCCGGCACCCATTCCGGCACCCTTGGCCGCCCCGACCGAGCCATCGGTATTGTAAAGCTCGATTGTCGCCCCGCTGACACCGGCAAGGGTGTTGCGGAACAACGGACTGAGAAACATGTTGGCATGTCCGGCACGGATTTTGCGGATATCCATACCGAGTGCCTGCATGATTTCCATGCAATACATGAACGAGAACACGATTCCCTCCTGTGCTGCGCGGATGATGTGGCTTTTATCGTGGTTCAGGAAATTCACGCCGTGAATCGAGCAGCCTACTTCGCGGTTCTGAAGCACGCGCTCGGCCCCGTTGCCGAATGGGATTACCGACACTCCGGCACAACCGACAGGCGCCCGTGCGGCCACGTCGTTCATTTCGGCGTAAGAGATACCCTCGGGAGCGACCGTGCGCTTGATCCACGAGTTCAAGATGCCGGTTCCGTTGATGCAGGCAAGGATTCCAAGACGGGGATTCTCGGCGGTGTGATTGACGTGGGCAAATGTGTTGACACGCGAAAGCTTGTCATAGCTTACCTCTCCGTTTACACCATAGACAACACCCGATGTCCCGGCGGTCGATGCGATTTCGCCCGGATTGAACACATTGAGCGACAATGCGTTGTTGGGTTGGTCTCCGGCACGGTAAGAGACGGGGGTTCCCTCGGCAAGACCAAGTTCGGCGGCTACAGCTGCTGTCACGCGTCCCTGAATGGAGAACGTCGGCACGATTTCGGGAATGACATCCTCGGAAAATCCGAAATATTCCAGCAGGAAGTCGGCCACACGGTTCTCCTTGAAATCCCAGAACATCCCCTCTGAAAGGCCCGACTCAGTGGTGCAGATACGGTCGGTCAGCCGCATGGCGATATAATCGCCGGGAAGCATTATCTTGTAGATTTTTTCAAATGTCTCAGGCTCGTTCTCCTTGACCCAAGCGAGCTTGGCGGCGGTAAAATTGCCGGGGGAGTTGAGCAGGTGGCTGAGACACTTTTCATCACCGATTGTGTCAAAAGCCTTTTGACCATAGGGAACCGCACGGGAATCACACCAGATGATGGCGGGACGCAATGCGTTATGATTCTTGTCGACAAGAACGAGGCCGTGCATCTGGTAAGAAATACCGATGGCCTTGATATCGGCGGAATCTATAGCCGACTCGGCAAGCACCGATGCTGTCACATTTTTCAAGCAGTCCCACCATTGTTCGGGACGCTGCTCGGCCCACCCGGGTTTGACCGAGATTATCTCGGCCTCAGTCTTGGGGTAGAAGTCCGACGAAACCGTCTTGCCGGTCTCGGCATCCACAAGGCTCGCTTTGACCGACGAGCTGCCTATGTCATATCCTAATAAATACATCTTTATATATTGGTTAATAAAAGCGTGAAATAATCGTGATTATGCTTAGCGTATATTATTGTACAGTTTCCGGTCAAACTTATAGAACCGCGCGGCCCTGTGAGCGACTCCTTTCTGCCGCTCGTCAAGCGGGACTACATAGGGCATCTGGGCGATTTTCTTGTGAAAGTTTCTCACGTCGAGCGGCTTGCCGTAGAGCGACTCGTGCAAGGCGCGCAATTGCGACGCGGTAAACTTCTTGGGAAGAAGGTCAAAGAGCAGCTCGCGGTTATTCTCTGTCTCCCTGACCATGGCTACCATCGCATCGGCCACAATCTGATTATGATCAAATGCAAGCTCGCCAACGCATCCCACCGGCACCCACACTGCCGAGAACGACTCGACCGCCTTCTCAAGCACTTTGTCAAGTTTTACGAGCGCAAAATAGGCAATGGTGACAATGCGCTCAACATGAGCCTTCTGCGCCCTCTCAAGCCACAAAACGTCGCGGGGGTTCTTCGTCCGGTTATTTGAACCATAAGCCTTGAACTGCGTCAGCCCTATGCCGTCAAGACCTGTCAACTCGGTCAGCACACGCGATGCCGCATCGTCAAGGTCCTCGTCACGATAAATCAGGCTGCCGGGTAACTTCATGTCGTGATATTCCATGCCATCCTCGCTCCCGGTACGTTTGACAAGCAAAACCTTCAATTCTGCGCCGTCAAATCCGATAACAGCGCAGTCTATTGAGATATGGTTGTTGGCCAACGGTGCCGATAAGGTATTCATGTCAGTCACTTAAAGTAAGTTTTATGCTGCAAATATACAAATGTTTTATACAACAGCGCAAATAAAAAACATGTTATAAAACATTATATCTGACGTTTTTAGTTTTCATACCATCTACAATAAGGCCGACCGCGTTGTTGTAATTGTTACAATAAGAAACAATCTTCCGACGACTCCCCTACTCCAACCATTCTGAAACCCCTTATTATATAACACTTTCCAAAACATGGACGAAACTGCGACCAACCACCCTTATTGTACAAAACACAACATCCTTTATCACGGTCCTTTATAAACGTTAAATAATACAAAAATCTCCCCTTATGCGATATGCCGCATAAGGGGAGATTCTACTTCGCGCTTAATCTGCACTATTTCTTACCCGACAGCAGCCTGCCATACTCGTCATCAGAGTTTATCAAGTCGAGTGCCGCCCGATAAATCGGATTCAGACTGTTGGCGATACGGAAGTAAGTCGCCTGATCATATAGATCGCGACCGATAAGCGCCTTTACAACCGTCGTCAGATATCCGCCAGAAACGGCATATTGCCCGGCATTGTATTCAACCCCTTCTTTCTCCCCGAATTCGATTAAATCCTGCATCATGTCTTCAGATACAGTGAACCCTTCAATAAACTTGTCGGCATTCTTATACTTTTTCTTCAATGCCGCCCGGTTGTCATCGACATAGTCGAAACAGAAACGGTTGACAATCCCCTTGGCCACAAGGTCTCGGTAGTAAGTGGTGTAAAACGTCGTGTCAATCGCCACAAATCGGTCAGGCATGATACCGCCTCCGCCATAGACCGGACGACGGTTGCGCAACGTGTAATAACACAGCGAATCATTGAGATGAATGCTGTCGGCACTCATAAATTCCCCGGAAGCAAGACGGTTGTCCATGTCATGACGGTAGTTGTCATCGTCGCCGTCGGCATAAGGTTTCTGAATGCAGCGGCCCGAAGGGGTATAGTAGCGCGAAACGGTCAGGCGCATCATCGACCCGTCAGGGAACGGGAAAGGACGTTGCACAAGTCCCTTGCCAAACGTGCGACGACCCACGATAGCCGCCCGGTCGTTATCCTGCATCGCCCCTGACAGGATTTCAGATGCCGATGCCGAGAACTGGTTGACCATCAGCACCACCTTGCCGTCAAGGAAAGTCCCGTCAGTCTCGGCCACATAGTCGTGACGGCCTGCACGCGGCGACTCGGTGTAGACCAGCTTGTCCCCTTTGCGCAGGAACATGTTGGAAATCTCATAAGAGGGACGCAGATAACCACCGCCGTTATCCGTAAGGTCAATGATAAGGTTTTTCATCCCGTTCTTTTTCAACGACTTCATTGCATCCTCGACCTCACGGGTTGTTGATTCGGCAAAACGGGCGATGCGGATGTAACCGGTATTTTTGTCTATCATGAACGCGGCATCGACACTATAGATGGGGATGTCCTCGCGCACAATGCGGAAATCAATCGGCTCGGGAGTGTTCTTGCGCACTACTTTGAGATTGGCCACCGTGCCGCGGGGACCGCGCAGAATCTTCATAATCTGGCTGTTTTTCTTCTTTACCCCGGCTATCACCGTGTCATTACATGCTATGATTTTGTCACCGGCCATGATTCCGGCCTGTTCCGACGGCCCCCCCGACACAGCCTCGATAACCGACAGCGTATCGTTGAGGACTTGAAAACGGATGCCGATTCCCGAAAATCCCCCTTCGAGCGGTTCGGTAAGCTCGCGGGTTTCCTCGGCGTTGGTATAGGTCGAGTGAGGGTCAAGGTCTTTGAGCATCGCCACGATGGCATCCTCGACAAGCTTGGTAGTGTCGGGGGTGTCGACATAGAAATTCTCGATAATCTGTTCGGCATACTGCAATTTGCGCACCGGCGTCATCTCGCGGCTCTGAGCCACGGCCACAGTTGCCCAAAGGGCCGGGATGACAAATAATAGCGATAATATTTTTTTCATAATTCAAAATATGTTCGTGATGTGTGTCAAGTGAAGAAAAGGAGAGTCCAAGCTTTAATCCCAAACAGCAAACTTAAACTTTAAACCCAAACCTTAAACTATATTAATATAACGATTCACCACCTCGGTCTGTTACCTTGTCATGGCAAAAATTCGCCGGTGGCATATCCGTAACGCCCGAGTTCCCTCACTATTGAAGAACTTATCGACGCATACTCGGGCAGCGTGTAAAGAATAACAGTCTCAATGCCCGAAATGCGGCGGTTGACATCGGCAAGTGTGCGTTCATATTCAAAATCGGCCACCGACCGCACCCCGCGCAACATCCATCGGGCACCGCATTCCCGGCAGGCGTCGACCGTCAGGCCCGCATAGGACGTGACCTCCACACGCGGCTCGTCGGCATAGATGGCGCGGATAGTTTCAAGACGGGATGTCAACGCGGCATCATCGGCAGCACATTTTTCGCTGTTATACCCGATAGCGATAACCACCTTGTCAAAAAGCGGCAGCGCACGGTCAACGAGTGACTTGTGCCCGAGAGTGAACGGATTGAAACTGCCGGGAAACAAAGCTATGCGCTCATCTGCGTCAGGAAATCTGCGAGTCATCTTCGACAACAAGGTTTTCAATGATAAAATTCTGTCGGTCAGGGGTATTTTTACCCATATAGAATTCCAGCAGCTCGGCCACGGCATCCTCCTTGCGCAGCGCAACGCGGTCCACGCGCATGTCGGGTCCTATAAACCCACGGAATTCCTCGGGCGAAATCTCGCCAAGACCTTTGAATCGGGTAATCTCGGCATTGTCACCCAGCTTGCTGATGGCTGCGATACGCTCCTCGTCCGAGTAGCAATAGTAAGTCTCCGCATTCCCGGCTCCCGATTTGCTCCCTCGTTTCGAGGTCTTGCGGTTGCGCACTCTGAACAGCGGGGTCTGCAACACATAAAGGTGCCCCTTTTTGATCATGTCAGGGAAGAACTGGAGGAAAAATGTCAACAACAGCAAGCGGATGTGCATACCGTCGACATCGGCATCGGTCGCGATTATCACGTTGTTATAACGCAACCCGTCGATTCCCTCCTCGATATTGAGCGCGGCCTGCAACAGGTTGAACTCGTCGTTTTCATATACGATTTTCTGAGTCAGGCCGTAAGAGTTTTTCGGCTTGCCTCGCAGCGAGAACACCGCCTGAGTCTCCACGTTGCGGATTTTTGTGATTGACCCGGCTGCCGAGTCTCCCTCGGTGATGAATATCGACGACGCGAGCTTCTTCTCCTCGTCACCCTTAGAGTCGTTGAGATGAACGCGGCAGTCAAGCAGTTTTTTGTTGTGCAGATTAACTTTCTTGGCTTTCTCGCGGGCGAGTTTGGTGACACCCGCCATCGCCTTGCGCTCCCGCTCGCTGTCCTGCACCTTTTTAAGAATGATTGCGGCGACGTCGAGATTGCGGTGGAGGTAGTTGTCAAGCTCTTTCTTTATAAAGTCACCGATAAACTTCGCCACAGTCGGACCGTCAGGCCCCATGTCGCGAGAACCGAGCTTTGTCTTGGTCTGTGACTCGAATACCGGCTCCTCAACCTTGATTGACAGCGCGGCAACCATGCCGTTGCGGATGTCGGAATACTCGAAATTTCGGTCAAAATAATCCTTCATCGTGCGCGACACAGCCTCCTTGAACGCCGTCAGGTGAGTGCCGCCCTGAGTGGTATGCTGACCGTTGACAAATGTATAATACTCCTCTCCATACTGGTCGATATGGGTCAGCGTGAGTTCTATATCTTCTCCTTTCAGGTGAATCGGAGGATAAAGAGGCTCCTTGGTCATATTGTCGCGCAACAGGTCGAGCAACCCGTTTCGCGATATATAGCGTTTCACGTTAAAAACTATGGCAAGGCCGGTGTTGAGATATGTATAATTCTTCAACATCGGGACGATGAACTCGTCTCGGTAATGGTAGTCACGGAAGATTGACGGGTCGGCCGTGAAACGCACGAGCGTTCCCCCCGGCTCGTCGGTCGGGACGATGTCGCTCTCCTCGACGATTTCGCCGCAACGGTAAAGAACACTCTTTTTCTGACCGTCGCGTATACTGGAGATAAAAAACTCTGTCGACAACGCATTCACCGCCTTTATACCCACACCGTTCAAGCCCACCGACTTCTTAAAAGCCTTTGAGTCATACTTGCCGCCTGTATTCATCTTTGATGACGCATCCACGAGCTTTCCAAGCGGAATGCCACGGCCATAGTCACGCACCGTCACCGTCTCCTCGACGACATCCACGGCAATCTGCTTGCCGAAACCCATCATGAACTCGTCAATAGCATTGTCGAGCACCTCTTTGATAAGCACATAGATTCCGTCATCAAAGTTGGAACCGTCGCCCAGCTTGCCGATATACATACCCGGTCGCCGCCGGATGTGCTCCTTCCAGTCAAGGGTCTTTATATCATCCTCGCTGTAATTCGGGTCACGCTCGGCACTGTTCAGGTCATCGACCAGCTCCGGGTCAAACATATCTTGTGGTGAATTGTCGTCAATAGCCATAGTAGGGATACATTTTCTCAATCTCCCGCAAATTTACTAAAATTCCCCGACAAAGACAAATCCAATCACACCGCCCCTATTTTCGATAGCTCATAAAAATCTTAGTGCTTATATCCTCACTGTCATTTATATCTACATCCCAACATAAATTTTCGACATCCTCAAGTTCTTTAAGGCCGGCTCTTGCACAACTTATAAGACCAATGCTATCCATGTCTTTTGGCAACGCAAAAAAAATGTAGCATCCGACTCTTTGCATCGCCGGAACGATACCCTCGCCAGTCTTGATTTCTCTCATTGCCTCAGATACTGAAACCGCAATGCCCTTTTCTGCTGATGTCAGGCTTTCTCCCCAAGCACAATAGTCTGAGCCACAGATCAAATTACTAAAATCTGATTCGCTAAAATGTATTTCTCCAGTCTCAATCGTTGACAACATTCCACGAAGCATGTCTGACTCATTAGTTTCATTTACATCAGGACAGACCGCCAATATAGCCCCATTTGCGGCATAACTTGACATTTTCAGGTATGATTTAGCCTCGTCTTCTGACTGAAAGCGAAAAACAGTTAAACAACTTATCCCCCTTTCAAGAGCATTACGCACATAAAAGTCCCTATAACTTACCGAAATTGCGTCCCCGGCATCAACGACTACAATCAAAACATGCGCATTGTGCAATATCTCACCAATACCCATGACAAGATGCGGCATTTTATTAGGATTACATACGGCATTACATCCTGAAATTTCCATAGTTGAAATGTTCACATTGATGATTGGAGCCTTTTGTCTAAGTTCGTTAGCCACCTGCAATCCGAACTCACCAATTCCCAAAACTTGTATAAACGATTCTTCTTTTTTCATTTCTCTTTTATGTATTAATGTGTTAATCAATGTTCCAACAAGCCTCAGGATTGCCATCAAATATAGTGTCGATATCATCGTCACTATAACCAAACTCATCCTGCGCCCATGTCCCGTTATATCGTTGATAAGTCGGCGAATCATCCTCATCATAATCCTCATCGGGACAAAATATATCTGATGAGTAACTTTGCCCGAGGATTTCTTCTTCACTGTAATTGAGAATAACATCGGGATATACGCTCCGGATTTCATCCAAAACAGTATCTGTCAACAAAAAGTCCTCGATCTCTTTCTGACACCACAGTATATATGTCGAATCAAAATCAAGGACATCGCTTAGTGTGCGCCCCCGATGCTTGCCAAACTTGAATACATCTGACAAATGTCGGAATGTATATTTTTCTTCCATCTCTCCTATTTTGCTTTTGTGGGATACACATCGTCAGAAGAACATATTTCATATAATATCTCTCCGGTTACACCATTGATGCGACGGCATATAACCCTAAAGTCGTCTCCTCCCCCCTTAAATATGGAATGAGAAGAAAACACATAATCTTCGGGGGACAGATTATACACATATGTTCCATCAACCGATTCAACATTAGGCAATTCCAGTGCCTTATATTGTTTTTTCTGCTGCTGATACGAGCTATATATACTCTTTTTATTTTTATCAAGCGCAAATGCCGGGACATACAGATTCAACAATGGCAGTTGGGCAACCTCTTGTCTGTTCACCTCGCTGAAAATCGGAAGTCGATTAGGCATATTCTTGTCTACACTCTTAAATAATACCCTGTCCCCATATACCTCCACTGGGCCAAGGGGCAGAATACAGTCGGATTTGCCCTCTAATATAGCCGAACAGAACATCTCAATTGCCTGTTCTTGCTTGCCGATGACGACAAAACCATATACTTCCATTTGCGGAATCAACGGCATGGAAACCATCATACCCTTCTTGATACAACCTGTTGTGTCAAGGAAATCCTTTAAAGACTGATTTGTATTGTTCATTGTTATGAAATTAAAAAATGACTCAATTAAAAAGTGTGAGTCCTGTTACACTGCCGCAGTTCTCCCATTAGCGCTGCCGCAGTGCAAAATTACTTACGTCTGATTTCTTGACCAACGATTTACCGTTAAGGCTCAGGGCGATTTTTTTAATTATTTTTTTCGTCCCAATCTCGCCCTAATGTGATGTCGCCATACTCGGTCGACGATATGTGGTTGGGAGCATTATATGACCTGAATGACTTTTCCAATCCCTTGTTATCATCAAAATCGGATATTTGTTCCCAATATTCAAATATGATTGCCAATCGACATATAAGCAAATTCTTATCAGTCAACGCATAGTATCCCTCATTGCGCAATTTTCGATTTTTCCTTATCTGTTCAAATATCTCTCCCCTATCACTTTTGTCATCTACGACAAAGTCATCTATTTTATGGCGTGATTCCCCCTTAAACCGCGACAAATATAATTCAAGAATAGTTTTAAATACAAAAGTCTTCAATCGCTTTTGTCGTTTATCTGTCATTTCTTGTATAGAGCAATGCCAGTCAAAAGGGTTTTCACTTGCTGTGTTGCTGAATTTCGCCCGTCGGTTATGGAGAAGACTCCATTCCTCACAGTCTGGTTGCCGAGAGTATTTATCTATATATTCCTTTACAATTTTGCCTAAAAGCCACAATGTATCCGGATTTTCAATGCGCACCTTGTCACCGTCCAAATTTACCTCAAGTCTTGACTTCTTCCGAAACGAATCAAGATACTTGTCCATATATTCTTCTTCATCCGAATCTTCAAGACGCAAAGACATTAAAGAATCTCTCAATTTTTCCAAGTCACGGATAGGCTCGACCTCATATTCCTCCTCAGTAACTTTTATTGTATCGATATAATCCTTCAACCATAACAATAGATACCAAAACTTTTTTGGGTCAATACCGAGAGCCAATACCGACGACAGGATTTCAGGATGGAGATAACGGATTTTCAGTCTGTTCAGACATTCATCTTGTTTCGGTTTCAAAATATTGTAATGAAAAGGATATACAAATTCCTTATTGTATACACCTATCATCTTTCGGAAATTTTCACCATACTTATTTACAAAAGGCTCACCACAATATTTCTTTTTTAAAGCCTTAAATTCAGCTTTACATCCAAATCGATACAATTTTCCGTGATTGTAACGATAGCCAAATATATTTCCCAACCGATTGATTGAATCATCTATAACGCAATGACCAAATGTGGCCTCAACCGGCAGCTGCTTTTTTCGGGCGACAATTGCTGTAATCTTATATACATCCTCCAATAGCGACTCATCAAGATAAGCCTCACAAGAACTACTCCAATCGTAACCGTCATTAAGCACACGCTTTATTTCCGGGATTACAAAATAATCCAATAATATTGGGAGTTTCATATATCAGTCTAATAACACCTTTCGTCCGGTACATATAACAGCAACAGGCAATCGACAGTCTCGATTCGAGATTCGTAAGTGATAGTCCTATCGCCAACGGTCTCTACAAAATTATTAAAAATTTTTGATACTCAAAAATTTAAGACGGCAGAGGATTTTATGATTTTAGACACCTACGACGAAAAAACAACCGTTCCGATTCGGATACAAGGAACGGACTGCCTATAATCTTTCCGTGAAATTACTCGGCATTGTTTTTGAGCCAATCGGTGCGGACTTTGTCGGGGAGGTGCTTGACGGTGAAATTGGAGAAGGTGGCTTTGAACCCGTCTCCGTCGGGACAGGCGGCAAACATGCCGATTTTCACGGGATGACACGCTTCCATCCATGCGTTACGCATCATCGTGTATTCCTTGTCGTCAAATGAATAGAATATCTCAACCGCGTCAAGACGGCGCACGGCCTTAATCCAGATTGCATCGACAGGATGGTCGAGAGCTATGACGCTCCAGTCTGAAGTGTGATGCGTGACCACGGTGCTGAGATTATATTTCCCATCGACAAACTCTATGCCTGTCTTGATATAATTCTCATGATCAAGGCGTATCATCATCCCGGCTTGGTCAAACCTCACTTTATAATCGCCCGAAATTTTGACTTTGACCTCAAACTCGCCCCCGTATTCCGCATAATAAAACGGTGCGTCATCAACAGTAAAACCATAGTGGGATATGCGCCAATAATCACTGTGCGGCGTGACATCCATTGTAAGTGTCCCCGACGATATTTCCCATTTCTCAGGCTCATTGAACCAATTCATCTTTTCAAGCGTCTGCGCGCCTGCCATTTTCCCTAAAAGTGCCGCGATAGCGATAATGATTATTTTTTTCATTGTCTACTTGCTTAGATTTAATAACTTTGCAAAGTTAGGCACGCGCTAATGAAAGAGCAATGACTATAAATAACCATTTTTAAAGGCATGAGCAAATTTCACGAACTTGACAGCATTCTGCGGAATCAGGATTTTGATGAGACCGAATCAGATTACGATTTTGTCGTGGCATACGCCAAAAGCTTGGCTATGATAGAACAGAGCATTGTCATCGTCAGTGATTTACGCAACCGTTTCAACAGGATTTTCGCAGGACGGTTTGCCGATGAACTGGGAATCAAATGCTGCCTGACCGAAGACACTATCTGGGAGAAAGAGATTCTCGGATTGATGACTGAAGATGAGCGCGAGGAAAAATTCCTCGCCGAGTTGAGATTTCTACATTATCTGCGACAACATCCCAAAAAACAACGCGGCAATCTATACCTCATTTCCCGGCTGAGATTCAAGGCGCAAAGCGGCAAAACGGTCAACGTACAGCACCGCATGTATTATATCCATGACGAGCACAGCGACTCGGTGAGATTTGCCGTATGTATCTACGAGCCTCTTGTTGCCGAACTTCCATGCTGCGGCATGGCCGTCAACTCCGTCACAGGGATTAAAGAAGAACTGACAACGACCGCCGACAACAGCATCCTGTCAAAGCGAGAAAAACAAGTCCTTGCCCTTATCGATAACGGCAAGACAAGCAACGAGATTGCTGCCTCATTGTGCATCAGCCGCAATACCGTCAGCCGACACCGGCAGGAAATCCTCGCAAAACTGCAAGTCAAAAACTCAGTCGAAGCGTGCCACCGCGCCAAGTCTCTGCACATTATATAGATCTCAAACGAACCGGTTTGTCCAAGCATCGCGATTTATCGCGACAAGACAATGTCCCGTTTTGCGGCAGATGGACAGCAAAACGGGACATTGTTTTTATTGAAGTAATTTAGACAAGTCCTAAATCTTTACCTTGACACTTTCTTTGTCACAGTTCACGATGTAGAAACCCGGGACAAGGCGGAGGGTCGATTCTCCTGCCGGCATGGTGGCCACGCAGCGGCCGTCAACGCCATAAATATTTACAATCGCGTCACTTTTTCGTTTTACAGTAAGAAGACCGGCTGACGATACCTCGACTGAAAATCCATGATTATTTTCAATGGATTCCACCCTGCTGAGATTGGTGACAATGAAAGTATTTGACAACGGTTTTTCCTCTCCGTCGACAACCGCCGAAACATTGTAGGCAACTCCTTCCCCGGCATTCATGTCAATATACACGGCATCGTTGACTCCTTCTATCAGCAATTCTCCGTCACGATAAATGTTGTATGTGACAACCGGGAGACCCGAGGCAGGGATGTAGTCAATGTCATCAATCATTATGCCAAACACGTCAAACGAAGTGTAACGTATCGCGAAATACTTTGCGTCATCGGGCAGTGTGACCGAAATTTTCTCCCATCCGAGAGTCGATTTTTCAAATCTTTCCACAAGCGCGAAATCGTCGGTCGCGACACCGGTAGCCGAATATAGAACCTCGACAGTTTCTGTACCAAATCTGTCGCTGACAACATTCAGCCAGAACGAGACCTCGGTGCCGCCCAAGACTGCCGGAGAAATAAGCCAGTCATCGGCACGGGTTTCCTCATCGTCGGGACAGAACGCAATCAGATACTGGTCTCCGCTGTGGGGTACCATATCCCTGATCGAAATGCCCGACTTGGGATAGTTCATTACCTGAAATCCTTTGGCATAGCCTTGGCCGGGGAAACGTATCCCGGTCAGTACATAGGTGTTTTTTCCGTCGTCGTCGACATTTACAAACTCTCCGAGCTTCTTTCCATAGTAAAATGCTGTCAGTTTCTCGCAATCCTGCACTCCGACAAGTTTCCCGATAGGAGACCATTTAAGCATCACACTGCCATCGACATCTCCGGGAACACCGGTCAGGTCAGTCACAATCGGTTCTTCACCTTTTTCAACAAAAATTGTCGCCTGCTTGGCATTGTTGGCCATTTCATCATCGGCACCGTCTATTTCCAGCAACGCGACAACTTCGCCGATATGATCGGTAATCGGCATATAATCCAATTCTACTTTCACTTTCTCCCCGGATTTCAACTCAAACGGGTCTACCGGGCCGGTGTGAATTGTTACTCCATTTGCCGAAAGAATCCATCGCGCATTGGCACAGATTTCGTCATTCTCGCCCCGGTTCTCGATAATTGCCGACAAGGTCACTCTGGAACCGACTTCGGCCTTGGCGGGAGCAGCGACCGACATGACGGCCAAGTCATGGTCCACAACTGACCGCAAGAAATATCTGTCAATAATTATGTATTCTTCCTCGTCTTCACCCGGATAGGACGATGTTATTGTCGGCACGACCCACTGACGGTCAAGCATTGAAACGGGAATCGCAAACTTTACCGTATGCCATCCGGGAACTTCAAACATGTCGGGCGAAACAGTCCCGATTACAACTGAATCCATTTCGACACCATGCAGTCTGAACGTTGTCTCGGGCATCAATGGATGGAAATAGATATTGCAACCCATAACAGCGTTTTCAACACCCATAGTCGAGAATTTGGGGAGCGCAATCTGCCCCTTAGTCGCGCCATAGTCGGTAATATATCCCGCCATTGAAATGCAACTTTCATTCTCGGCACCCTCAAGAAGGTCAGCAGGGTCGATAATAGTGTATTCGGCAAAATAATCGTCGGTGGGAGCCTCGATCACGACAGGAGAATAAGTAAATTTACGCCCTTCAAAAATCTCATCGGCCGGTAGCGTGTAAGGAGTCCCGACAACATCTGCCACCGTCACCACCGACTTGTTTTCACCCTGCGCGTTATGCGCCGTAACGCCGAGATTCAACACTGCTTGCGGAGTACCCTCCTCAAGCGTGTAATTATAGGCCGCCACCGCCCCGAGCTCTTTGAGAACGTTCCATCCCTCATCCTCATTATAAGTATGCAGCGTATAAGCGACTTCTGCCGGATTGACATAACCGCCGTTTTTACCGACAATTCCACTTTCAAAGTTCAGCGTCAACGTCATGTTGTCATCGCTAACCACTCCCCTAACCACAGGGTCCGACGGAATATCGGGACCCGTGAACAGACTGACGGCGACATGCAGTCCCTCGCCCGACTCATTAGAGGCGACAACGTCAATCACATTGTCACCATGAACAGTCGCAACCTCCACTGTCATGCTCTCGCCGGGCAGGCCGCTGACCGTCTTGACATCAACCGGGGTTGACACCTTCACTGTCAAAGGCTCGCTGCCGGCGTCGGAACCATCGGCCAATACCGGGGGAACAATAAACCCGACCGTTGCCTTCAGCTCCCCCTTTTCAGCTGCGACAGCCGACACCGAGCCGCAGGCTGCCGGTACATTACGGCTGATTTCAGTCTTCTCCACAGATATATCCTGAACATAAAAGCGCATACAGTTTTTAGGCGACACAACGTGAACAGCCACATAATGGACACCGGGGCCGGGAACTGCAAAGAAACCTTCAAACGACCTGTACTCCTCGTTATATATCATCCCGGACCGGAAAATCGGCATCAGCGCGTCAGGGGTCGCATAACTGCCCGCACACAGTTCAAAAGACTCACCGAAATATCCGTTCTGAACCCTTGCGTTAACCGAAAAACGGTATAACTCGCCTGTCTCCTCAATCGCTACAGGTATAATAGCATAATCATCGGCATCAAGTTTAGTGGAATAACGGTAAAACAACGCTTTTTCACCCGTTTCATAACTCCATGTGCGTCCGTCGTTCTGCACATCGACAATCGTCATTGCCCCAACATCCTCCTGTGTGGGTGCCAGACTGAACGGCACCGCCAGCGGAGAGGATTCAGATGATTCCAAGGCAACCGCATTATCAGTCCCGGAACTATGCTCTTTAGAACTTTTAAAACCTTTGTAGGACAAGGATAATGCCGCGCGGGAGGTAGAACGTGACACGATTCCGGCAGTTATCATCCCACCCACGGTTAACAAAACAGATGCAAAAAGTAAAACTTTCTTCATAATGTGACCTCTTTATTTCTTATTTGTGCAAATTTACCATCAAAAGACTGACAAAACAATGACATAAGTCACAAAATGAGGACACAACAGGACAAAAAGACACAAACCAAAAACCGATACTGACATTTTACCACCCTATCCTCAATAATGTTTCACAAATAATCACTATCTTTGACTGAGCAATATCACCTGTCTTATGGAACTTTCCGAAATTCTAAATATCGACTACCCGGTCTCCCAATCCACCGTCGACAAGCTGCTGGCCGTCGCATCGCGCCTTACCATAAAGAAAAAGGAGTATGTAATCGAGCAAGGAAAACGCACTGACTCCCTGTTTTTCATCACCGACGGACTATTTCGCGGCGTACATGTCAGAGACGACCAAGAAGACACAATACTATTTGCCGTGACAGGTGACCCGTTTACTTCGCTCCATTCAATGGCCCACGACGAACCGGCCCAAATCGCATGGCAGGCTCTTGACAAGTCAGAGATTCTGGCAATAAAATATGCCGATTTCAACCGTCTGCTTGAAACCGAAGATGATTTATTGAGGTGGTGGAGCCGGGCGTTGCTTGACCAAGTATATGTTCTTGAACGGCGTTATGTGTGGATCGGCAGCAATGATGCGGCAAGCCGGTATGAGTCGCTCGTAAAGACCCGCCCCGGGATTATGACGCGGGTGCCGGTCAAATATATAGCACAGTATCTAAATGTAAAGCCAGAAACGCTATCCCGTATCCGCGCCCGTCTCGCCCGAAAAAGCTGACTATTTCCGGTCGAGGATGTCACGGATGACAAGGGAGGCGAGAGTGAAACCGAAAATGGCGGTGATGTGGACAAGGGCACCGTTGGTAACCGCCTTGTTGAAGGTCATTGCCCCTGTCGGGTCATCCATAAGCGACGCGGCGGGGTCATTGCGCAGGAGCTCGGGTGAATAGACACACTTGAATTTGCGCCTCGGCATCTGCCCTGTTTTCTTAAACCGGCGGCGCAACGCGGCAGCGAGAGGACAGCCTGTGACTTTCCAGAACTCGGCCACACCTATGCGCGACGGATCCATCTTCAAAGCCGCGCCCATCGATGAAAACAGCCTGACGCCGCAACCGAGAGAAGTAGCGTTGAGAATCAGGAGGGCCTTGTCGGCAAGGGAATCTATCGCATCGATGACATAGTCATATTGCGACAGGTCATATCTTGACGCAGTCTCAGCGTTGTAATAATCATGTATTGCCGTAATACGGGCCCGGGGATTGATGTCGAGCAGCCGTTCCCGGACCACGTCGACCTTTACACGCCCTACGGTGGAAGTTGTCGCGGGCATCTGGCGGTTGACATTGGACAGCGCCACTCGGTCGGCATCGACAATCGTGAGGTCGGTGATACCTGATCTGACAAGAGCCTCGGCAGTCCAAGACCCCACGCCTCCGACTCCGAAAACAATGACACGGGCACGGCCTATGGCATCAAGGCCCACTAAACCGGTCAGACGGGCGACACGGTTAAAAATTCCTTGTGAATCAGCGGGGTTAGCGTCCATCAGATGCTAAATCTCGATTGGGGTCAGTATCAATGTTAGCATCGGGAAAAACCTCCCCCGAGGGTGACGGCAGAAAAAACATTTTCATCCGTTCCCAAAGTGACGGTTTCTCCATCTTGACATGAATGTTCACATCGTCACTCTCTTTATCAAGAAACAATATGGAAGAATGCAGCACTACCGCAATGACGCTGTCAAATTCCACAATCGCGTTGATTCGGTTAAGCGGAATCATTGAAAACGGTGACGACGGCTCGACGCTTCCGATATAGAGGAAATTCTCGTCAAGGAAAATCCCATGATTCTCGACCGCGCAGTCAAAAAGCAGTCCGATATTGAGTTCGTCAACCGACTGCGGAGGACGGGAGAACTGACGGTAAAGTGTATCAATGACTTTCTTGGTTACCATAACAAGGCATTTTGAGAGACTCCCCTGTAAAAGAGCGGAATCATGATGGTTAGTGCGGTGCGACAGTTAGGAAGTTGTTGAGAAAGAGTTACTTTGAAAAATTTTGGTTAAAGAGGTAATCAGCTTATCGCATCGCTCACTAATTCTAACAAAAGTATCTAAAAAAATGTTCAACGTTAGGTTAAAAAGAAACGTCATTGCCACGAACATACTCATGGCAAGACGTTTCTCAATCAAAATAATGTTTAGGCAAGGAATCCGAGAAGAACGCCTGCTGCCACAGCCGAGCCGATGACGCCGGCCACATTGGGGCCCATAGCGTGCATCAGCAAGTAGTTGGACGGATCATACTCAAGTCCGAGGTTATTTGAGATACGGGCCGACATGGGAACGGCAGAAACACCTGCACTTCCGATGAGGGGGTTAATCTTCTTCTCCTTGGGGAGCACGAGGTTGAACAGCTTGACAAAGAGCACGCCGCTGGTCGAAGCGATAATGAACGCCATAAAGCCGAGGAGGAAGATGCGGATAGTCTCGGAAGTAAGGAATTCAGATGCCTGCGTTGACGCGCCTACGGTCATGCCGAGGAGGATGGTCACGATATCGGTCAGGGCATTGGACGCCGTCTTGGCAAGACGGTTTGTCACACCGCACTCGCGGAGCAGGTTGCCGAAGAAAAGCATGCCGAGCAGCGGAATACCCGAAGGAACCACAAAACAGGTAAGAATCATACCCACAATCGGGAAGATTATTTTCTCGTTCTGAGAGACGGCACGGGCCGGCTTCATCTTGATGAGTCGCTCTTTCTTGGTAGTGAACAGGCGCATGATGGGCGGCTGAATCACGGGGACGAGGGCCATGTAGGAATAAGCCGACACGGCGATTGCACCCATGAGGTTGGGAGCGAGCTTGGACGAAAGGAAGATAGCCGTGGGGCCGTCGGCACCGCCGATAATGGCGGTTGCACCGGCCTGATCAGGGGCAAAACCGAGAAGGAGCGCGACCATGTAGGCTCCGAAGATGCCAAACTGGGCGGCCGCACCGATGAGCATGAGCTTGGGATTGGCGATAAGGGCCGAGAAGTCGGTCATAGCGCCGATGCCGAGGAAAATCAGCGGGGGATACCATCCGGCACTCACACCGTTGTAAAGGATATTGAGAACCGAGCCTTCCTCATAGATACCCACTTCGAGACCGGCCGAGCCGTTGAAGGGGATATTGCCGATGAGGATACCGAATCCGATGGGGACAAGGAGCATGGGCTCGAAATTCTTCTTGATAGCAAGCCAGATGAAGAACAGGCCGACAGCGAGCATCACCAGATGCTCCCATGTGGCGTTATAGAAACCTGTCAGATGCCAGAATTCCTGAAGGTTCTGAAGGATGAAATCACCGAAAGTCATAGGTCAATCGTTATTTTTCAGATGAATAAATGATTATGACTGCCGGGAATTACTCGATTGTCAGGATAATAGCGCCTTCAAGAACCGAGTCACCGGGATTAACACTGATGCCGGCCACCTTGCCGTCTTTACCGGCGTGGATGGCATTTTCCATCTTCATAGCCTCAAGCACGGCAACGGTATCGGCCGCCTTGACAGTGTCGCCGACCTTGACGGCGATAGAGACAACCACGCCGGGAAGGGGGGCCTTGACATCGTATCCGCCTGTTGATGCAGCTGCGGGTTTGGCGATGACGCGCTCGCCGCTCTCAGTGCGGGGAGCGGCCGAAGGACGGGGAGCGTTGACAATGGTGACAGGCTTGGATGCCTTGTCGAGTTCTACGCGATAAGGAACACCGTTGACCTCAACCTGCGCGACGTTATTGTCAATGTCACCGACTGCGACCTTGTAAGTGTTACCGTTAATTTTATATTTATACTCTTTCATTTCTTAACTGTTTAATGATATAGTCAATGGTTTAATTTAACGATGGGGAAGCTCGCGAAGGCTGTAAATCTTTGAGTTCCACGGAGAATAAGCGCGACGCACCTTGTTGATTGTCAACACTGTCGACTCGCGGTCATGAGCGTCAAGGTGCTCGTGGAGCGCCATGACAATCGCAGCGATAGCCTCGCCCGAGTCATGGTCCTTGTGAGAGTCATGTACCTCGTCGAGATGGGCGGTGACAGTCTTGACTTTGTTCTTGCGTGACACTGCTTCTCCAATCTTACTGATGATGTAGAAACAGAGACTCAGAAGAAGAAGGGCGGTAAACACGACACCCATCGCCATCACTGCCATTCCGAAACCGTTTTCATCCTGCTCGGCAAACATTTCTACCTTGCCGTTGGTGTCCTTGATGACATTGTTGCTTGACGGGGTTATATAATATTGTCCCGAGCCGTCACGCACTTCCCATGCATCATCGTCAGTGCCACCCTCGCCGTCGACCTTGCGGGCATAGGACTGCCCGGGTTTAAGCGAAGCGGGTATCACCACTTCGTCAATCAGCGACAGACCGTTGGCATCATAAATCGCGATGTAGTTGTCTTCGCCGGGAGTAAGGGTGAAATTCATGTGGAAAGTTCCCTTGTTGGGCTGTCCGTCGGCCCAGAAAAGCACATGCTGGCGCGCCGGAATCTCGGTGTTGATGTCACCGAGGGGAACAGGATATTTTTTGTTGTTGTCTCTATCGTTGGTGAGAAACACGCTCGATATTTCAAGGGGCGCAAACGTCGAGTTGTACAGCTCGACCCAAGCATGATGCTGACCGAAGTCGTCTACCACGCTGGAGTCGTTGACCACCATTACCTCATTGATGCGGAGGCCGCGGCGGCCCTGAGCCGACACCGCAGTGACGCATGCCGTTACGACAACAAGCAATAGAAATAATTTCTTTTTCAAAACTTGTCTCAATTAAATGATTTGGAAAATATTTTATTATAGGCGGGGACAGTGCCGGGATTCACGCCACTGCCCCGCCCCTCTCAAAATCTTTAGAGAGGAATGTTGCCGTGTTTCTTGGCAGGGTTGACAACCTTCTTGGTGGCAAGCTGCTGCAGGGCGCGGATAATGCGGAAACGGGTGTTGCGGGGCTCGATGACATCGTCGATATAGCCGTAACGGGCCGCATTATAGGGGTTGCAGAACAACTTGTTGTATTCCTCTTTCTTCTCGGCGAGAACCTTGGCGGGATCGGCTGATTCCTTAGCCTCACGGGCATAGAGGACTTCGACAGCGCCATCGGCACCCATCACGGCGATTTCGGCGGTGGGCCATGCATAGTTCATGTCGCCGCGCAGCTGCTTGCAGCTCATCACGATGTGGCTGCCGCCGTAGCTCTTGCGGAGGGTAACGGTTACCTTGGGCACAGTTGCTTCGCCGAAGGCATAGAGAAGTTTGGCTCCGTGGAGGATGACACCGTTGTACTCCTGTCCTGTACCGGGAAGGAATCCGGGAACATCGACGAGGGTTACGAGGGGAATGTTGAACGCATCGCAGAATCGCACGAAGCGGGCACCCTTGCGCGAGGCGTTGCTGTCGAGCACGCCGGCAAGATATTTGGGCTGGTTGGCCACGATACCCACGGCTTGGCCGTTGAAACGAGCGAAACCGACGATGATGTTCTTGGCATAGTCACGCTGCACTTCGAGGAACTCACCATTGTCGACGATGGCTCCGATTACCTCATACATGTCATAGGGACGGTTGGCCGAGTCAGGAATGATATCGTTGAGCGAGTCTTCGAGACGGTCGATAGGGTCGTTGCATTCTACCAACGGGGGTTCTTCGAGGTTGTTCTGGGGTATGTAGCTGAACAGCTTGCGGATAATCTTCAGAGCCTCCTCGCCGTCCTCGGCTGCGAAATGAGCCACACCACTCTTTTGGGAGTGAACCTGAGCACCGCCGAGAGCCTCCTGAGTCACATCTTCGCCGGTAACGGTCTTCACCACCTTCGGGCCGGTGAGGAACATGTAGGAAATACCCTTGGTCATGATGGTGAAGTCAGTGAGCGCGGGAGAATAAACCGCGCCACCGGCACACGGGCCGAGGATACCTGAAATCTGGGGAATCACACCCGACGCAAGGATGTTGCGCTGGAAAATTTCGGCATAACCGGCAAGCGCGTTGATACCTTCTTGGATACGCGCGCCGCCCGAGTCGTTAAGGCCGATGACGGGTGCCCCCATCTTCATGGCCATATCCATAATCTTGCAGATTTTCAACGCCATTGTCTCGCTGAGAGAACCGCCGAAGACGGTAAAATCCTGAGCGAAGACATAGACGAGACGACCGTCAATCGTACCGTAGCCGGTCACGACACCGTCACCGAGAAAACTTTTCTTTTCCTGACCGAAGTTGTAACAGCGATGGCGCACAAACATGTCGATTTCTTCAAACGACCCCTCGTCAAGCAACTGGGCGATGCGCTCGCGGGCAGTATATTTTCCTTTATCGTGTTGTTTCTGGATGGCCTTTTCGCCGCCTCCGATACGGGCTTCTTCGCGCAATGCGATAAGCTCTTTTACTTTTTCAAGTTGATTGCTCATTTTTTTAATCATATAGTCAATGGAACGACAGGGCCGTCCCTTTGATGACTGTGATGGGTACTATATAATAATGTGTAATGTTATCACTTGTTGGGATCCTCGCAAAGCTCGATCAGGGTTCCGCAAGTCGACTTGGGATGGAGGAACGCAATGTTGAGACCCTCGGCACCTTTGCGGGGAGCCTTGTCAATCAGACGGGCACCTTTTTCCTCGACCTCGGCAAGCGCGTTGGCAACGCCGTCCTCGATAGCGAACGCAACGTGCTGGATGCCGCCACGGCCGCCGTTGTTGGCGATAAATTTAGAAATCGCGCTCTCGGGAGCGGTTCCTTCGAGAAGCTCTATCTTGGTCTGGCCGACCTTGAAAAATGCCGTACGCACTTTCTGATCCTCTACTTCTTCAATGGCAAAACATTTAAGGCCCATGACGTTTTCATAAAACGCGATGGCTTCTTCAAGATTGGGAACTGCAATCCCAATGTGCTCGATATGAGAGATATCCATGATAAAAAATATTGAAAAATGATTGTTAAATTTTACTGTAAAAAACGAAAGCCATAACATGCCGCGCAAGTCTGCACCCGCCACGGCACACTATTTCTCGTTGCAAATTTAACCATAATTCTCGGGTTTTCAACCCACAAAAAGAAAAAAACCGCTCATCTCCGTGGCAAAAAACAGAAAATTTCCACCCGGTGACAGCTTTTCCAACTGCCGGGTCGCTGAAATTGTGTCATGTCATGTCGGTCATAATGGCAGAAAAACATCTGCCTCCGTCAGCAACCGGAACATCTCAATAAATTAAAATACAATATTTTACGGAAATCTCAACATTTTTGGCATCAAATTTGTTTCATTTACGACCGCCGACCGGGCCCAATCGGCACCGGTGCGACATGAAAACAGAATTTAATCATAAAAAAACAAAATAAAACTATAGAATTATGGGAAAGATTATCGGTATTGACCTTGGAACCACCAATTCCTGCGTAGCAGTACTTGAAGGAAACGACCCTGTCGTTATCCCTAACAGCGAAGGCCGCAACACGACCCCCTCGATTGTAGCATTTGTCGACGGCGGCGAACGCAAGGTAGGCGACCCCGCCAAGCGTCAGGCTATCACCAACCCCAAACGCACCATCTATTCAATCAAGCGTTTCATGGGCGAGACTTACAATCAGGTTGAAAAAGAAATCGAGCGCATGCCCTACAAGGTTGTCCGCGCCGACAACAATACCCCCCGCGTCGACATCGACGGCCGCGAATACACTCCTCAGGAAATCTCGGCAATGATTCTCCAGAAGATGAAGAAAACCGCCGAAGACTACCTCGGACAGTCGGTTACCGAGGCCGTCATCACCGTCCCCGCCTACTTTAACGACTCTCAGCGTCAAGCAACCAAGGAGGCAGGCGAAATCGCCGGTCTGACCGTTAAGCGTATCGTCAACGAGCCGACTGCCGCAGCCCTCGCCTACGGTCTTGACAAGTCAGACAAAGACCAGAAAATCGCCGTATTCGACCTCGGCGGCGGTACATTTGATATCTCCATCCTTGAACTCGGCGACGGCGTGTTTGAAGTCAAGTCGACCAATGGTGACACCCACCTCGGCGGTGACGACTTTGACCATGTCATCATCGACTGGCTTGCCGACGAGTTCCAGAAAGAAGAAGGCATTGACCTGCGTCAGGACCCCATGGCACTCCAGCGTCTCAAAGAAGCTGCCGAAAAGGCCAAGATTGAACTGTCGAGCACTACCTCGACCGAAATCAACCTCCCCTACATCATGCCGGTCAACGGTATTCCGAAACACCTTGTAAAGACACTGACCCGAGCAAAATTCGAGCAACTTGCCGATAAACTCATTCAGGCAACAATCAAGCCCTGCGAGCAGGCACTCAAGGATGCCGGCTTAACCGCCAAAGATATTGACGAAGTAATCCTCGTCGGCGGTTCTACCCGTATTCCCGCCATCCAGCAGGTTGTCGAGAAATTCTTCGGCAAAGCTCCCTCCAAGGGTGTAAACCCCGACGAAGTAGTAGCCGTAGGCGCAGCCATCCAAGGCGGTGTACTCTCGGGCGATGTCAAGGACGTGCTCCTTCTCGACGTCGTGCCCCTGTCAGTGGGTATCGAAACCCTCGGCGGCGTGATGACCAAACTTATCGAGGCCAACACCACCATCCCCGTGCGCAAGAGCGAGACATTCTCGACCGCTGCCGACAACCAGCCTTCGGTTGAAATCCACGTCCTTCAAGGCGAGCGTCCCATGGCCAAGGATGACAAGACCCTCGGCAAATTCCACCTCGACGGAATCGCTCCCGCACCCCGTGGCATTCCTCAGATTGAAGTCACCTTTGAAATCGATGCCAACGGCATCCTCAACGTGTCGGCCAAGGATAAAGCAACCGGTAAGGAACAGAGCATCCGCATCGAGGCATCGAGCGGCCTGACCGACGCTGAAATCAAGCGCATGAAAGACGAGGCCGCTGCCAACGCCGCTGCCGACGCTAAGGAAAAGGAACGCATCGACAAGCTCAACCACGCCGACACCGTCATATTCCAGACCGAAAAGCAGCTTCAGGAAATCAGCGACAAGATTCCCGCCGACAAGAAGGCCGCAATCGAAAACGCCCTCAACCGCCTGAAAGAAGCTCACAAGTCACAGGATGTAGCCGGTATCGACAGCGCGATTGACGAAATTCAGAAGACATTCGGCGCAGCCCAGCAGGACATCCTCAACGCCCAGCAGCAGGCCGCCGGTCAAGCCGGTCCTCAAGCTGGCCCGCAAGCTGGCCCCTCGGCCCAAGGCGGCAACGACCAAGTCACCGACGTAGACTTCGAGGAAGTGAAGTAATTCGTCAATTTAGAAATATCTAAATCCATATAAATGGAGTGTAACTCAAAAGGTTACACTCCATTTTCTTTGATTGTATTTCGATTGAAATAAATTATGGTTGATATAATTTCACAATATTTGGAACATATTTGG
>DLAR01000082.1:923-39810 GCA_002494015.1 Porphyromonadaceae bacterium UBA7042 | reverse complement strand
CATATTTGGAACGTGTCCTAATTAACGATGGGGTGTCCCTTATTTGTTTTATGGTTCATCATAATAGCAAATTGACTAATGCTATCTTTAGTCCGTTGTACTTTAGTCGGCTATGGTATAATTTTGTAATATGAATGGAACACCTATAAACATTGCATTTGGGAAAAGATTAGTTGATTTAAGAAAGGCAACAGGACTTTCCCAAGAAGCATTTGCATTTAAGTGCGGCATAGATCGCACATATATCGGCATAATTGAACGAGGCGAGAAAAGCCCCACTCTGAACACGCTCAATAAGATTGCAAATGGATTAAATATAACATTATCCCATTTAATGGACTTTTAACTATGGCTAAGAAACTAATATATCTTCCTCAATTGGTAAGGACGAAAATATATAAGACTGGTCAGACTCGCGGAGCAGATGACGATGTAATATACCAAAATCGAGTTGGACGCAATAGTACGGTTCTGATACCATATGAAGATTATGAAATATGCAAGCAGGCCCCCTCGGAGAATGGTCAATATGAAAATGGGTTTATTGTATTAATAAGACCTGAAGATTATTTTAACTCCTCGAGTCACAAAGGATTGAAACTTGGTAAAAACATGCTGGTGTTCTATGAAACGAGAGAACAATGGGTTAAATATCCTCCTTTGAAAAAATGGGAAGCTGCTACCTCTAGAAAAACGCCTTTAGGCGGAGAGTATGTTGCGAGGATTCCGGCAACGACTTCAGAAGGTCAAAGCAAAATCGTAAAAGGATTCTGCACATCCTTGATGAAGGGTGCTGGTATCCGGGTATATGAGTATTCAACACAACAGAATAACAATAACTGCAAATTACAGCTTGAGGTTCTGTTCTGGTCATGCAAGGATATAGAGGAACTTATAAAGGATGCGGAGAACCCGTCTGCCCTTCGTAATTATATTATTGAATTGAAAAATGAAGCCAAAGAGAAAGGACTATATAATCGAAAAGAATTAGAGCAGGCCCGCATTGTTGACGCTGATGGATATACTATCTGTCCATTATGTCTACAACATATTTCGGCAATTGGCTTTTGCAGAAAAATACAGCAAGCCGAAGGTAGGGTTGTTCCAGACCTCACTGTTACGGAAGTGAGTTTATTTCACATACGTGAACTTCGTACGGGAGAGTTCAACCATAGGCCTTACAATTTAGGATGGGGACATCACCACTGCAATGTCGTCGTTAAAGATTCTGGTATTGAGCCAACTTTAGATTGGATGCGCCGTGTGCTAATAACGAACAATATCAAAACGCTTTAGTTTCAAAATCAAAAAGCGATGGTTCTTTATCTGACACCAACCTTTTCATTATGGATTGGATGTCACATACATCGCCTGTATCTTCTGCGTTTTCAATGATCCTCTTGATTGAGAAGCACCAACTGTTGTCAATTTCAATTCCAATTCCAATCCGATGTGTCAGTAAGGCCGCTACGATAGTACTGCCAGAACCGGCAAAACAATCCAGTACAATGTCACCAGGAAAGGTAGTAGCCCGAATACAGTGTTCAAGCATGGACACAGGTTTTTCGGCTGGGTGTTTACCTTTGTAAGCTTTAACGGATGGGAATGTCCACACATCTGTAAATTCCACATTGGCATTAACCTCAAAAGGGCGAATAACATCTTCATATTCTAATAACTTCTCCTTAATGCCGGACTTTTTTAGGGCCTCACATATACTTGCATACTGCTCTTTGCTTGGAATATTTCGTCCACTTTCCCAATTTGAAACAGCTCCTCCGTGATTTACTCTTCCGTATGCACCTATCATTCCCGTCAAATCTTTTCCTGAAAGGTTACATTCAGTACGCAAACGTTTGAGATAGTTGCCAAAATATGAGCGATTTAGATTTCCTTCGGAAGCAGCTTCCATAAAAATAATACGTTCCGAATGTGGATACCATTGTCTTAGAGCTTCTTTTTTCATCTTCCCTTTCCATCCGTCATATCCAGGTTCATTTGGCTTTGTCCAAACAATATGAGACAAAACATTAAAGTGCTTACAAAGCATATTCGTCAGTTTTGACTCCATGCAAGAAGAACAAAACATAAAGATCGAACCATTTGGGCGTAACACCCGTTTCCATTGCATTGCATACAACTCCATCCAATTGATGAAATCATCATCTGTTGAGAATGCCTTATCGTTTATTATATTACCCTTCTTGGTGCTATGATATGGCGGATCTGTTAAGATAAGAGATACGCTGTTGTCTGGTATTTTTTTTAGTAGTTGCAAGGAGTCTCCTAAAGCTACTGTAGCTCTATCATTGGTATAAAATATACTATTACCCAAAGAATCTTTGATATTATTGAAATCGATTATTCTACTCATTTAATTAAGGCATTGTCGAAATTATACTCAATCAGCTCTTTTACATCCACGTTAAGAAGATTGGATATTTCGATGAACTGAGACATAGAAGGCTGAATCTTATTAGTCGTCCAACGGGATACGGTCATATCCGAAACTCCCATTTTATCAGCTATCCAATGATTGGTGATAACCTTTTCTGCTAGTACCACACGAATACGATTCTTATATTTAGACTTACTCTTTATCATATTCTTATTTATTCATGTACAAAAATAAACATAATTTGTTAATACTTCAAATTTAATATAGCTAAATCGTGATTGAATAATTTGATGAAAATGTGTCCATATTTGGAACACGATGCCATATCTCTCTGAAATTCAATACCTCATACATCCGAGGAAGTGAAGTAATTCGCTGAATCAACGATAAAAAAAAGGATTGCAACCAGTCGGGTTGCAATCCTTTTTTTTGTCATTATGAATGAGAATGACGGTTAGATTGGTTGTTGCAGTTCCTTGACCAAGAAGGGTTTCATGTTGTAGTCGCGGTCAAAGAGCAGGGGGTAGTCGACACGGCCACGCATGGGGAAGTCGTTTTTCCATGACATGCCGTCGTGAGTGCCCCACACGGTAACGCGGGAAATCACATCGGAGTGTTTGCGGAACAGTGACAGATACTGGGCCATGCGGTTGTTCCATTCTTCTGATACTTCGGCGGGAAGACCGTCGGGATAGGGATTGCGTTTTTGGTCGAAATCTGTAACATCTGATACGTTGGAGCTAAAACTTACAGTGGGGAGCGCGCTCATGTCCCATTCAGTAATCATCACGCTGCAACCTGTCTTGCCAAATTCAACAATAGATTTTTCAAACTCCTCGATGCTCGGATAGTCCATACCGTTGTGTCCCTGCATACCGATACCGTCAACCCTGATTCCTTCAGATTTCATATCGTTGACGAGTCTGACATAGGCCGCCCGCTTTTCGGGGAAACTCATGTTGTAGTCGTTGATATAAAGTTCGGCATCGGGGTCGGCCTCCATAGCACACCGGAATGCAAATGGGATAAACTCCTCGCCGAGGATGTCGTAGAACGGAGACTTGCGGTAAGACCCGTCTTCCATAATAGCCTCGTTGACAACGTCCCAGCCTTTGATGCGGCCTTTATAACGGGTCATTACAGTTGTGATGTGGTCGCGCATGCGCTGTTTCAGCACATCGGGGGTCACATAATTGCCGGTTGAATCGTAAGGGAACCAGTGGGAAAGCTGCGAATGCCACACGAGGGTGTGACCGATGACAGCCATGCCACGGCTTGTGCCGTAATCGACAAATTTGTCAGCATCTTCCCAGTTGTAGACATTTTCTTCGGGATGGATTTCCATTGATTTCATACAGTTTTCAGCCACAATAGAGCTGAAATGCATGGTGACAATCGAATCGGCCTTGGGGTCGAGACCGTTTACATGATTGACATTGACGGCAGCGCCGATAAGGAAGTCATACTTGAGATAGTCTTTGAGAGTCGGGGTCGATTGTTCAGAACGACACGATGTAGCCGCGACTGCAAAAATTGCAATTAAAGGAAGGTATTTCATTACTCGGATTTATTAGTTATTTGGTAAGTTTCAACATTTCGGCAGCATAACGGCGGCCAAGTTCGCGATAGCCGTCGGCGGTAAAGTGGAGGCCGTCGGGCGCGCCTTTGCATCCTGCCGATGAGACAACGGCGCAGTTGGGGATGACCGAGGGCAGAGTGTTGACCGACTCATTCATTGCCGCGCACAATCCCCCCTCCTCGGCCGACAGCATCTCGCCTGCGACGAGGGGCACTTCGGCGGGGTCGAGGTTCAAGTCGGCGAGCAGCCGGTTGTAAAGGTTTTCAACTTTTGCAGTCCACATGGGGTCACCAGTGTTGGATTCCCCCTGATGGAGCAATATTCCCTTGATGACACCGGAACGCTGCGCCTCGCGGGCCATTTCAACCAGCCGGCGGTAGGGATTGTCGTCATAGGCTTTCACCATACCTTTGAGCCATCCCGGCTGCGAGGCAATGTGTGTCGCACAGGAGTCGGGGTTAAACAACTCGATGCGGCAACCGCCGACAGCCACATTGATGACCCCTACCCTTTTGGGGGCCGGGAGAGAAGCGACCATCGTGCGTCCGAAGTAATCGGCGGGGGTCAGGCCGGTGTATTCTCTCGCGAGAGGAGGGACGGCATTGTACCACTCACCTTTCAGTCGGCCGAAACGGGGCATATCGACAGCAGCCATCATCAAGAAACGCTCGTCGACAGCAATGGTATCCTGAGGCTCGTAGCGCGCGTTCCCCTCCATGTTGGACTGTCCGAGGCACAGATAGACATGAAAATCGGGGTCGGGACGGTTGACGATGACAAATCCGCCGTTTTTCGGCACTGATACTTTCACGCGGCCTTTCTTGTCGGGACGGCAAGATTTCCGGCTGCCGTTCAACGACGAGTCATCACTATACAGTTCAAGCGGGCTGTTGCGGATTTCATCGGGAATCTCGATTGTCAGGTTGCGCGCCTTGTCATCGGCGTTGACACCGACGATATACCATGTCGCGCCGTGACGACGGGCCATGACGACATATTTTCCGGGATACCCCTCGATGAAACGGGTCTCGGTCCATGTTGTGGGAACCTCTTTCATGAATTCGATTGCCCAGTCGGGGGCATCGTCAAGATTGTTAGGCGCGAGGGCGAAATGCTGCACGGGACTCTGGAACAGCACAGCGGTCGCGAGGGCAAACACGTCGGACGTCATGCGTTTAGAACCACGCGGCGCGTTGTCGGCATTATAATATCTGTTCAGCGCGCTGCCTCCGAAGTCCATGCTTCCGACAGTGTTGCGCACCAGCGGATGGATGCATGCGTTCATCGCCTCGGCATCGCAGCTTCCCTGAGAGAAATGCAGGTTCTCACTGGCAAGCACAGCCTCGCTCGCGGCATAGTTGGGATACATTCTCTCCCATCCTCTCGGGAGTGTGCAGCCGTGGAACACGACGAGAAGTCCGTAGTCGTTGGCATCGGCGAGAATGTCGTGATAAAGACGCATTGTCTCCTGCTTGTCGCCGCCGAAAAAGTCGACCTTTATACCGAGAATTCCGTTGTCCTTCATCCACGCCATCTCCTTGCGGCGGTTCACGATGTCGTTCATGATTCCGCGCGGCCCTTGGGGCGCGTCGTTCCAGTGACCGTTGGAATTATACCACAGATAGAGGCCCACTCCTTTTGACTTGCCGTAGGCAGCCAGTTCTTCCATCTTCTCGCGACCGATCTGCGTGTCCCAAAGCGCGTCGACAAGCACACTGCGGTAACCCATCGCGGCCGAGAAATCAATGTAGCGTTTCTGCTCGTCAAAGTTACAGCTCGAATCCATCTTTATGATCCAGCTCCACGACCCCTTGCCGTATTCATAACTGCGCGACGGCTCATAGAGCGGCCTCACTACATCAAAGGGTATCGTGGTCTCGACTATCGGTGCAAGAGTCTTCCCGACGGTGACAGTGCGCCACGGAGTAAAGCCGGGGAGCATGATGGCAGCCGATGTCGAGCCGAAACCGTTCATCTCTCCCGGCTGCGGATAGGCAATCTGATACATTCCCCCGGGGTTGCCCGAGAGGTGTGACGCGCAATAGTCACCAGCAATGCCGGTCTCTGACACGAGGGTCCATCCGGCATCGCCGTTACGGAACAGGCAGGGGAAAGTATAACCCTCGCCCCAGCCGTTTTTACCCGTGGCGTCGTCAAGAGTGTAACTTGTCTCATAGCTGGGCGAGGTGCGGGCAAAACCTCCCATCGGGCCGCTCTGGGGGCAGAGGAACGTAGTCGTGCCGTCGGGCATCTGAAATCCTGTCGCCTCACGCTCAATAACGCAGCACCGGGTCTCTCCACGGGGATGAACCATGTAACGAAACGCGACATTGTTGTCGCTCACCTCAAAGATTACATCAACAGCGTCACGTCCGTCGCAGGCAAAGGTGAACACGCCGCGGTTGGCCTCGTAATCGACATGATTTTTCTTGATGTTGCGCAGCGAATAGCTGTCACGCACCCGTTCCACCGGTTTTGCAGCTGTCAGTTTCATATTGCGTGAAAAATCGCCGATATTGGTGACAAGGCCGAGCGGGGACTGACTGACGAAATCCACGTTGTCATGCGTGACCGTGTAGGTCGGCGTTCCACCCTCGTCACTGACTGTGACAACGGTCAGTCCGTCGGGACTGGAAACCTCCTGTACCGCCCCGGCAGCAATCGCCGGAACAGTCGCGGCAACGCACAGTATTATAAATCCTAACCGATCCATTATTCAAAACGCCAATAGTCGATGTTGAACAACTTGGGGCCTTTGCGTCCCTTGAACACGAAATAAATATCATGCAAGCCGGGGACTTCGGCCAGTGCGGGAGTCTCGATATACCGCCAGTTTTCCCAGCCGCCTGTACCCGGGACATCAAGTGAGGCAATCAGATCTCCCTCAGTAGAGTCGAGACGCACCTCAATGACACCGCCACGCAGTGCACTTGCAACCGACGCCCCGAATGTTTTCGGGCCTCCGCTGCCAAAGTTCACATTCTTGACCATCATATAGTCGCCGTTGTGCACGTCAGAGACATACACGCCTGTCTCGGCATTCTGCTCGACACCGATACCGCTTGACCATGCCATCGTCTCGGCCTCGACACGGCGGTAAGGGTCGAGCGTCCCGACCGGGGCGACACCCTCGTCGGTGGGCATGATGACGGGGAATGTCCCGTCGGGGTTGTAGTCAAACTGTTCCACGGCCATGCTGCGACCGAAACCGCCACCGCCGGGCAACTTGCCGGTGTGGTAGAAGAAATAGGAATTTCCCTTGAAGTCAGCCACGCCGCAATGGTTGGTGAACGACCCGGTGTCACAGAGGGGCATAATCTCCCCCATGTATTTCCACGGGCCTGTCGGGCCGTCGCTCATCGAATAGGCGATGTGCTCGGGCACACCTCCCGCGGCATAAAGAAGGTAGTACTTGCCACCGCGCTTGTAGAACCACGGGCCTTCGGTGTAATTGTCCTTGTATTTCACATCCTTGGAGCGCAGTTCAGGCCCGGGGGCACCGAAACCGTCAACAGTCTGCTCCACTTTCTGAACATCGCCGCTGAACGACACCATGTCATCGTTCAACTTCACATAGTATATCTCGGGATTGCCCCAATAAAGATATGCCTGACCGTCATCGTCGACAAAAACGGTCGGGTCTATATAGTCCCAGCTGCCGTCGACAAGGGGATGGCCGAGCGCGTCCTTGAACGGGCCGACAGGTGTATCCCCGACAGCCACGCCGATAGCCATTGCGCCAAAGAGACGGGAATGCAACGGCACATAGAAATAGAACTTTCCGTTGCGCTCGACACACTGGGGCGCCCAAGCGCGGTCATCGCCCCACTCGAAATCCTCGATAGCGAGCGGCGATCCGTGATCGGTCCAGTTGACCATGTCGGTGGTGGAATATACACGCCATTCCTGCATCCAGAAGAAATCGGCGCCGGCCTCGTCATGACCGGTATAGACATAGAGAGTGTCATTATGTACCATCGGCGCCGGGTCGGTGGTATAATTGGTCTGTACAATGGGGTTGACAGCCATAGCTGCCAACGACAGGCTCATCATGCCTGCAACCAAAATAGAGCGATTCATGGTTACTGCTTGAAAATTAACGGAAGGAACTCATTGAGGCATCGACGCCATGTCAGCCACTCGTGGTGGGTGCCCTGCGATGCAAAATATGTGTTGTTGATACCGGCGTCGGTCAGAGCCTTGCTGATACGGTCGCTTCCGAATCCTTCCTCGGTACCCATCCCGAGGAAGAATGTGTGAACCCGCTTGTTGAAATTGTCAGCATCGGTAAACACGCCGTCATATGCCTTGTCGATACCGTCGGCAAGGAAGAACAACGCACCGCTGAACGACCCGATGTGGGAAAACTTGTCGAGATTGTAAAGTGTTGTCTGGAACGTCTCGTGACCACCCCACGACAGACCCGCCATCGCACGGTTGTCGCGGTCGGTCAGGGCACGGAAATTCTTTTCAATAAAGGGTATAAGCTCGTTAATCATTATCGGGGTGAAAGTCGCGCCAAAGTCGGCACGAGTCTCGCCGGGACGCGCGCCGAAAATGTAACCGCAGTTGCCATAGTCCATCACGACAATCATGGGGACACATTTCCCGGCAGCAATCTGATTGTCAAGAATGTCGGCCATGCGCCCCTGCTGATGCCATCCGCGTTCATCCTCCCCCATGCCGTGCTGGAGGTAGAGAACGGGGTAACGGCGGTCGGTCCGGGTCTCATATTCGGCCGGAGTGTACACAAAGCAGCGACGTTGAGCGTTTTCAATGTCAGAGTAATAGCGGCACTCGCGCACCTGTCCGTGGGGAATATCCTTATTAAACGTATAATAGGCGGCTGTCTCGGCATCCTCGGGAATCTCGATTCCGCCCGACATGCGCCCGCACCCGTAAAAAGCCTCGCTCGCAGGGTCAATCACGCTCACTCCGTCGACCACAAGGAAATAATAGTGGAATCCCACAACCAACGGCTGTGTCACTGCCGACCACCATCCGTCGGCGTCACGGGTCATGTCATACTTGGTTCCGCAGATGTCGACCTTGACATCACGGGCCTCGGGAGCATGGATGCGGAAATGGGCGCAACGGTCGGTATCGACTTTGGGATACTGCGCCTCGGGGATATTGGTCGACGCGGTAAACGCCTCGGCTGTGCTTGCACTGAAACAGCCGAATGTCAGGAAAGCGACTATCGCTATTTTTCTAATGGTATTATTCATAACTTAAATCGTTTTTATTTGAATTTCCAGTAATCTATATTGAGCAATCCGTTGCCGTCGCCTTCAAAAGTCAGGTAAAAGTCATGGATTCCACGGATTTTGTCGACCTTGCAGTCTACAACCTTGTAGTCATCAAAAGAACCGGTCGATGGCACTTTCAGCTCGCCCACGACTTTGCCGTCCTTGGCATCGAGCCTTATCGTGATGCGTGAACCGCCCTTTTCCGAGGCCACCGACGCAATGAATTTCTTTGCGCCGCGTGATCCGAAATCCACCCCTTTGACACAGAGATATTCGCCGTTGTCGACATCGGTGACAGCCATGTTGCGGGAGCCGCACGGCCGGGTTTTGAGGCCGAATCCCCATGCCATTGTCTCGGCCTCGACTCGCCGATAGGGGTCGAGGGGTTCAATCTGTACCAGTTCGACATCTTTCCAGTAGGGCACCTCAGCGATTGTGCCGTCGGGGTTAAAGCGCATCTCGGCGGCATTGACCGAGCGGCGTTCATGATGGTCGGGGGTCAACAGCCTGAGGATGTCATAGCTGTGGCCAAACACATAATTTTTTCCTTTATATTCTATAATTCCGGGATGATTGCCACGGGTTCTTTCAGTGGGAGCCATGATATACCCCCGTGTCTCCCACGGTCCTTCGGGGTTGTCGCTCATCGCATAACCGATACCTTCGGGGCAACAGGTCGATGCAAAGGCAAGATAATAGCGGCTGTCACGCTTGAAAAGCCACGGGCCTTCCTGATAATGCAGCGGTGCTTTATCAAATTTGTGAATCTCACCCGAGTAGGACACCATGTCCTCGTTGAGTTTCACATAGTAAAGTTCGGGGTTTCCCCAGTACATATACGCCTGACCGTCATCGTCGACAAGCACTGTCGGGTCAATATCGTTCCAGTGTTCTTTCTGCCACACGAGCGGCTTGCCGATGGGGTCGGTAAAGGGGCCATAGGGGGAGTCGGCAACAAGGACTCCGATTCCGTTGCCGTGAATGGGGCAATACATGTAGAATCGGCCGTTTCGTTCAACTACCTGAATCGCCCACGCGCCATTATCGCGCTTGACCCATTCAAAATCTTTCAGAGACGCCACGGGGCCGTGTCCGGTCCAGTTGACCATATCGGTCGATGTATAGAGCAGCCAGTCCTGCATCTTGAAACCATAGCCTTCGGCGTCATCCTCGTCGTGGGAAGTGTACAGATATATGGTATCATTATAGACCATCGGAGCAGGGTCGGCGGTGTATTGTGTCTGAATTATGGGCATTTGCTCGGCCGAATAGGCCGAAAAAGCCATTAAAAGCGAAATCGATAATGCTAAGTTTTTCATCGCACTCTGTGTTAAAAAAATCGTCGCCGGGAGAGAAGTGCACGGTTCTCCCGGCGACGAAACGATCATAATACTACCTAAAACATATTAATGATCTACCAAAATAATGATTCTTAATTGGTCTTGCCTGCAAGGCCGTCGGCAAAGCCGCCGTAGGCTGGTTTGCGGCTGTAGTTCAGATCCCACAGACCGATGGGTTCGCCGGTACGCCAGCCTGAGTCTTCGGGACTGTCAGTCTGTGCCCATGCGCAGATACCATACTGCTGGTCAACGGGAATAATCTCGAAGTATTTCTCAACGATGAACTTGAAGAAGTCAGACATCAGCATCTTCTGCTCGAAGGTCAGATCGGCAGTCTTGATAGCGTTGCCGTTCTCGTCGATGATGCCCATGTCAAGCTCGGTAACGCGGATGAGCTTGCCGGAACTTGCGAGGAGCTGGTACATCTTGACAATGTGTTCCTCCTGTTTCTTCTGAGCCTCGGGGTTCATGTTGTAGGAAACGTGCATCTGGGAACCGATGCCGTCGATAACGGTCTCGCCGTCGCTCTCCCACTGGTCAATCCACTGCAGGAGGCTCTTGAGTTTCTGATTGTCGTCCCAAGTCGACTCAAGGTTGTAATCGTTGATGAAGAGCTTGAGGTCTTCGGCATTGCCACCGTTTTCAACGAAGTACTTGCGGGCAAACTTGATGGGGACACGCACATAGTTGTCACCGAGGTAATCCTGCCAGTAGAACTTGTTGCTCTGGTCGCCGGAAGCCGTAGCGGCATGCTGAAGGTCGTAACGCTGACCCCGCGGGCCACCCGAGAGAGGCTCGTTGACAACGTCCCAAGCCTTGACCTTGCCCTCGGTGGCTTCCATCATTCCCTTCACCCAGCGTTCCATCTCGTTGGTGAGGACTTCGGCCTTTTCTTCGGGAGTCATGGGAATAGCGTTAGCCGATTTCTCATAATACAAGCAGAGGCTTTCGATATAGATAGTACCTTCATAATCACCATAGCTAAACAAGAAACGCAGAGCATTGTCTCCATTACATGTGGCAGAAACAGTGACTTCATTCCAGTCCTTGGTAATCGAAATTCTATTAAAATCGCCACAGCCCTTATAGCCATCCGGATTTTGGAATCCTGCTGAAATGCTGCCTTCCGAAGTTCCCTTGATTTTAAGTTTGAGGAAATATTTTGTCCCCACTTCCATCGGGGCATCAAAATCTTTTCCTGCCTGAGCTTCCCAAGGGTTGACTTTAGACGGATTGGTGAGTTCAAGAATGTCATTGACAACCTTACGGGTAGAATTATTACCCCAACCCATGATGGCTTCATCTTTATTCTCAACCGAAGCGAAATCAGGTTCCCAAACCGGGACAGGAATTGCTATCGCCGGAGCTTCAAGGTGGGTAATCTTGACATACTTAATCTGAATGGTTCCGACAAACTGTCCAGACTGAAGGAGGACAAAGCCGCCGTCGGTAGCCGCGGTGAACTCAACGACCTGTTCTTCCCACTCGGTGGTGAAAGGCACACGCACACCGGGACCGCCGCCCCAGTCACCCACACGGCCTTCCAGAGCGCCTTCGCCGGTACCGCGCACCATAACCTTGAGCTGATAGGTCTGACCGTTGGCAATGGGGAGGCCGTCGGCGACATGATACTGAACCTGCCAGTTTTCAATGGCAGTCTCGTTGACAAGCTCAAAACAGCCCTCGGCCTGATTGATTGAGATGTTGGCCTTCACCTCGTCAGGAGCCCAGAAATTGAAGGACGAAACGGTCGAATAGTCCATAGTGTAATCGACCACCTCGTTTTTCTGATCGGGATCGATCTCGATTTCCTTGTCGCCAAGGAGCGAGTTGAGCCATTTCACGGTCTGCTGCTCGTGCCAGCAGAGAGTGTGGCCGTAGACTGACAGTCCGGCATCGGTAGCAGCGTTGACAAACTCGCGTACTGTTCCAAAATCCATCGAGCCGTCTTCCTTTACCACCGACGCATATTTCATCGCGTTGCCAGCCGTCACCTGATCAAAGTTGGAATTAGTCAGCAGATACACCGCGCCGCGCTGCAGATAGTCCGAGGCACTTACACCTGTCCCGAGGAGGAAGCCGGGATGAGCGCTGCGGTCGACATAATTTTTCAACGGCTCATAGGCGTTGAGATATTCATATTGTGCCAGACTCTCGGGTTTCTCCACCGTGAAATTGGAGGTGTTGTCGATTTCGTCGACACACCCGGTCATCACGGCAGCCGCAGCAAGCACGGGGATACTGAATTTATATCTTTTCATGATAAGTCAGATTTACTTGTTATAAACAGGAGTAAAATATTCGGGAGCGATGTCGCGGGCGCGGAGCACGAGGATATCCTCGGTCTTGTACTTCACCGGGCCGAAATTGATCTCATAGTCGAGATAGAGAGCGTCACGGTCCTTGTTTCCCCAGCTGTTTTTATCGCCGAGGGGCACATACTTGCCGCTTCCCGACGCGGTCATGCCGGGAGTCGAGGTGGTGACGGTGCAGTCGTTGCCGTTGAAAGTCAGGATGAGCTCGCAGGTGAGTGTCTTGAGGCTTTCACCATCCTCGACAACTGTCGACACGGGGAAGATGCACTTGTCAAGAGCGGCGGTGGTCAGGTTGACAACCTCGTCCTGCTCTACATACTGGGCGCGACGCTCGACAGTCTTGGTGACACCGGCGGCATCGGTGATTATGTCGGTACCGCGGCGCAGATAAGAGGAATGCCACTTGTTGACAAACTTCACGCAGTAGAGCACATAGTCCTGAGGGAGCACGCTCCAAGCCGATGCGTCGCAACGGGCGGGATTGGACTCGGGATCGATGGCTGTGCCCGAGAGGATGCGGTCAGCACCGACGGCGGCAGTCATGCGCAAGGGAATGACATAGGTATTGGTCAGCGATGCGGCATCGGCGAAGAAAGCGTCACTGAGCGACACCTCGGTGCCGAAAAGATAGTCTTTCTTCTTGGTCAGCGTGGTGCTTGCGAGCGAATAGTAGCTCTCGGGCATCACCTTGACGGGCATCTCGCCATCAAAAGTCAGATTGTCAGTCAGCGAGGGGTCGACAACAACGTCGATTTTCAGGTCGCGCGACTTGTAGGCACCGCCCTGAGTGGCATAAATCATGCACTTGTGCTGGTTGTCGAGCGAGTTGTCACCCTCGGGGAAGTCACCGAGAACGATAGTTCTGACAGGATACTGGTGGGCGAAATATGCGCTGACACCATCTTGATGGTCAGGGAAATCGGTATCGGAGTTTTTGCACGATACTGTTCCGAGCGCAAGCGCGGCACCGAGACCGAAAAGGGTTGAATATTTGATCAGTTTCATTGGTTATTCATTATTTTGGTTAACATGACAAAATTACCATCCTTGGTTCTGCTCAAGGTTGCTGAATTTTAACACATCGCTGTAAGGGAGCGGACCGTAGTACATATAATCGCTGTAACGGCGGTTTTCCACATCGATGGGAGTGAAAGCTGTACCCTTGATGCTGACACCCTTGGCAGTCTCGTTAAGGTCAGCCTGCCAGCGGCGGAGATCCCAGAAACGGAGGTTCTCGAAACAGAGTTCGAGGCGACGCTCGTTGCGGATGAGCTTGCGCATTTCCTCCTTGCTATTCTTGACCGATTCGAGATAGGGGTCGCCGGTGTAGGCACCGTTCTGGCTGCCGATACCGGCACGCTTGCGGATAGCCTTGATTACGTCATAGGCACTGTAGCCGTGGGTACCTGTCCCTGTGGGGCCCCAAGCCTCGTTGGCAGCCTCGGCATAGGCAAGGAAAATCTCGGTGTAGCGGATGCGCTTGGTGTAGCGGGCTTTCTCGACCTTTCCTGCGGGATTGGGGTTCACGTCGTTGCGCAGGTGCTTGCGCATGTAGTAGCCAGTGCGGGTTGAGTAACCCGACTCCTTGTTGAGACCGTCGTTGGTGTCACTGTCGGCAGCGGTGTTGATTGTCGAGTTATTTACACCGAGAGTCGACTGGTTGACAACGATGTAAGCCTCAAGACGCGGGTCGCGGCCTGCGTAGGGCTTGGCGGCATCATAGCCGGAACGGGCATCGGTGATGGGATAACCGTTCTGCATCGGGAAGGCGTCAACAAGGTTCTGAGTAGGGTTGATGCGGCCTTTGCCGTAGATTGTGGGGGGGAAGTTGTTTTCTTCGAGAGTCGAGGTCGAAGTGGTGATTCCGCCACGCCACAGGATTTCAGAATGGTTGCCATAGACACTTCCGCCTTCACCCATCTGCTCGGCAGTGTACCACAGGTGTCCTTTCTCGCTGATACCGGCAACGCCGCCGATGCGGTCAAGAACGACTGCGGCATAGTCGGCGGCCTGAGTCGAGGTCACGCCAGAACCGTCGGCAAACGCGGGACTCGAAGCGAGCAGAGTGGCCTGAGCGAGCAGAGCCTCGACGATGCGGCCCGACATGCGGGTCCAAGCATGGTTGCCGAAGACGCGTGTATAATCGGCGGGATCATCGATACCGAGCTGGCGGTACTTGGCGGGGATGTCGTTGACCGAGGAAACGTCCTGATAGTCGGTGGGGAGCAGTTCGAGAGCCTTTTCGGCATCTTCAAAAAGCTGCTTGAGGCAGTCGGCGTAGGTGTCACGCGCGACGTTCATGTCCATCGTGGCATCGTAGGGGGTAGTCCAAATGTGCACACCCATCAGCTCGCCCGAGGCAGTCTTGCCACCGTAGTTCTGAAGGAGGTGATACATGTTGAGCACCCGCAGGGCGTAAGCCTCGCCCTTGAGGCGGTCGCGGAACATCTCGTTGATTGCGGCATTGGTCGAGAAAGTCACATTGTCGACAATCGAGAGGAACTGGTTGACAAACTGAATCGAGGCGTTGCGGTCACGGTAGTTGTCGCCCGAGAGACCGTTCTCGGCAGTCCAGCCGCCGACAGCGATTTTCATGAAACCGTTGTTAAGGTCGTTGCTGACTGCGTCGTCGGTAGCCACGTCCCATGTCGACATTTCGTCGGGGTAAGGCATCAGGATGTAGGCACTGCCGAGAATACCGTCGACAGTGGCGGGCTCTTTGTCGAGATTGTTGATGTCCTTGATATTCTCAATCGCGGGATCAAAAAGGTCGTCACAGGCTGCCATTGATGCTGTCAGGGCGACTGCCGCCATTATTTTATATATACTTTTCATATATTTCATGAGTTATTAGAAAGTTACTGTTGCACCCACGTTGTAGAAACGCGACTGAGGGGCGCTCCCGACATTCATTTCCATAATCTTGCGGTTCTTGGAAATCATGAGCAGGTTGTCGCCGCTGACATAGAGTGACAGACCTTTCACGACAGGACCGTGGAAAAGGCGGGTGGGGAAGTCGTAGGTAAGCTGTACTTTTGCAAGCTCGAAACGGTCACGGCTGTAAATCCAGAAGTCTGACGAGGTGAAGTTGTTGGCACCGTTGGTTGTTGTCAGACGGGGATAGGAGGCAGTAGCAGCAGTCTCGGGTGTCCAGCGGTCACGCACAACGGCCGAATACTTGCCGTCGCCCGATACCCACCAGTAGGAGTTGTCCTTCATGCCCTTGGCACCGAATCCGCCTGTTCCGTGAACAAAGAGCGTGAAGCCTTTGTACTTGGCAGTGATGTTGACACCCATCGTGAAGGGGTCGCCATACCATCCGCCGCGTCCGAGGAACACTTGGTCCTTGGTGTCTATGATGCCGTCATCGTTGACATCGACATACTTGATGTCGCCGGCCTTGAGGTCAGATCCGCCGAGAGCCTTCTGGTCAACAGCGGCTGCTTCTTCGTCAGTGGCAAAGAAACCATCGCTGACATAGCCCCAGATTCCGTCGACGGGACGACCCTCGCGATAGAGATAGTCTTCGCCCCACACCTCGTCACGCTTGGTGGCCTTGGTGTCATAGTAGGTACCGTTGACTCCCACGCCGAGTTCAAATTCGCCAAACTGCTTGTTGAACTTCACGCCGAAGTCAAAGCCGGTGCGGCGGTTGGCGTTGTAGTTGAGGTAAGGCACAAACGACGATTCGGGATAGTAGGTCATGAAGTAGCTCGGGAACTTTGTAGAGTTGTCGATGATGAGGCCGTCGTTCTTGATGGTGAAGAACGATGCGGTCAGGCCGAGCATGCGGTCAAAGAACTCGCCGCGCAGATTTACCGAAAACTCCTCGCGAGTGATGTAGGTCAGGTCAGTGTTGGAACCACGACGCGGGTTGAACGCGTCCTGTCCGCCTGCTGCCCAAGAGTACCATCCGCTTGCCGAGTAGTTGGCGCTGTACATGTAGTAATCCTTGATGTCGATGTCCTGATGCAGCTTGCTTGCCGAGGCACTGAGCATCAACTCGTTGACAACGGGGGAATCTTTCAGAAAATCTTCCTGAGAGATGCGCCAGCCGATTGTCCCAGAGGGAGACCAAGCCTGACGGTGGCCGGGAGCGAGCTTGGAGGAGTGGACACCAGCAAGAGAGAAGTCAACATAGTAGCGGTTGTCGAAATTATAGTCGACTTCCACGCCGAGGTTGGCGTTGCTGGTGCGGTGGTAGGTTCCCGAGAAGGTTTTCTGCCATCCGTTGACACCGGCGAGAGCATGGAAGTTGTGAACGCCGTTCCAAGTGCGGGCATAGTCAAAGTTGGCCGAGAAATGGATGGTCTGGTTGCTCTTTGAATCGCTGATGTTCTGAACACCCGAGTGCTCGTCCTTGCCTTCCTGACGGATAGATACGATTTCGTCAACGCCGTTATAGTCGCTCCAAGTGGGGACGAAGGTGGCGTAGGAATTGAAATAGCCGGTATTATAGGAAGTGGCATAGTCGACTGCAAACTGAGTGTGGAACGACAGTCCCTTGGTCAGCTTGTAAAGGTCGATGTCAAGGGCGGCGTCAAACTGGAACTGACGGCTGGTAAACTTGTTGTAACCCTTGAAATAGTAGTCGGCAAAGATGTTGGTTGCATCGACGGTGGTACCGGCGGGGAACATGCCGTCGCGCAGGTTGCCGCTTGAACCGACAAGGCCGAGGGCTTCGGACGCGCCGGGGTTGATCATGTCGACGGGGATGAGGGGCGTGATGCGGTTGGGGCGGAACACGGCGGCGTTGGCCCAGTAGTCGCCGGTATCGTTGCTGTGAGCACCGCGGGCGTTGTAGAACGTGGCGGCGGCATCGACGGTGGTCTTGATCCAGTCGGTGATGTTCACATCCACATTACCGCGCACGCTGAAACGGTCGGTAAAGTTCTTCTTGGCCTCGCCGAAGTCGATATAGTCACCCACGCGGTAGTAGTTGATGTTGGTGTAAAAGCGGGCACGCTGGTTACCACCCGAGATTTCCACGTCGGCATCGGTTCGGTTGTAAGACTTTTTGAGATACTTGCCCGAATACATGTCAACGTCGGGGTAACGGAAGGGATTGGCATGACTCGCAGTCTTGTAGATTTCCTCGGGGGAGTAGAGGATGCCGAGACCGTCATTGACACGGGCCTCGTTGTAGAGGGTCATGTACTCGGCGCTACCGAGATACTCGGGATAGGCTTTGGCGACATGCCATCCGGTGTTGACATGAGCATCGACGCGCAGCGGTCCTTCCTTTCCACGCTTGGTGGTGATGTAAATCACACCCTTGGCGGCACGGCTGCCGTAGAGGACTACTGCCTGAGAACCCTTCATGAAGGTTATTTCCTTGACCTCGGTGGGGGGAATGTTGTTGAGGTCGCGGGGAACGCCGTCGATAAGGACGAGGAAGCCTGCATTGTCGGCATCGAGTCCCCACAGCGAATTTCCGTTATATCCGGGGACATAACCGTTGAGGGTTGTGCCGTTCAAGTCGTTGATATAGTTCTTCTTGAGCAGGTTCTCGATATCAAGAACCTCGACACCGCCGAGAAGCTCATTGCGGTCAACCTTGCGGAACGCGACCTGCACCAGATCGTCGCCACCGAGAGTGTCAACGCTTTCTTCAGGAGCAGCTACGGCACTGAGGCTGCCAAGCGCGACCCCGGCGAGTATCGGAAGAATGGTTTTATATTTAGATGTCATACTGAGTATTTACACTAATGTTACGGAATTAGATTTAATTACCACCCGGGGTTCTGCTGGAATCCCTCGTAGATGTAGGTGTCGTCGCGCAACAGCGGGAACCAGTAATGCTTGGAATCAAAGTTGCGGGTAAGAATCTCCTCCTCGCGGAACTCGGCCACGCGTGCGTCGCGGGGGTCGTTATCAGCGAAGAACGCATCATCCTCGACACGGATGAACTCCTGAGAAGTCTTGACAGTGTACTTGGGCTCGGTCAGGAGCAGCCAGCGCTGGAGGTCGTTGAAACGGAAACCTTCAAAGGCAAGCTCGACGGCACGCTCGCGGCGCACCTCGTCCATAAACGCGTTGCCGTTATACTTGTCAGCGACATGTCCCGCACCCACGCGGTCACGGAGACGGTTGATGGCATCGGCAGCTGTAAAGCTGCAGTTGTCTGACTTTCCGTTGCGGCCGCCGCTGACGGCACAAGCCTCGGCATACATCAGGTAAACGTCGGCAAGACGCATGTAGGGGATATAGGCGTGAGGAGCGTTACCATAATCGTCGACCGTACCTTGGTCATATTTCTGACACATGTGGGGGACGAGTTTCTGATAGAAGTAACCGGTGCGGGAAGCGTTGGCGACGGCACGCATGGAGCCGCCTGTAGCGAGTCCGGCATATTTCATTGCCGCATCGGCGGCATCAGGCTTGGCATTGATATACTGCACTCCGTCAAACACGATGTCATGATAGAAACGGGGGTCGCGGTCTTTCCATGGATGGGTGGGATCGAAACCCGACTCGGGGTCATCGAGGGGGAGACCGTTGGCCATACCATAGTTCTTCACATAGTTGGCTGTGGGCTGATGGATGTGGTTGTCCTGTGCACACAGAGTGTTGGGACCGAATGTGCGGGAATAGTTATAACGGGTATAAGACCATCCTGTCGAGGGACCGCGCATGAGAGCCTCCTTGCCGCCGGGCTGGATGCCGGCGCGGCCTGTTGTGAAGAACAACTCGCTGTAGCTCCAGTCGACACCGCTGTTCTTCTCGTGGTTGTAGATGTTCTTGTAGTCAAACGATGCAAACTCATACTGGGTCTGTCCGTTCTCGACGAGGGTGATAATCTCACCGAGGGCCTTTGCGGCAAGACGTGCATACTCGGCATCGTAATCATAGGTGCGGGTGCCACCGGTCTGCGCGCCGTGCTGCATCAGCGGGCTTGCAGCCCAGAGATAGTTTTTGCCGAGATAGGCAAGAGCAGTAATCCTGTTGATGCGCAGCTGGTTGTTGCCGAGGGTTTTCTTTCCGACTTCGGTCTTGTCCCAGTCGATGGGAAGAAGTTCGGCTGCTTTTTTGAAATCCTCGGCAGCGAGGTCGGCGCATTCAAGGTAGGAAAGACGCTCGAAACGGGGTGATGCTCCTGCGGGAATCTCCTCAGTAATGTAGGGAAGGCCGCCGAGATATTCCATCATCTCGAAATGCCACCAAGCACGGAAGAAGTAAATCTGGCCGAGCAGCATGTTCTTTTCCTCGGTGGTTCCGACAAAGTTGTCTTCAATCGAGGCGAGAGCCTTGTTGCACTTTGCGATACAATACCAGGCATGGCCGTAGAGACGGTGGTTGAAAGCATCGGCTGAAGTGGGGTCGAGACCATTCTTCTTTGCTGCAAACCAAAACTGATCGTTGTTCTGCCATGCGAAGTAGTTTCCGAGGTCAATCTGGTGGATTATGATACCGTCGGCCTGAGGGTTCTGAATCTCGTCATCGCCGAGGTTCCATGCCGAAGTCCAGTAGGCCTGAGCCTTGTTGGGGATACAGTTGTAGATTTCCTCGATGTAACCCTGCATGTTGGTGAAGTTCTTGAACGGAGCATCGGCCGACACGTCGCTGTCGGGTTCCTTGTCAAGATAGTCCTCACAGGAGCTGAACGAGCCGAGCATCGCCACGGCTGTACCGAGAACTGCAAGGGTGTTATATATTCTTTTCATAAATTTCATGAATGATTAAAGGTTGAACTTTATGCCGAGGTTGAAGCGGCGCATCGTCGGGTAGGCTCCCGAACCGGAACCGCCCGAAAAGTTAGACTCGCGGTCGTCGGGCATACGGGTCCACACCCACAGGTTGTTGCCGTTGAGATAGACCTTCAGCTGGCTGAGACCGATTTTCTTGATCCAGCCGCCGTTCCATGTATAGGCGACTTCGACGTTCTTGAGTCGGACGTAGGAACCGTCATAGAGGTACTGGGTTCCGTTGGAGTAGGCGCTTGCCGACGAGTACCAGCGGGGAATCAGGATGTCGCCGTCGAGCGATGTTCCGTCCCACCATGTGCCGAGGTCATACACGTTATTGACGTGGTTGCTGAAGCTGACGAGGTTAACGTCGCGGGTGACATTGGAAACGCCATAGAACTGGGCGAAACAGCTGAAACCTTTCCAGTCAAAACCGACGGTGGCGTTGTAGGTGTTCTGCGGAGTGCCAGAGAATCCATAGGGAGCCGAGTCCTGAACATCGACTTTGCCGTCACCGTTGAAGTCGACGATATAGTAGTCGCCGGGGAGACGGTGGCCGTTGTCGACATCATGGACGGGGCTGCCGTAGAGCTCGTCAAACGACTGTAGGAAACCGCCGTTGATGTGGGAGCGGTACTGACCGATGGCATATCCGGCCTGTTTCTGATATCCGGGTTTCAGCTCGGGGTCGTCGCGGTCAATAATCTTGTTGGCGGCGTGAGTCATGCTGAAGTTGGCCCAAAGACGGAAATCGCGGGTGAAGTTTTTGGAGAAACGGAGTTCGAGCTCGTAACCCGAAACTTCGGCTTTACCGAGGTTGGCAGTCGGGGGTGTTTGGCCAAAATAAGAGGGCATCGAGCGGTCACCGCCGTTGATGAGGATGTCGTTACGCTTGTCCTTGAAGATTTCGACTGTACCGGCAATCATACCGTTGAGGAATGAGTAGTCGATACCGAAGTTCATCTTCTTAACCTTTTCCCAGTGGGCATCGGGGTTGCCGAGCGCGCTCTGGCGGTAGAACTGGTAAATCGAGCCATCGGTATAGCCGTTGCCGAAGCCAGTAAGAACCATCTTGGTGTTGCCTCCGTAGGCCCATTGGTCCATATAAAGGAAGCGGGCACCGGTATCGTCACCGATTTCACCGTAAGAAGCACGGAACTTGAGAGTGTCCCACCATGTGCGGACGGGTTCCCAGAATTTTTCTTCAGAAACACGCCATCCGATAGCGCCCGAGTTGAAGAAACCGAAACGGTAACCCTTGCCGAATTTCTCGGAACCGTTGTAGGCACCGTTGTATTCAACAAAATAGCGGTCGTCATAAGAATATGTGGCACGGAACACCCAGTCTTCGCGGCGGATGGGAATCATGGAGCCTGTTGCCATTTCCTGACGGGTCCATACGCCGGTCAGGCCGACATCATGCGCGCCAAACTCGCGATAGTAGTTCAACTGCAACTGGTAGTTGAGGTTGCGGATAGTGTTCCAGTTCTGCATCTCGCCGGCTGCGATACCCCATGAATTACCGGGGAGGTAGTCAAAGTGGGTCAGCGTGTTCTGAGGCTGGTCGAGCGACACTTCGCCGGTAGCGGGGTCAATCCATTTGCGCTGGGGCGACTTATAGACGTCGTTGATGCCTCGGTTGCCTTCCATGAAACGGTTGTCCCAAGAAATCATACCGCGGAAGTTAAGTCCCTTGGTGATGAAATCGAGTTTCTGCTCAAGCACGAAGTCGGTGTTGATGCGAGTCTGTGTGGTCTTGAACGATCCGCCGGTCATTAGCAGCTCGGCCGAGTTGGCAACCTGCGAGCGGAACTGGGGATAGAAACCAAACGAGCCGTCGGAATAGATGGGGAGGAATGCATCCGGGGGAGTGGTGTAGGCACCGGCCCACATCTGCTGGTCGTTCCAGTTGGCTTGGTCGAAGTTGGAACCTGTGGCAGGCCACGGAGAACGTTTCTGACCGCTTGAACCGGCGATGTTGACCTTGAAGACGGTTGTGGGGGTCAGGGAGAAGTCAAGATTGGAGCGGGCGTTGATGCGGTTGTAGCCGAAACCGGTCTGATAGCCGCGGCCGCCGTCGAGTTCCCTGAAAAGGTCACCTTCATGAACGAAGTCGATTGCAGCGAAGTAGCGCACAAACTTTGTACCGCCGCCGATTGTCACGCTGCCGTTGTAGGCCATAGCGTTGTCACGGAACAGGTAATCCTGCCAGTCGACGTTAGGGTAACGTTCTGATTCCTCAAGGCTGGCCGGATTGCGGTACTTGTCCATCACGGCATAGGGGGTCATGTATTCCCACGAGCTGGGCATCAGTGCAAGTTCATGGAGCACGGCGGTGTTGCGCACCCGCAACGCGTCGTAGGAGTCCATCTTGTTAGGCAGCTTGGAAGCCGATTTCATGGTGGCGGTAAAGCTGACATCGATTTTCGCCTTACCCTCCTCACCGCGCTTGGTGGTGATGAGGATGACGCCGTTGGCACCCTTAACACCATACACTGCGGTGGCCGATGCGTCTTTAAGAACCGAAATAGACTGAACCGAGCTGACATCGACACTGTTCATGTCACGCTCGATACCGTCGACGAGAACGAGAGGACTGCTGTTGTTCCACGAGCTCGCGCCACGGATGGTAATCTGGGCACTTTCTTCACCGGGCATACCCGATGACTGCTCGGTGATAACACCGGGGAGGTTACCGGTCAGGGCGTTGCTGATATCGTGGATACCGGCTGCGCGTTCAAGGACTTCGCCCGAAGTCTGGGTGATGGCACCCACGACCGAGGCTTTCTTCTGCTGGCCGTAACCGACAACCACGACTTCGTCAAGGACTTCCGAGTCAGATTTCATGGTTACGTCAACCACACTGCGTCCGTTGACTTTCACTTCCTGCGACACCATGCCGACATAAGAGAAATTAAGGACTGCTGTTTTCAGGTTAGGTACATTTAAGGAGTACTGTCCGTCAAGGTCAGTCGCAATACCTTGCGAAGTACCCTGCAGGAGGACCGACACACCGATGAGCGGCTCACCGGTATCGTCGACCACCGTGCCCCTGACCGTTTCGGCAGATGCCCACGCCGTACCGAGGCCGACGTAGAGCAACAGGAGCGAAATGCATCGAAATAGTTTCTTTACATTTTCCATTGTGATTAATTTAAAGTTAGCTATAAATGATTTAGTGTATGTGTATTACTAAGGGGTAGCTCAGGGTGAAATGTGAAGGGTGTATTATCTTCACCCTTCACTCAGGCACAGCTAGAATTTCACTTTTCACATTATCTATCAATTCATTAGATTATTTGCGGTCTGAAGCATACATCCCGACTGTTGTCCCGGTAAATCCTCCGGCGCGGGCGGTCGAGGTAAATCCCGCATCGATGTCGCGGGCAACCTCTACCCAAGTCTCGCCACGGTCAAGAGAGTAGAAGAAGTCGAGATTCAGGCCGCGCGACTCTACTTTGAGGTCGACGGTGTGGTCGTTTTCGGCAATCGGGGCCGAGGCAAGGTCTTCGACACCGTTTTCCGAAATCTTGCGCAGCACGATGCTGTGATTGTCGGCGTTGCGTGTCTTGGCGAGATAATACTGATGGGTTTCGTCTTTCATCATGAGCAGGCCTGCACTCTGCGCGTCATGCTCGGGGAGGAATGTCACGCGGGTGGCAGCGGCATAATCGTGATGGTGGATGCGGCGGCAGACAAAAGGAAGCACATCCTTTTCAGCCGATGTCACATCAGCACACTTGATGGTCAGGTAGCCGGGATTGGAGGAGAGTGAATAATAGTTTTTGGCAGTTCCGCGCAGGGTCATCCATTCATGCCCGAGAGTCGTGTCACCAAATTCTTCATGACGGGCGAAGTTGCCGAATGTCACCTCATCACCGCGCTTCACACCCTCGCGGGAGAGGATCATCGGGACAAGTTCTCCCTCGCGGGTCATATAGGGCCATCCGTCCTCGGTCCATTTCACAGGCATCATGAATGTTTCGCGCCCGAGGTTTTCCATGTCGTCTTTAAGGGGACGGCAGGCGAGGAACACGCCCCACCAGTCACCTTCGGGAGTCTGCACGAGGTCGGCATGACCGGCACAGGTGACAGGGTTCTCTCGCGAGCGGTCAAGAGTGCGCTGGGTCAGGATGGGGTTGCCTTCCCACGGGGTGAAGGGTCCGAAAGGCGACGGACCGCGATAGATTACCTCGCTGTGCCATGTGCTTGTTCCGCCCTCGGCTGTCATGAGGTAATACATGCCGTTTACCTTATATATATGCGGGCCTTCACACCAGATCGGTTTTTCCTCGGGACGACAGCCTTTGTTGACTACGATGCGGCGCTCGCCGACACACTTGTCGGTCTCAGTGTCAAATTCCACCACTCGCACTGTGCGGTGGCCGGGATACTCAGGCTTGGAATCGGGAGCATCATCGTTGTTGACGATATATCCCTTGCCATCCTCGTCAAAGAAGAAAGCCGGGTCAATACCCTGCACCTCGGGGAGCATGATGGGATCGCTCCACTCGCCGAAGGGGTCTTGGGTCTTGACAAAGAAATTGCCCGCGCCGACATTGGTCGTAATCATATAATAGGTCTTGTTGGCGGGATTGTAGGTAATGTCGGGAGCAAAGATGCCACCGCTGACATGCTGCTTTTCCATGTTCTGGAGCTGCGAGGGGCGCGAGAGCACATGACCGACCTGTTTCCAGTTGACAAGGTCACGGCTGTGGAAAATAGGAACGCCGGGGAAATAGGTAAATGTCGACGTGACTATGAAGTAGTCACCGTTGCCGTTGGTACAGATCGAAGGGTCAGAATACCACCCGGGAAGTACGGGGTTAAAGAACGAGCTTTCGCCGGCAAGGGCCGAGTCTTGATAGCACGAATCTTTTCCTTCATAGGAAAACGAGTCAAATATCGCTACTGACGGCTGCGGCTCGATGCCCTTATGGGCCGACGCAGACGTGCATGACGACATAGCCGCGAGCAAACCGGCAGAGACAGTCAACAATGTTAATTTTGCTTGCATATTTCAATGATTGGTTAACGACACAAAATTATAAGATTCCCACGCGAGGGGGATTCCGCTATGTGTTCTATGCGTTCATCTTTGTCTCATCACGCGCGTCAGCATGTCTCATATCCTTTCATATTTGTAACATCAGATACCATAACCGGCTATATTCCAATAAAACACCGGAGGCCACACCCCGCGTGCGGCCTCCGGCAATAACCTAATTGTTCAAGTGTGTCTTCACATAATAATTGCCAAAAAAAATGATAAACAACCTTAGTACCTAAATATTCTTTTTTAACCTATAATAATCTTCTATACCTAAAATAATCTACATCGATATAGCCGCCACGGGAGGCTGTCGCGTAGTTATAGATTGCAAACCGGGTCCCCATAAAGAACCGGCGGTAATCAAAGCGCATCTTGAACTCGCCGCCAATAGGGTTCCATGTCGTGCCGTCGTCCTCGCTGTAATAGAACGTGGCCTTGTCACATCCGGGATTAAAATCGGCGACAATTTTCAGACATATCGATTTTCCCGACAATTTTACCCGTTCTTTCTCTGACTCGCTGACACCGGAAACCTCGTGGGTCTTATCTCCGAGCGCTACCGACGATTCCAGCGCGGCAAGCCATGTGCCTTTTTTATCCTTTATCACAGAGAGCAGTCCCGAATCGCCGTTGAAAGCACCGAATCCGGCAACGTCGCCTTTTTTCATCTTTGAAATATCAATTTTTACCTCTCCCTCACACACAGGCCCTTCCATGCGCTGGGAAATGGTATTGGGGGCAACGAAGATGTTATCGACCACACGCGAGGTTTTCAGCCTCAGCCACCCGGGACGCTCGGTCAGCGACCATGCCTCATCGACCGGATTGTGGTTCCACTGCCACAGGATTGACTTCGAGCCGTCAAACTCGTCACTCGCCACAACTCCGGCGTTTTCGTTATCAACGGTGGTTTTTCTGACGACAACGGGCACTCGGCCTTCATCATCGCCGAGCATGGGCCACCCGTCGACCCAGCGGCACGGGTTGAGCGTCAGCACGCGCCCCACTCCGCCTCGGTCCTGAAATATCATCCCCCACCAGTTTCCCTCGGCATCATCGACAAGACAACCCTGTCCGACATACGGAAAGCCGCCGAATTCAGACTGGAGGACAACCTGTTTCTCCCACGGGCCAGTAATCTTGTCGGCACGGTAGCAGAGCTGCCGCCTCGGCTTTCCGGCAGGCCAAGAGATTACAAATGCGTAATATCGGCCATTGTGCTTTATGACACGGCTACCCTCGTGAAGGCCGGTTTCCCCAGCATCGGGAGAGATGGCAATCATTTCGAGACCATCCTTTTTGACATCCGAAAGGTCAGGTTCAAGCTCTTTCAGGCGTATTCCGCCACCACCCGAGAACACATACACGCGCCCGTCGTCGTCAAAAAGCAGCGACGAGTCGTGAAAATGCTCGGTGCGGCTGACAAGTTCCCACTTTCCGGCAGGATCAGCCGTAGAATATATATAGGAACGATAGGGAGCGTCATTGGGCGAGAACAGCACATAGAATTTTCCGTCGCGATAACGCAGCGAGGTCGCCCACTGTCCCTTGCCGTAGACCGTCCCGCCGTCAAGATTATAGCGCGGAGTGTCGTTGAGCGAGTCAAAGACATACCCGACAGTCTCCCAGTTGACGAGATCACGGGACTTCATCACGGGACATCCCGGCATGAGGTGCATCGTAGTACTGACCATGTAAAAATCCTCCCCCACCCTGATTACGTCGGGGTCGGGGACATCGGCCCAAATCACGGGATTGGAAAAATTTCCGGCAGCCGCAACCGATGCGATTAACGACATGGCCACCCCCGTCAAAAATTCTATTGTTCTTTTCATGTTTAGAGGTCGTTGTTTCTCACTTATCGACAGCAAAATTACACAAATGTGACGACCCCGACTTTATTTCAAGAATCATCAAGATAATATCCTGACCACAACGTGTATATATTTATGACATTCTGATTCATATTTGCAACATCGGCCATTTTGTCGGTCAACCCTATGCTGAATAACTGATTTTTTTCATAATTTTGTAACTGAAAAATTGTTACCATGAAACGTATTAACCGAATCTTGACAATTATTCTCATTATTATTGCATCGGCTATAAAATCGAATGCAATACTTAATACACGATTGTTCAACAGCAAAGACATCGTATCGTCCAATTACAGCAACCTGTGCCTTGACCAAGAGGGATATCTGTGGATCGGGACACAATACGGCCTGCTGCGGTTTGACGGATGCAATTTTGACAAATACCTCCATGACGAGAAATCTGACACCTCACTGAGCGACAACCGTGTGATGAAAATCCTCTGTGACACGGAGGGGCGGATATGGGTCGCTACCTGCGAAGGGTTGAATCTTTACGACCCATACAGCGACAGCTTCACCCGCATCACTCTCCCGGGCATGGGGCACTACGGCTACATCTTTGACATAATACAGACGTCATCGGGCGACATTATCTTTATGGTGTCGGGCGTGGGTCCCTATATTCTCGACTTTTCTTCGGAAACGCCTACGGCGGTAAAGTTCATGCCCCACATCGAGAATCTCAGCGACATTAATTCGCTTGCCGAATCGGCCAAGGGGGAAGTCGTGGGGGGAAGCCACTCAGGCGACATTATCACCGTGGCGCCCAACGGACAAGCGCGCATCCATCACCTTGCCGACACCTATATCAAGATACTCACCCGTGACCGCAACGGCAATTTTTTCATCGCCACCACTACCAAGGCATGGCGATGGAACCCGAAGGACGGCGCTTTTACCCCGATATCTATTCCCGAGCCCTATAACCCGGTCCTTGATTGCGCCACCCCGACAAGTGAAGGAAATTTTCTCGTAGGGACAATCGGGAACGGAGTTTTTATACTTGAAAAAGGCTCTGCCGAGCTAAAACCCTACCGCGAAATCACCAACTCAATAATTGACATTTCGCGAGCGCGAATTTCAACCATCAACGAGGACACGCTGGGCAACCTGTGGATCGGCAGCTCTCATCAGGGCATCATTATGGTGCCTCACAGCGAAATACCGGTCAATTTCATCAATATCGCCCGAGCCATCCGCAACTATTCGGGAGGCAAGACCACTCTGGCAGTTTCGCCTGAAGACGACCGGATCTGGATCGGTCTTGATGACGGAAGACTGATTTCGGTCAACGAGTATGGCAACCTTCAGTCAGTCACGCGTCTCGGAGGCGGCATATCCTCCATGACAACGGCCCGTTCAGGCAACCTTTATCTTGGAGTCGATAATCACGGCCTGTTTGAGTTCTCTCCCGCCACCGGAATTGCCCGACAGCTCGTTGAAATCAACAGCAACTATCTGGCATCAGGGATTTCGGAAGACCGGCAAGGGAACGTCTACCTCGGCATTCATGGTGCAGGCGTGATAAAGTATGACCCGAAACAAGGAAGCTATGACTGGCTTCTCGACAATGACGGCAACCGCAAGTATCAATGGACATCGTCATTATTATGCGACTCAAAGAGACGAATCTGGATCGGAATGTTCGGCGGCCTGACAGTCTATGACCCCGCGACAGGCAAGAGCGTCTCAATCAGCGACATGCACTCGCCGATGGTCAAAGGGGTACACCTCTCTATGGCCGAGGATGCAACAGGCAACATCTGGGATGCGACAAGTACCGGCCTGTTTATTATAAACCCCGACGACTACTCCTACAAGCGACTGACGACAAAAGAGGGACTGGCTGACAACTATGTGTCAAACGTCATTTTCGATCAGTCGGGAAATGCTTGGCTGGGAACCCATAACGGTATAAACCGCGTTGACCGGAACTTCAACATCGTTCCGTTTTATGGACGAAATGACATGTCAGACAACGAATATTTTTCTTCTGCCCGGTCAAACGATAACTCACATCTGCTTTTCAGCGGCGAGAAAGGCGTCACTATCCTCGATCCGGCCAAGCTAAACAACCCGCCCCTTCCCGAGCGCGACATATTCATTTCAGGAATATACCTTAACACCAGCAAAGTCAACCACACCACCCTTAACGGGTCAGGAGACAAAATAATCCCCGATGCAGCAGCAGCCCCTGATTTGCTTCATCTGTCGTTCAGGGACAATTCTCTCTCGTTACGCCTGTCCACAAAAGATTTCCGCGAGACTAACAACATCGTGTACCAGTGGCGCGTAAAAGGCGTTGTGGACGACTGGATTTCAACCGTTCCGGGCAGCGGCATCATAACACTCCCCCACTTACAGTCGGGAAGTTTCCGGCTGGAGATACGCGCATCTGAAAACGGGGTTTATTCCGACCTGAAAACTATCGACATCAATGTAACGGCCCCGTGGTATCTCTCACCGGCGGCAAAGGCAGTATATTTTATCCTGCTATGCGCGCTAATCCTGCTCGTCATCCGCGTTATCCGCCACAAAAACAACGAGAAAGTAAATGAAGAAAAAATCAAGTTCTTCATCAATATCTCCCATGAGGTGCGCTCCCCGCTGACTCTCATCCTCAGTCCGCTGGAACACATCATGAAAAAAGAGCATGACCCCGAGACCACCAAGAACCTCAACCTCATCCAGCGTAACGCCAACCGCATTCTCGCGCTTATCAACCAGTTGCTCGACATGAGGAAAATCGACAAGGGGAAGATGAAGATTTCATGTACCGAGACCGAACTTGTCGGTTTCGCGTCAGAACTGGTTGACATTTTCAAACTGCAGGCCGAGGAAAAGCATATCACGCTATCTTTTACCAAGACAGAGCAGAGTGTCGAAAAGGTAAACGTGTGGATTGACCGGAACAACTTTGACAAAGTTCTCGTGAACCTCATCACCAACGCAATCAAATACACCCCTGAAAACGGCCGTATCGATGTCTCGGTCTGCGAAGGCGAGGACTCTGTAATGGGAAAGTATGCCGCCATCTCGGTCACCGACACCGGCATCGGTCTTGACGAAAAGAACGTCGACCGCCTTTTTGACCGATTCTATCAGGGTAAATTCAACCGCGGCACCACGCCGCTCGGATTCGGAATCGGTCTCGACCTGTGCAAACAGCTCGTCGAGCTGCACCACGGTGTTATTACCGCCACAAACAGGCCTGACGGTCAGGGCAGCTGTTTCACCGTGAAAATCCCTATCGGCAACAGCCATCTGGAAATGGATGAAATAGAAGACAATGACGTTGCGGAAATCCGCAACGTCATGCCCCGCGGGGCATCGCCCATGACCGAGGCACCGGCGAAAAAGCCGCGCCGCTACACGTCGCTCCACATCCTTGTTGCCGATGACGACCCGGAAATCCGCGAGTATATCACCGACGCGCTTTCGGCATTCGGACGCGTAACGGCCGTGACCAACGGGCGCGAGGCCCTGCAGATAATCAACGAGACGGAAACCGACATCGTTGTATCGGACATAATGATGCCCGAAATAGACGGCCTCACCCTGTTGAAGACTCTGAAAACCAATGTTGGGACAAACCACATACCGGTGGTGCTGCTCAGCTCGAAAAACGAAATCGCCGACCGCACTGCCGGATGGGACAAAGGGGCCGACGCTTATATCGCCAAACCGTTCAGTATCGCCGAGCTTCAGTCCATAATCGACAACCTCATCGACAACCGTCTGCGTCTGCGCGGGAAATTCTCGGGAATACAGCAACAGGACGGCAAAATCGACACTCCCGAGCTTAAAGGCAACGACAATGCCCTTGTTGACAAAATTGTCCAAGTCATTAACGACAACCTTGATGACTCCAGTCTGAATGTCGAAAAACTCTGTCAGGACGTGGGGCTCAGCCGCGCACATCTGAACCGCAAGATGAAAGAGCTTTTCGGTCTGACCCCCAGCGAGTTCATACGCAATATCCGTCTGCGCAAAGCATGCGAGCTGCTAAAGCAACCCGACGTTGACATCTCTCAGATCGCCTACAGCGTGGGATTCTCGTCCCAACCCCACTTCTCGACAGCATTCAAGCGCTTCACCGGCATCTCACCGTCGGAATACCGAGCCAAAAACTCTTGATATTTTTCGCGAGAAATCGCGATACCGGAACAAACACGCCTGAAAGATTCCGTAATATAAAACAGTACCCCCCGGGAGTCCCGGGGGGTACTGTTTTCATATAATTATTCTGTTACGCAAATTTCGACCAGTCGACATTGCGCATGTCACCCGAGGTGAGGAACTCGGTGTGGAACGCAAGCGACGCGCGGAGGGTGTGGGGAGTCTGTCCGCCGGTAGTTTCAGCAAGCTTGAGATAGTCGCGCAATGTTTCGCGATAGATGGGATGGGCACAGTTGTTGATAATCTCGTGGGCACGCTGAACGGGGTCTTTGCCGCGAAGATCGGCAACACCCTGGTCGGTGACAAGGATGTCGACAGAGTGCTCGGTGTGGTCCACATGCGATACCATCGGGACGATGTTGGAAATCTTTCCTTCCTTTGTAATCGAGGGGCAGGAGAAGATTGACAGGTAGGCATTGCGGGTAAAGTCGCCCGAGCCGCCGATACCGTTCATCATTTTTGTGCCGGTCACATGGGTTGAGTTGATGTTTCCGAAAATGTCGGCTTCAAGGGCGGTGTTCATCGCGATTACGCCAAGACGGCGGATAACCTCGGGATTGTTGGATATTTCGGCGGGGCGGATGACGAGTTTTTCCTTGAAGAAGTCGATATTGTTGATAACGTCATCCTCGACATCGTTGGACACGGTCAGCGAGCATGTGCTGCCAAACTTGCAGCGGCCCTTCTTCATCAGGTCGATGACGGCATCCTGAATAACCTCGGTATACATCTCGAATGCGGGGATTTCCTTGGCATCGGCAAGGCCGTAAAGGACGGCGTTGGCCACGTTGCCCACACCTGACTGGATGGGGAGGAATGTCGAAGGAATGCGTCCGTTGCGCAACTCGCTGATGAGGAAGTCACACACGTTGCCGCCGATTTTCATCGTTGTCTCATCGGGAGCGGTAAACTGTTTAACTCCTTCATAGTTGTTGCTCAAAACGACACCCACAATCTTGTCAGGGTCTATTTTCAACACGGGTGAGCCGATGCGGTCACTGGGTTTGAAAATAGGCACCTCGCTGCGGTAAGGGGGGTCGAGCGGCATGTAAATGTCGTGCAGGCCATACAGGGCATGGTGCAGCTTCTCATTCAGCTCGATTATGATTTTCTTGGCATATTTCGCATAAGTAGGGACGTTGCCCACGCCGGTGCCGACAACGACAGTGCCGTCGTCCTGAATGTCTGACACCTCGATTATGGCAATGTCAAGGTCGCCGAAGAATCCGTAACGGAATTTCTGAGCGAGTTCCGAGAGGTGCAGATCAAAATAATGAGCGTCGTGGGAATTAATGCGCTTGCGCAGGTCGGGAAGGTTCTGATAGGGGGTACGCATCCCGATAGCGTTGGCTCGGGCGAGCACGCCGTCACATCGGTCACTTGTCGATGCTCCGGTGAATATATTGAGTTTGAATGGTTTTCCTTCGGCATGAAGGCGTTCGGCCTTTTCAGCAACCGCTCCGGGGACAACCTTGGGGGATCCGGGCGCAGTAAAACCCGAAAAACCTACTTTGGCGCCGTCAAAGAACAACTCGGCGGCTTCCTGCGGGGTTATAATTGGAAATCTCATTTGTGAATGTTTTATTGAAATGTGATAAGTTTTCTTATATTATGGTTATTAGAATTTGGGAGTAAGGACTTCGGCATCAATTACCGACTGCCTCCATCGGGCATAATGAGCGGCTAACGCAGGGCTTGCAGTCTCGTCAACACGCGATGGTGCTGTGGACTCTGTCTCGGTCAAAACCGAAGGGGGTGTCACACGGCCACCTTCGACCGGCAAAATCGGTTGGTGGTGCTTCTTGTGCCGTTTCTCAGGTTTCGGCATCTTTTCGGCCGGAGCCTCGACAGGGGGAGGCACCGTCAGAGGCACGACATCGAATGCCCCGGCATTGAATATGTCTGACGGCCATTCGGTCTCGGGGGGAGGAGGGGGCGCGCTGGGTTTCCGTTTCTCTTCCCGCGATGCCGACCGCTCTTTAATCCAGCTGTAGATTACGCTGATGGCAATTACGATTATTGCGGAAATAAGTTTCTCCATTGGGCGGAATTTCGTAAATTTGCGACAAATTTAATCATTTCCGCGCTGATTTACAAAGAATCGCACCTGCAAATTATCGTTATGACCAATATATCCACCCCACGGCCCGGTCTGAGGCTGTTTATCGAAACCTATGGCTGTCAAATGAATGTGGCCGACAGCGAGGTTGTCGCGTCTATTATGGAGATGGCGGGCTACAGCTTGGCTGACTCGGTAGAAGATGCTGATGCCGTAATGCTCAACACTTGCTCTATCCGCGACAATGCCGAACAAAAAATTCTTTCGCGCCTTGCTTTCCTGAACTCGTTGCGACGCAAACGCCCCAAGGAGATGCCGCGTCTCATCATAGGTGTTATCGGGTGTATGGCCGAGCGCGTCAAGGAAGACTTGATAGCCAACCACGGCGTAGACCTTGTGGCCGGCCCTGACTCCTATCTCGACCTGCCCTCCCTCTTTGCCTCTGTCGAGGCCGGGGAGCAGGCTGTCAACGTGGAGCTGAGCACGACTGAGACCTATCGCGACGTGATACCCGTGCGCATCGGCCCGAATACCGTGTCAGGATTCATAAGCATCATGCGCGGCTGCAACAACTTCTGTTCCTATTGCATCGTTCCCTATACCCGAGGTCGTGAACGCTCCCGCGAACCGCAAAGCATCCTCAACGAGCTTGCCGATCTTCGCGCCCGCGGATTCAAAGAGGTAACACTGCTGGGACAGAATGTCAACAGCTACCTGTATAAAGACCCCGAAACGGGTGACAGCCTTGATTTTGCCGGGTTGCTTGCCACCGTCGCCGATGCCGCGCCCGAAATGCGCGTGAGGTTCACGACCTCCCATCCCAAGGACATGACCGACCGCATCATCGACGTGATTGCTTCGCGACACAACGTGTGCAACCACATCCATCTCCCGGTACAGAGCGGCAGCAACAGCGTGCTGAAAGCGATGAACCGCAAATACACCCGCGAATGGTATCTCGACCGCATCGCGGCTATCCGCTCCCGCATCCCTGACTGCGGCATATCTACCGACCTTTTCACCGGTTTTCATGGCGAGACCGAGGAGGATTTCCAAGAGACTCTCGACCTGATGCGCACCGTGGGTTTTGATTCCTCGTTCATGTTCAAGTACTCGGAGCGCCCGGGCACTCTTGCCGCCAAGATGATGCCTGACAATATAGCCGAGGATGTCAAAATCGAGCGTCTGAACCGCATGATCGCGTTGCAAAACGAATTGTCACGCGAATCCAATGCCCGCGACGTGGGCAAGACCTTCGACGTGCTCGTCGAGGGGATGTCGAAACGCAGCCGCGAGCAGTTTGTGGGGCGCACCCCTCAAAACAAGACCGTGGTATTCCCTCGCGGCAACTACCGTGTCGGCGACACTGTCAGGGTGAAAGTCATCGACTCGTCATCGGCGACCCTTATTGCCGAACTGGCTTGAGTTCCTGATTTCTCCATTCTCTCCAAGCCCATGATTGCCCTCGTTGACTGCAACAATTTCTTTGTGTCATGTGAAAGGGTTGTCGACCCGTCACTAAACGGATGCCCGGTCATCGTTCTCAGCGGCGGTGACGGATGCGTTGTGGCCATGTCAAACGAAGCCAAGCGGCTCGGTATCACCCGAGGAATCCCGCTGTTTAAAATACGCGACATTGTCGAGGCTCACAACGTGGCTAAAATCCGCGGACATCATGACCTGTACCGAAAGACATCGCTGAAAGTGATGAAAACACTGTCGTCAATCGTCAAAGACATCGAGTGTTATTCAATTGACGAGGCTTTTCTCCACCTGTCGCCTCAGCTGGGCGACATTGCGGAATTCGGGCATTATGTCGTTGACGAGGTCATGCTTAAAACGGGGATTCCTGTTTCAATCGGAATCGCGCAGACAAAGACTCTGGCCAAACTTGCCGCAAGGTTTGCAAAAAAATATCCGGGATATAACGGCGTGTGCGTCATCGATACGGACGAAAAACAGCAGAAGGCTATCGCGCTGACCGACATAAGCGACATCTGGGGCATCGGGCCGAGACTGGCTGACCGCTTGAAAATGGTCGGGATAAAGACTGCGGCCCAGTTTGCATCCCTGAATCTTGCCCAAGTCAACACTCTTGTCTCCATCACCGGGCAGCGAACTTGGCGCGAACTTAACGGGGAGGCTTGTATCGAGCATGACTATGTCCCTCCCGAGCGACGCTCTTTGACAAGCTCACGGTCATTTGAACACGATGTCTACGATTTTGAATTTCTGCGCAAAGCTGTCATCGGCCATGTGTCTACTCTTGGACGACGGCTGCGGCGGCAGAAATGCCATGCCGGGGAAATATCCATATACCTGCGCACCAATCCGTTTAAACCCCATCTTCCGCAAACCCGCGGCACGGCCAAAACTACCCTTCCATCCCCGACCTCCGACACTCTCACACTGACAACAGCCGCCATAAACTTGCTCAAGGCGGTCTATAAACAAGGGTATGGATACAAAAAAGCCGGAATCACGCTTTCCCGCCTGATTGGCGATGACGAGGTACAACTCGGACTATTTGACGACCTTGACGACTTCAACCGCCGACGACGGTTAATGGACACCCTCGACCGCCTCAATTCCTCTATTCCCGGGGCAATAAGCCTTGTTCCGGGCGATTGACCAAATCACAATCTCTTGGAAAGAGATGCTTAAAACGCTGCAAAGTTAGCTAAAATATTGAATATTATCAATTTTTTGATTGCTGATTTTGCGGGACAAAACCGTCTTGCTCCCAAAAAGCACTTATATAATAATGTGGGATTATCGCTAACTTGATATATTTCACATTATAACGAAAATTTAAGTATCTCTTTCCAAGAGATACTGACTTTGTTAACCCTATTTTCTTGACAAAGTTTTCGGAGGCGTGACGACTGGAAGTCTTTATCTTATTGATAATCAGAGGCAACCAATCAATTGCGCCAAGTAGGGAGTATATCTTCTCGTCAAAAAAGTCCACGATGCCGCGAAACGAAAACATGGATATAAAATGGCATGTATTAAACTACATCGCCCCGACTCCCGCGCATCGAGACAAACCCGAATGCATCGTGGAACAGTTCAACAGGTCAGACGAAACCGGTTGTCTCGAATTGTTTGCCCCGACATTTGTCGAAATGACTCAACGGGACGGAAAATGGAAACGCAAGGAGACTCCACTGTTGTTTCATTACGTTTTCGTGCGTGGAACCGAGGGTGACGTGAAGGATTTATGCTCACGGCCAAACGGGTTCTCACTCATCATAAACCACACCGGCACAACCAGATACGCGACCGTCTCAGACAGCGACATGGAGGCGTTCAAAACCATTGCCCGATTCTACGGCAACATGACCATTCCATGCTTTTCGACTGAAGAAATCGACCTTGAAGAAGGTGACCGCGTAGAGGTCGCCGTGGGGCCCTTTGCCGGACTGACAGGCGCATATATATCCCGCAAAGGTTCCCGCAACGGCAATATACTCATATCAGTAACAGGCGCGCTCGCGGCCGTTGTCTATGACATCAAAGCCGAGTATGTCAAGGTGTTACAATTTGCAAAAGATACAAAGCGAGCCTACGACCAGATTGAATCCTTCATACCCCGGCTGTTTGCCGCCCTGCGCGATTGGGACAACGGAAAAGTGACCACGCAAAGCATAACCCCGCTCGTGATTTTCAACCGCCGCATGGAATCAGTGACGTTGCGCAACGACAAGCTCGACGCCAAACTCCAGATTCTGTTAATGACATCGGCCATCATTCTCGGCGATACGCAGAGCAAAGAAAAAGCGGCCGAACGATTCAAAAAACTTTCCCACACGATTACCAATCCCGTGACGGCGGCCCTCGCCATCTTGTTGCAGGCAATCGTCAGCCGTGACCGGCAACAATTAATCAAGGGATATGACCTACTCACGGAAACCGAAAAATTGAAATCAGCCTTCCACGCCACATTATTGGCTGAATACCGGCATTATATCGACACATCTGACAAATGGGTGAAACCATAGAGATTGACAGCTTGATTTCACAAGCCCGACAGCTTCTTTCACGCTATCAGACCGCCGGTGGCGGCAAGATTGACGGCCATCGTGCCTCGGTCGAGGAACAGACTGCCGCAATCGAAGTCCGCGACCTCGCTGACAGCATTGCCGCCATGATGCCGACAGCCGACCCCGACAGCCTTGACACACTCATGGACCTGCACGACATCCTGCACCGCATGGGTTACTATCGCGCACCCTCCCCCGAGCTGCATTCCGCAGCCCGTCGACGCTTTGTCGACGCATGGCTCCACGGCGACAAACGCATTTCAGCCACCCGGGTCGCCGCCCTCGTCGGAAAGCAGATTCGCCACAATCAAGCCGACCTGCCACCCAAGATGATCGACTGGTATTGCCGAACGATGGGCGACTGGTGCAGCCAGCTCAGCTATGCCGACAGTTTTGCCGACATCCCCCCGGTCGAAAACTATAACCGCCTGACAATAATGCTCAACGAAAACCTGTGGGCCTATATCCCGGGCGACCAGACTTCGGCCAAACGCCGATGGATAAACGCCAACACCGTCAGCGACCCCTCGACCCTCTCCCCGGCCGTCCGCGATGCCTACGACTCTTTCATGCATGCCGCCAAGGCCATTTAATAATGTGAAAAGCGAATCGTAAATTCTCCCTTCACCATAATCCCCCCTTAACCCAGAACTTTAAACCCACAGGAAAATGAACATAGCAGTTGCCGGGACCGGATACGTCGGTCTCTCCATCGCCACGCTGCTCGCGCAGCACAACCGCGTAACAGCAGTCGACGTGATTCCCGAAAAAGTCGACCTCATCAACAACCGCCGCTCGCCCATTCAGGACGAGTATATCGAGAAATACCTCGCCGAAAAGAAGCTCGACCTCACCGCAACGCTCGACGGAGCAAAGGCTTACAGCGACGCCGACTTCGTCGTAATCGCCGCCCCGACCAACTACGACCCCGTGCGCAACTACTTCGACACATCCCATGTCGAGGAAGTCATCGACCTCGTCCTCAGCGTAAACCCCGACGCGGTAATGGTAATCAAGTCGACCATCCCCGTCGGCTACTGCCGCTCCCTCTACATGCGCTACGCCGCCCGCGGTGTCCGCCGCTTCAACCTCCTTTTCTCCCCCGAA
>DLAR01000082.1:0-565 GCA_002494015.1 Porphyromonadaceae bacterium UBA7042 | reverse complement strand
CCTCGACGAGGCCGCCCGCACCTTCGCCGCCCTCCTCCAGCAGGGGGCCATCAAGCAGGACATACCCACCCTGTTCATGGGCATGAAAGAGGCTGAGGCCGTCAAACTCTTTGCCAACACCTACCTCGCCCTGCGCGTCAGCTACTTCAACGAGCTCGACACCTACGCCGAAGTCAAGGGCCTCGACTCACGCGCCATCATCGAGGGCATCGGCCTCGACCCGCGCATCGGCACCCATTACAACAACCCCTCATTCGGCTACGGCGGATACTGCCTCCCAAAGGACACCAAGCAGCTGCTGGCCAACTATGCCGACGTGCCGCAGGACATGATGACAGCCATCGTCCAGAGCAACCGCACCCGCAAGGACTTCATCGCCGACCAAGTGCTCCGCATGGCCGGATGGTATGACTACTCCACCCAGAACCACTACGGCGCGGCCCCCGAGGGCGAATGCGTCATCGGCGTCTACCGCCTGACGATGAAAAGCAACAGCGACAACTTCCGCCAGTCATCCATCCAAGGCGTGATGAAACGCATCAAGGCCAAAGGCGCCACCGTCATC
>DLAR01000074.1:64572-67789 GCA_002494015.1 Porphyromonadaceae bacterium UBA7042 | reverse complement strand
CTACCAACTGAGCTATTTTCGCAATTGCGATGCAAAGGTAGAACTATTTTTGATACCCACCAAATGTTTCGCCATCTTTTAACGCATTTTAACAATTAGCCACGGCCAAAAACCATGCGATTTAGAGAGTTAACAGATTAACTATTAGACCAATAGGTCTAATTAGGCTAATTAGACTAATAATTCTGGCACTGCAACAATTTTATGCGATTTTTGTTGCCGGGCAGCCATGTATTTAATTTGTCAAGTATAGAAATTTATTCTAATTTTGCAGCATAAAAAAGGAGCACAGAAGCCCATGAGCCCTCAAGAGGAAGAAAACAACAGGTTAAGGATTGATGTCGATGCAGTGTTGCAGCGGCGTGCCAGCCGTTATTATAAGTATATACCCGGGAAAGTCATCCGGTGGCTTGAACGCACCATCTGCCAAGACGACCTGAACCACCTGCTGCGGCACAACGGCGACCGCGAAGGAGTCGATTTCTGCCGCGGCGTTGTCAGCGACCTCGGCATCACATACAATGTCCACGGCACTTTCCCTGCCGCATCCGATCCGCGCCCGGTCATCGTGTCCAATCATCCTTTGGGCGCGCTTGACGGCTTGATTCTCTCGATGGTGGTGGCGGATGCCTACGGGCGCAACGACATTAAATTTGTAGTCAACGACCTTCTGCACGCGGTTGTCCCCCTGCGTCCGATTTTCCTGCCGGTCAACAAGCACGGCGCGCAATCGCGCGAAGCATCGCGAGCCATCGACGAGGCGTTTGCGGGAGACGCGCCGATAATCATGTTTCCGGCCGGAATGGTATCGCGGCGTGGAGCCGACGGATGCGTCGCCGACCTGAAATGGCACAAAATGGCGGTGCAAAAAGCGATTTCATCGGGACGCAATGTAATTCCGGTGTATTTTAGTGGGCATAATTCATCTTTTTTTTATAAATTTGCACGGTTAAGAACAGTTTTAGGGCTAAAGTTCAACATTGAGATGATTTATCTCCCCCGCGAAATATTTAATAGCCGCAAAGCCCACTATGACATATATGTAGGGCCGACAATCGAAAACGGCAGATTGAGAGGGGGCCGTGACGCGCAGTCACAGGCCGATGAACTCAGAGCTGCAGTGTATGCCCTTGCTGACCGTGAGAAATAGTCCGATATGAATCAAAAAGTTATTGACCCGGTAGATGTCTCGCTGATTGAGCGCGAGCTCACACCCGACCGCCTGCTGCGAGACACCAACAAAGGCAACAATCAGATATATGTGCTTGACGCGCACCATTCCCCCGCCGTCATGAGGGAAATAGGACGGTTGCGCGAGATTGCGTTCCGTGCCGCCGGAGGCGGAACGGGCAAAGACTGTGACATAGACGAGTTTGACACGATGACGCCTCCTTGCCGCCAGCTCATAGTGTGGGATCCTGAGTCAAAGCTCATCCTCGGCGGCTACCGCTACATCACCGGGAGCGACATCAGGATGGACGAGAACGGCCGTCCGCGCATAGCGACGAGCCACATGTTCAACTTCTCCCCCGAGTTCATCGCCGACTACCTTCCCCACACAATCGAGCTGGGGCGGTCATTCGTGCGCCTCGAATACCAGTCGAGCCGCGCCGGCGCCAAGGCCCTTTTCGCCCTTGACAACCTGTGGGACGGGCTTGGAGCGCTGACCGTAATCAATCCCGAGATCAAGTATCTTTTCGGGAAGGTCACGATGTATCCCAGCTATTCGGCCGAGTGCCGCAACATGATACTTTATTTTCTGCACAAGCATTTCCCCGACCGCGACCATCTCGTGTGGCCCATAAAGCCTCTCGGGACGATGCCCGACACAGAAAGGCTCGCCTCAGTATTCACCGGCACGACATTCAAAGAGGATTACAAAATCCTCAACCGCGAGGTGAGAGAGTACGGGGTCAACATCCCCCCTCTCGTCAACGCCTACATGAGCCTGTCGCCGACAATGAAAATGTTTGGCACCGCCGTCAACGACGAGTTTGGCGACGTTGAGGAAAGCGGCATCCTCCTTGCCATCGACGAGATTTTCGAAGAAAAGAAACAGCGACACATCGGTTCATTCCTCCCGGGAGGTTTCGTCCCCCCTACCGAGGACTAATCCTGACCTAATTGTTTAATCCAATTCATTAACCCCCTACAATGACAAAAGAGAGAATTCTAGTAACCGGCGGAACCGGCTACATCGGGTCCCACACCGTTGTGGAGCTTCAGAACGCGGGTTATCCCGTGGTCATCATCGACAACCTGTCAAACAGCAACCGCGACGTTATCGACGGCATCGAGCGCATAACCGGCATCCGTCCTGACTTTGTCGAGGGCGACTGCACTGACATTAACGTTCTTGCCAAACTCTTTACCGACTATCCCGACATCAAGGGCATCATCAACTTCGCGGCAAGCAAAGCCGTCGGGGAATCGATGCACAAGCCCATCCTCTATTATCGCAACAACCTCAACACCCTGCTCAACCTCCTCGACCTCATGGGACCCAACGGTGTCAAGGGCATCGTTTTCTCGTCGTCGTGCACCGTCTACGGCGAACCTGACGAAAACCCCGTTACCGAAAAGGCTCCTATCAAAAAAGCCACATCGCCCTACGGCAACACAAAACAGATTTCAGAAGAAATCATCACCGATGTCATCAACGCCGGCGCGCCTTTCAAGAGCGTCATCCTCCGTTACTTCAACCCCGTCGGGGCACACCCGTCGGCTGAAATCGGCGAGCTCCCCAACGGTGTTCCGCAAAACCTCATCCCTTACCTCACCCAGACCGCAATCGGCATCCGCAAGGAACTGAGCGTATTCGGTGACGACTACAACACCCCCGACGGTTCCTGCATCCGCGACTACATCAATGTCGTAGACCTTGCCAAGGCCCATGTCATCGCGGTAGAGCGCATGCTTGAAGACAAGAGCGACAAAAAGATTGAAATCTTCAACCTCGGCACAGGCAACGGAGTTTCGGTACTGGAACTCATCCGCGTGTTTGAAGAAGCGACAGGCGTGAAAGTTCCCCACAAAATCGTAGACCGCCGCGCCGGTGACATCGAAAAGGTGTGGGCCGACCCGAAATTTGCCAATGAAGTACTCGGCTGGACCGCTGACTCCTCACTCGCCGACACCATGCGCTCGGCATGGGCATGGCAGTGCAAGCTCCGCGAAAGAGGAATCATGTAAACAAATAACAAATATCAAATATCAA
>DLAR01000074.1:1219-64283 GCA_002494015.1 Porphyromonadaceae bacterium UBA7042 | reverse complement strand
ATATCAAATATCAAATATCAAATAACAGATTCCAGATATAACAGATTCCAAATAACAAATGGAGGCATCGGTTTCGCACCAATGCCTCCATTCGTTATTTATTATTTGGAATTTGTTATTTTTTATTTGTCTCACCCTGCCGCAACAGCATAGCCGACCGCGTAGAAAAGCATAAGCACCGCAGTGCCGCCAAGCAACGGATTGAGTGCCTTGCCGGTCAGCGAGCGAAGGCGGCCGTACAGGAAAACATGGGACAACAGATAAATCAACGGGACAATCCATGCCTGAGGCGCAAGACGAATCCACTCGGGCCACGTCAGCACGAGCGCGAGGATACCGTTGAGAAGATATATTACCGCCACGGCATTGCGCCCCAGCTTTACCGCCAGCGTGCGTTTACCCACCGCCGCGTCATCGTCGGCATCACGGTAGTTGTTGACGATAAGCACGTTGGCTCCCATCAGGCCGATTCCGGCCGACGCGGCAACCACAGCCGCTGACATTAAACCGGTTTCGAGATAATAGGTCAGAGTGACAGGTATTATTCCAAAAAAGAAGACGACAGCGACCTCGCCGAGGCCATTGCGCGAAAGCGGATAAGGACCCGCGCTGTAAGCGATTACCGCCAATGCCGTCAGCACGCCGACGACATACATCCACCACTGCCCGTAAAGAGCCACAAGGACGCATCCGGTGACACACGCCGCCCCGAGGGTTGCAAATGTCGCTGCCTTCATCGCGCCGGGCGTAATATCGCCCTCGGTCACGCCGCGCCGCGGCCCGTCGCGGCCGACACGGTCGAGCCCGGCCTTGAAATCATAGTACTCGTTGGCAAAATTGGACGCAATCTGCGCCAACAGCGCGAAAAGAAAGCACAACAGGGCCGGGACCGCCTTGAAACCGCCGTCGGCAACCGCCATCGCGACACCAAACAGCACCCCCGCCAGCGACACCGGCAACGTCCGCAGCCTCATCGCCTCAACCCAGCATTTCATTTTACTCATAACAACATTACTTTTTCGTAGTGCAAAATTACAGTAAATTCTTAAACCGGCGGGATTTTTAAGCGTTTTTTAGAGTCATAGTCTTGCACATCGGCTCGGGATTTCGTATCTTTGTGGCGCTCAATCAGAGAAAGAGCTACATTGTTTCTGACACAACAATCAATTCTATACTTATTTATAGTAACAATTATGAAAATCGAAAAAATCATTGGTCGTGAAGTCCTCGATTCACGAGGCAACCCCACTGTTGAAGTTGACGTAATCCTTGAATCAGGTGCCCGTGGCCGCGCATCTGTTCCCTCAGGCGCATCTACCGGCGAAAACGAAGCTCTTGAGCTCCGTGACGGTGACAAGAACCGCTATATGGGCAAGGGCGTGACCAAGGCTGTCGCCAACGTTAACGGCCCCATCGCTGAAGCCCTCGTAGGCATGAGCGCGCTCGACCAGATCAAGATTGACGAGACTATGCTTGCTCTCGACGGTACCGACACCAAGTCAAACCTCGGCGCAAACGCCATCCTCGGCGTTTCTCTCGCCGTTGCCAAGGCTGCTGCCGACTACCTCGACCTGCCCCTCTACAAATACATCGGCGGCTGCAACTCTTACGTTCTCCCCGTCCCGATGATGAACATCATCAATGGCGGCGCACACTCTGACGCCCCCATCTGCTTCCAAGAATTCATGATCCGTCCCATCGGCGCATGCTGCTTCAAAGAAGGCATCCGCATGGGTACCGAGGTGTTCCACAACCTCAAGAAAGTGCTCCACGACCGCGGCCTCTCCACCGCAGTAGGTGACGAAGGTGGTTTCGCTCCCACTCTCGACGGCACTGAAGACGCTCTCAACGTCATCATTAAGGCTATCGAACTCGCCGGTTATGTTCCCGGCAAGGACGTTACCATCGGTCTTGACTGCGCTTCTTCCGAGTTCTACAAGGACGGTCTCTATGACTACACTTGGAAACAGGGTCCCGACGCTCCCAAGTACACTTCGCAGCAGCAGGCTGAATACCTCAAGACTCTCGTTGAGAAATATCCCATCGACTCTATCGAGGACGGTATGGACCAGAACGACTGGGAAGGCTGGAAGATTCTCACCGACCTCATCGGCAACCGCTGCCAGCTCGTCGGTGACGACCTTTTCGTAACCAACGTAAAATACCTCGAAAAAGGCATCGAGCTCGGCTGCGCCAACTCTATCCTTGTCAAGGTTAACCAGATCGGCTCACTCACCGAAACCCTCCGCGCAGTAGAACTCGCTCAGCGCAACGGTTACACCGCAGTTATCTCGCACCGCTCGGGCGAAACTGAGGACGCAACTATCGCTGACATCGCTGTTGCCACCAACGCCGGACAGATCAAGACCGGTTCTGCAAGCCGTTCTGACCGTATGGCCAAGTACAACCAGCTCCTCCGCATTCAGGAAGAACTCGGTGCCGCCGCCCAGTATGGCTATGGCAAAAAGACCAAAATGCCTCAGGCTTAATCAAGCCGGCTTTTAGCCTTTAAGAGTATGTTTACTTTTAACTTTATGAAATCTTTATAGCCCTTTTCGGCTCATTTTAAGCTTTTGTTCAGTCATTATGGAACCCCATAACTCTTTCACAAAATCTAAAAACTGGCTCGAAAAATTTCTCTAAATCTTAACATAAGTCAAAAGTAAACATACTCTTAGAATAAAAAATCTGCAACCGCTTGAACGGTTGCAGATTTTTTATTTTTGAAGTGATTCAATAATGTGTATCTTTGCCACATGAAATCCGACATCACCGTAGTCATACCGGTATTCAACCGCGCTCACACGCTGCCGCGCACACTCGCGTCGGTCGGGAAGCAGATTATGCTCCCCGACGAGGTTATCCTTGTCGACAACAATTCCGCCGACTCGTCGATGGAGATTATGACCGCGTGGCGCGAAACGATGGCACAGCGCGGCCTGAAAGTGACCGTGACCTCTGAGACCGCGCCCGGCGCCGCTGCCGCCCGCAACAAGGGACTGTCGCTTGTCACGACAAAATATGTGATGTTTTTCGACTCTGACGACGAGATGCTGCCGTGTCATGTCAGAGACTTCGCCGAGGCCCTTGCCGCCAATCCCGCTGCCGAAGTGGCCGGACGCGACATCGAAATGCGGCTGCTTGACGGCTCGTCAAAGAGAGGCTATTTCCGCGCCCGCAACGCGATGTTTCACCACATCTTCCGCGGAACCATGTCGACCCAGCGGATCGTCGTGACAACCGAGCTGGTCAGGCGCGTCGGGGAATGGGACGCGTCTCTGCGACAGTGGGACGATTACGAGCTCGGCATCCGCTACCTTCTCGCCAATCCTGTCATAATAAACCTTTCGGGGGCGCCGTCGGTAATCACCCATTCCCAAGCCGAATCCCTCACCGGCACCGACCACACCTCGGCCGCAGGGCAATGGGAGAAAGCTCTCGACACATGCCGCGGCAACATCATCAGTGCCGGTAGAACCGAATTAATCCCGTGGCTCGACACCCGTTATGCCATTCTCGCCGCACACTACTACAACGAAGGCTCCCGCCAACCGGCCCGGTCGCTGCTCGAAAAGACTCTTTCCGACACCCCCCACCCCCGCCGCATCGCCCTCCTTTACCACCACAACCGCATTTTCCGCCGCCTGACATGGGTCGCCGCACGCATCCTTTTCCCTTGGTAAATCCACAAAAAATTATTACCTTTGTGACATGACCGCATTAACCACATCAGACAACCATGCATCGACTTCCGACACGGCCCCGCGGCTGTATCTCGTCCCCTCGGCCATGAGCGACTCGCCTGTCACCGATGTCATTCCGCAGCGAAACATCGAAATCGTGCGCGGCATCAAGCATTTCGTGGTTGAGAACATCCGCTCGGCACGACGTTTTCTGAAACGGTGTGACCGGTCAATCAACATCGACGAGCTTTCTTTCACTGTCCTCGACGAGCACACCCCCGCGGCCGAAGTGCCACCGATGCTTGCGCCGATGGAACAGGGCCATTCTATCGCCGTCATCTCCGAAGCGGGATGTCCCGCCATCGCCGACCCCGGAGCCGACTTGGTCGCCGCAGCCCAATCTCGCGGATATGAAGTGGTCCCCCTCGTCGGACCGTCGAGCATACTGCTTGCCTTGATGGGGTCAGGGTTCAACGGACAGACTTTTGCCTTCAACGGGTATCTCCCCATCGACGCAGGAGCGCGCACGGCCAAATTCAAAGAGATGGAACGCCGCATCTCGCGTGAGCGTCAGACCCAGATTTTCATCGAGACACCCTACCGCAACAACCGTCTCATCGCCGAGCTGACACGCGCCCTCCCCGGCTCGACAAAACTGTGCGTGGCAAGCGACATCACGGGCCCGGCACAATCAATCATAACGCGACCGCTGTCAGCGTGGAAAAACGCGAAATACAATTACGACAAGACACCCACCATATTCCTTATTTTTAACTGATTCTTGAACATGGCACACTATCACAATAAAAAATATGGAAGCCGCACACCGGGACTGTTTGACAATCTTGACGACCTCTCCGGCTCCGACAGTGCCGATTTTCAAGTAATCCCACCCAAGAAACTCCGCCGCGCCATCGCCGGCATCTCGGCATCCCGGCCACAGCAGGACATCGACGAGCTACCCCCGCTCGACCCCGCCGACGACCTCTATTTTATATCGTTCGGCAGTGGCAGCAGCGGCAACTGTTCCTATATAGGCGACCGCAATTCGGGTTTTCTGATTGATGCAGGAGTCGATACCCGCAAAGTCACTGACACCTTGCAGGCCAACGGTATCGACATGTCGGCAGTCAAAGGCATCTGCCTGACCCACGACCACGGCGACCACATGAAATATGTCTATCAGATCGTGCGCAAGTACCGACACATCCCGGTATACTGCACACCGAAGACTTTTAACGGACTGTTGCGCCGCCACAGCATTTCGCGACGCATAAAAGACTATCACTCTCCCATATACAAGGAATTTCCGTTCAAAATCGGCAACTTTGAGGTTACGGCATTTGATGTCTCTCACGACGGGACTGACAATGCCGGATTCTTCATCACCCACGGCGACAAAGCCATCGCAATTGCTACCGACCTCGGAAATATAACCGAGCGCGTGGACTATTACATGAAACAGGCGCAGTTTATAGTAATCGAGGCCAACTATGATGCCGCGATGTTGCGCGACGGACGCTATCCCGAATATCTTAAAGCAAGAATCGCGGCCGACAACGGGCACCTTGACAACATGGTGACTGCCGGCTACCTCGCGTCAATCTATACCCCCGGCATCCGCGCGGTGTTCCTGTGCCACCTCAGCCACGACAACAATACCCCGCAACTGGCACTCTCAGCCGTCACCGAAGCACTTCGGAAAGCCGGAGTGGCGAGATTTTATGACGGCGTGAGCGGACTCGTAGCCGAAAACACCGACCTCATTCTTGCCGCCCTACCGCGTTACGACGCCTCCCCGCTCTACACGCTGAAACTCACACGCTGACCCGGATTGCGACAATCATTACCCTTTTTCAGCAAAGATAACGATTTTTCAACCGCAACCGCTAACTTTGCATCATGGACAACAAGATAATAAACCTCGACTCGATTGATGCCTACAACAAACTGTACGGTCTCGAAACCCGCCACCCGCTTGTCTCGGTCATTGACCTGAAACTGGCCAAGCAGACATTGAACAATGTGCGCATAAAATATGGTGTCTATGCCCTGTTTCTTAAAAATGACGCAAACTGCGTCCTGAAATATGGCCGTCGCCATTATGACTACCATGAAGGCACAATTGTCAGCTTTTCGCCGGGGCAGATTATTGACGTTGAGATGAAAGAGCCGGTGAAGGCGCCCGATGTCGTGGGACTTATGTTCCACCCCGACCTGATTTTCGGGACTCCGCTCGGCGAGAAAATTTCAGCGTTCAGCTTCTTTGACTACTCACAGATGGAGGCCCTGCACCTCTCGACCGATGAGCGTGAAATCTTTCTTGACTGCCTCGACAAAATCAGCCGCGAGTTGTCACATCCTGTCGACCATCACTCGGCCGCGCTACTGTCGGCCAACATCCAGTTGCTGCTCGAATACCTCCACAGGTTCTATGACCGCCAGTTTATCACGCGCCACCGTGTTAATTCCGACGTGCTTTCGCGGTTTGAACGCGACCTGAAATCCTATTTCGAGTCTTCGGAGAATCTCGATTCCATCCCCACCGTGGCCTATTTTGCCGACCGGGCAAGCCTCTCACCCGGCTATTTCGGCGACCTCATCAAGAAAGAGACAGGGTTGACGGCACAGGAGATGATTTCGCGCCACATTGTCGATGTGGCCAAGCACCGCCTTTCAGCGTCATCCGACGACATCAGCGTCATCGCCTATAATCTCGGATTTCAGTACCCGCAGCATTTTACACGACTGTTCAAGCGTATAACCGGCCAGTCGCCCCGACAGTACCGCGAATCAATTACATCTAATTAAGAAGTAAAAAAACGACCTCTAAAAGTTCCGTTTCAGCCACACTCCCGCAGCCACCGTCGAGACGACCGCGCCGACGGCCGGAACCCACCAAGGCAACATGAGCGCGGCTGTGGCGATTATTGCCGACCATGCAGTAACAATCGCCGCGAGAACTACAACGCGGCGCGGAAGCCACAATCCGTAACGACGATACACAATCCCGACGATAACGGTGTAGACCAGATACCAGAGCAAGTAGGCAGCTCCGAGTCCGGCAAGCCCCCAGAGCTTGTACCCGACAATGTTCAGGACGAGGCTGAACGCGCAACTGACACTTTCGGTAATGATATAGGTGCGCCCGTCACCCTTGGCGAGTATCACAAACGCCATGCACCATGATATTCCCCGCCACACCGTCCCCGCCATAGCGAGAACCATAAACGGAACGGTCACGACAAAGTCGGGAGTGTACAGAATGGTGACAATCAGAGGCGCACAGGCTATAAACACGCTGACAAGCGGCAGCAATATCCACAACACAAGCGTCATCTCGTGCCCCACAAAGAGCGACAGCCGCTGACGCGATGCCACAACCGAGGCAAGACGCGGATAATATTCCATCGAGATAGCGGCAAACACCATCCCTACATACCGGTTTACAACCGTGAATCCCGAGCGGTAATACCCCACCTCGGTGTCTCCCGCAGTGATATTCAGCCACGCCGTGAAAATATAGCTGACAAGCTGGGTTATGAAATCGCTCGCCACCATGAACGCCCCGAGAATCACAAAACCCCGCCCGATATTCCATGTCTCTACCGCCGTCATCGGCTGCCGGGACTCGACCCCGCGCACACGGTATATATAGGCAGCGACAGTCGTCACCACGCTATAGGCTACAACCGCCGGAACGACACTGCCGAGCCTCCACACATAAATCACAGGCACCGATACCACGAAACCGGCCACGACACCCCACAACGAAGCCTTGGCGAGTGCTTTCAACCTTTCAAGACCCTGCATGACAGCCATTTCCCCGGCAGTGAGGCTTGCAAGAAACACTGACACGGCAAGAACGGCGAAACACCATGTGTGCCCGTCATCACCAAATGTCTTACGGCTTAAAAACGGTGCAGCCCCGAGCATCACCACCGCCCCGAGCAACCCGAAAATCCATCCGAGCCGCCGGACCGCCTTGACAATCGCGCCGAGCCGTGACGAGTCACGGCTGGCCGATATATCACGTACAGAACTATTGCGCAGCCCAAACTGTGTTAACGAGCTGACGAGCTCGATTGCCCCGTTGTAAATGGAAAACAACCCGACTCCGGCCGCGCCTATCCAAACGGCAATCAGTTTGGTGCGCACAATTCCGCAAAGAATCGTCAGCATCTGCACGCCTCCGAAGATGCCCATTGCCTTCAGCACCATCCGCGACAGTTTGCCATGTCTCGTTTCCGTAGTCATTCTGATGCCTTATAACGCGGTGACCACTGCGGCGTAACAACGGCAGCTGCATAGACGAGTCCGCACAGCATCTGCCACAACACCGGGAAAAAGCGTCCCTGACCGCTCCGATACAGCCGCCATGCTTTCAACAAGATTCTCGGCAGGCAGGTAAAAGGATGTGCGAGACCTATATACGCTCCAAATGCCCGTGCAACACCCGGCATGACATGACGGTTTCCGGTAGTCAGTCCTTCGTGACTTGTTATAGTGACTGGAAAAAAGCGGCAGTTCAGCCCCATTTTTCGCGCCGTCAGCAGCAAGAGTTCCTCCTCGCCGGCGTGGAGATACCTCGCCCCGATGCCCAATTTCTCGTTGAACCGCAGCTCCCCGGCCCGCGAATCGCGCCGGAGGGCCAGTTCAAAGGATGTCACATAATATCCTTTAGGCAATTTCTTGCCGAGGTCACACTCATGGTCGGGATAACATTTCTTATCTTCACCGTCATAACGGAACGTCGCGACCTCCAGTGAAGGGTTCTTACTGAAAACATCAAGCACCGAAAGCAATTGTTCCGCAGTGTATCTGAGGTCGTCATCGGCAATCAGCAGGATATCACCCGTGGCATTGTCAAGCGCATGGTTTCGGTTGCGGCTCAACCCCGTGTCATGGCTTGTAATGACCCTGACATCGGGGCGAAGAAGATTCTGCGGAATCTCCCCGTCGGGCATCTGCCATGACACCAGATATGAAACATTCTCAACATGAGGCAATCCCATAGCATCAACGCGCGCTATTCCGTCGCGCCCGAGCGTACAAATCAGTACTTCAAGTGTCATCGGCCCGTTTCCTCCAGTCTTTTTGTCCAAAAATCAACAAACCGCCGCGCTACCGTCACGCAGTCGTTATGCTTTTCTACAAAACGGCGGCTCTGCTCCCCGCGCCACGCTATCAGCTCGGGGTGCATCACAAAATCTTCTATCGCCGCAGTCAGCGCGTCCTCATCAGGGACGGCGTTTATAATGGGGCGGTTATCTTTCTCACCGATAAAATCGTAAAATTCAGGCTCGGCCCCCGACAAAGTATTCAGGCCGTATCCCATCGCAAGCAGCGCGTTGGTCGCCGGAGTGTAACTGTAAACCTGATCCATGACGAGATGAGCCGACTTTAGCAGGCGTAGATACTCGTCATAGGGGCGGTTTTCCACAAGTGTCAACCGGCATCGCCCGGGATGCCTTGCAACCACCCGCAACGCCGCTTTTTCAAGCAGATCGGTTCCCTTTACCTTTATACGGTGGGCATGACGGCCTAAAAACAGGTTGACACAATCAACCTGTCGCGGGACGGCCACTCGCTCCAACGTGTCAAGTTCAATCGGAATTCCCCCGTATGCGACCTTGTAATCGGGCAAAACACGGCGCATGGCGACATCATATTCATACAGTACCGAGACCGCCCCGTCGATTTCCCGATAGGTGTACTCGCAATGTTCCTTCAATTCGCCGGTTGTCCAAGCGATAGCGGTGTCAGGATGCTCGATGTCGTAGGGAGCGCGATGGCCAAACAGTCGAAACTCGCTGTATTTCAACGGCGATTCGGGGTCGAGACAGGCATTGACGTATGCCGTGTCAGTCCCGAGCGCGGTCAAAAAAACGCTGCGGTTGTTATCTTTCAGCAAATCAAAGAAATAGCGGTTTCGGTGAGGGCGCAACGACAGCCAGACGGGATTGGTTATCGAGACGACATCATAATCTTTGAGGTCTTTCATTATCGAAAGCCTCATCCTGAGCCACAGAGCCAATCCGCCAAACTTATTTCTCCACCCGCGCTTGATGTCAATATCACGCTGAGTGTTCATCCACCCCGTCCCGTCGCTCACCACAGTGACTTCGTGGCCGAGGCGGCGCAGACCGGTGGCGAGGGCGCGATGACAGTTGCTCGCATCACCCATGAGAAGAATTTTCATCGGAGCGGATTCCATATTTTCTGCAAAGGTAACCATTTTTACCTTTTAACGTTTTACTGCTAACGGATATTATGACAGACACCGCCAAACTGACCAATTTCTCTCCTTTTCAGGTCGATTATTTTGTTAAAAACGGCAACTTTTTATCGCGTAAAGGAGTTATATTTGCAGCCGGATTTTCAATCTGATTATATCTCACGTTTTAACATAATCTACTATATGTTTTTGCGACGCTTAACAACCTACGTTTCAGTCTTGATGGCACTATCATCCGTGGGGCAGACCGCCGATACCGGTTTTTCCCCACAGGACGTTGTGACACTCGACTCTTGCCGTGCAATGGCGGTTGCCAACAATAAAAAGATGCTCATCCAGTCAGAGCAGGTCAAGAAAGCAGGGTATCAGAAAGACGAGGCTTTTGCGGCATATCTGCCTTCGATTGATTTTGCAGGCGGGTATATGTACAATTCCAAGGAGCTTTCGATTTTTGACTCTGACCAGCTGCTGCCGGTCAAAAACTTCGACATGACCACTCAGAGCTACCAGTTCAGCGTGGTCAAAAACCCGTTGACAGGAGAACCGATAAAAGGCCCTGACGGACAATATGTCCCCGAGCAGGTGGCACTCATACCCAAGGAGGCGATGACCTACGACATTCACAATGTGTTTTTCGGCGCGCTGACCCTGACACAGCCCATCTACATGGGGGGCAAAATCGTGGCGATGAACAAGATTACCAAGTATGCCGAAGAACTTGCGGGAGCAATGAAAAACAACGCCGCGCAAGACATCATATATGCCGTCGACGGTGCCTACTGGCTCGTGGTATCGCTTAAAGCGAAAGAGAAACTCGCCGTCAGCTACGTCAACCTTCTCGACACGCTGCGAAACAACGTGCAGGCGATGATCAACGCCGGCGTGGCCACCCGCAGCGACCTGCTGACAGTGGAAGTGAAACTCAACTCGGCACAAGTAGACCTGACCAAGGTCCAGAACGGCCTCGTACTGTCCCGCATGGCCCTCGCCCAAGTGTGCGGCCTTCCGGTCCACACCGTCTTCACCCTTGCCGACGAGGATGCCGCCGACATAGCCCGCACCACGCCGGTCGCCAAAAGCTATGACATGAACGAGGTCTACTCGCGCCGTCAGGACCTGCGCGCACTCGAACTCGGGGTCAAAATCTACGGGCAGAAAGAAAAAGTGGCCATGTCGTCGATGCTCCCCAACCTCGCGCTCGTTGGAGCCTACTCGTTCAGCAATCCCAACATGTATGACGGATTCAAGAAAAAATTCTCCGGAGCGTTTTCGGTGGGCGCCATGCTGACCGTGCCGCTGTGGCACTGGGGAGGCAACTACAACAAGTATCGCGCCGCCAAGTCAGAGACGGTTATCGCCCGTCTCGAACTCGAAGATGCCCGCGAGATGGTCAACCTTCAGGTGAGTCAGGCCGCCTTCAAGACACAGGAGGCTGTCAAGACCTACACCATGACCGAGACAAATCTTTCCAAAGCCGACGAAAACCTGCGTCAGGCAACCATAGGCTTCCGCGAGGGGGTGATGACCGTCGACAACGTGATGGAGGCGCAGACCGCATGGCTCAAAGCCAACTCGGAAAACATCGACGCACGCATCGATGTATATCTCTGTGACGTCTACCTCTCCAAGGTGCTCGGCACTCTTAACCCATACAATAATTAGGCTATCAGGCATTTAAACCCAACAAAAATCTTACCATCATGGCTGAAAACAATAACGACAACGCAGTAAAGCGCGAAAATACCATCCTGATGACATCGCTCGGCATCTTGATGCTGGCATGTATCGTCTTGGCTATCATCGGATTCTGTTTCCTAAAAGAACCCGATGACATCATCGAGGGTCAGGCCGACGCCACCTCCATCCGCATCTCGGGCAAGCTCCCGGGACGTGTCACCAAATTTTATGTCAGCGAGGGCGACATGGTAAAAGCCGGAGACACGCTGGTACATATCCACTCGTCGCTTGCCGAGGCCAAGCTAATGCAGGCCGAAGGGATGAAGACAGTGGCTGCCGCCACCGACCGCAAAGTAGACGCAGGCACGCGCCGCCAGATTATCCAAGCTGCCCAAGACCTCGTGACACAGGCCGAGGCCGCGACAACGATAACCAAGAAAACCTACGACCGCATGCAGTCTCTCTACTCGCAAGGGGTGATTTCGGAGCAGAAACGCGACGAGGCCAAGGCGGCCTATGACGCAGCCGTGGCCGCCGAGCGCGCTGCCCGCAGCCAGTTGAGCCTTGCCCGCGAAGGGGCACAGCGCGAGGACAAGGAGGCTGCCGCCGCGATGGTAAGTGTGGCCCAAGGGGGCATCGACGAGGTGCAGAGCCTTCTCGAAGACCAGTATCTCATCGCCCCGTGTGACGGACAGATTGACCAGATTTATCCCGAGGAAAGCGAGCTGGTTTCACTCGGCGCCCCCATTATGTCACTGCTTAAAATCGATGACAAATGGGTGACATTCAACGTGCGCGAGGAATTGCTCAACGACATGCCGTTGGGTGGCGAAATCGAGGTTATGATTCCGGCCCTCGACAAGAAAAAGGTAAAAGCCAAGATTTATTATGTGCGCGACCTCGGCACCTACGCCACTTGGCGTGCCACCAAGTCGACCGGCCAATGGGACAGCCGGACATTTGAAGTCAAGGCCCATCCGGTTGAAAACATCCCCGAGCTGCGCCCCGGCATGACCGCCGTCTACTTCAAAAAACAGTAACCCTATTAAACTTTAAACAGACAAAATGATAGGTGCTTCATTGAGACGAGGAATAAAGACACTCGCAAGCCGCAAGATCTACATCGTCATGATGGTGATTGTGCCGCTTGTGTCAGCATTCTTTTTCCTTAACCTGATGAACGAGGGACTGCCGCTCAAAGTCCCCTCGGGAATGGTTGACCTTGACCGCTCGTCGATGTCCCGCAGCGTCGCGCGAAACCTCCGCGCCACCGAGCTTATCGAAATCAGCGGGGAATATGATAATTTCAACGACGCTCTCGACAAAGTGCGCGGAGGCGAGATTTTCGGATTCTTCTACATCCCGCGCGATTTTCAGAAAGACGCCCTTGCGGGCCGCACCCCCACGCTCTCCTATTATTCCAACATGACAGTCTTTGTTCCCGGCACACTCTCGTTCAAGGGATTCAAGACCATCGCCGTCACCACGATGGGCGGCGTGGTAAAGACAACGCTCGTCAGCGCGGGAATAGGCGACGACACAGCGGGCAGCCTCCTGCAGCCTGTCGTGGTTCAGGACCACCCGATGGGAAATCCGTGGACCAACTACTCGATTTATCTCAGCAACTCGTTCATCCCCTGCACGCTTGCCCTGCTCGTTATGCTCGTCACAGCCTTTTCCATCTGCCATGAAATAAAGACCGGCAGCTCGGTCCAATGGGTAGCCACGGCGGGCGGCCGCATGTGGATCGCCCTCATCGGGAAACTGCTGCCGCAGACAGCCGTGTTCTCGGCGGTCGGAATAGCCATGCAGGGAATTCTTTACGGGTTCCTCCACTTCCCGCTCAACAACCACCCGATGCACATCATCACAGCCATGATACTGCTTGTGATAGCCTGTCAGGCATTCGCTGTCGGTGTGTGTGAGATTGTCCCCAACCTGCGCCTCTCGCTGTCGATATGCTCCCTGACGGGCATCCTCAGTTTCTCGATTGCCGCGTTCTCGTTCCCTGTGCCGCAGATGTATGGCGCGGTGGGCATTTTCAGCTACATCGTCCCCATCCGATATTACTTCCTCATCTATATCGATCAGGCCCTCAACGGCATCCCCATCTATTTCTCGCGCTACTACTATGCCGCGCTGCTCGGGTTCCTGCTGTTGCCGGCAGTCGGGTTAAACCGCCTCAAACGCCATGCGCTGAATCCGGTATATGTTCCCTAAAAAAATTCGCCCTATGAAGATAACCACTTGGTTCAAAAGCCTCTTTGAAGTGTGGCGCCGGGAATTCCGTCTGGTGTTCACCGACGCGGGCGTTATGCTGTTTTTCTTCGCCCTTCCGCTGGTCTACCCGCTGGTCTACACAATCATCTACAATCCCGAGATTGTGACCGACATCCCCATTGTGGTGGTAGACCATGCGCGCACGTCCGACAGCCGACAGCTGGCCCGGATGTTTGACGACACCCAGTCGATAAAAGTCGCCAGTTATGCCGCCGACCTTGAAGAAGCCCGTCGGGCAATGAGAGAGAAAAAATGTTACGGCATCCTTGAGATACCCTCTGACTACAGCAAGCGTCTCGGCAACGGCGACCAAGCGGTCGTGGCATTCTATGACGAGATGTCGCTGCTGCTGCGCTACCGCGCCTTCATGTCGGCCATGACCGATATACAGCTTGAACTCGGCCAGCAGATAACCATGCAGCGAGTCAGCACCGGGGGACTCCTCACGAGCGACCTCGCCGCCAACGGTATGCCGGTCAAGAACGAGGCATTTTTCCTCGGTGACCCTACGCAGGGATTCGCGTCGTTCATCATGCCCGGCATCGTGGTACTTATCTTGCAGCAGAGCATGATTCTCGGCATAGCCATGCTTGCCGGAAACGCCGCCGAGCGTCGCCGCCGCAACCGCGGATATGACCCTCTTGCCGTGGATGCCTCCCCGGTTGTCACGGTTCTGGGGCGCACTCTCTGCTACGTCATCATCTATCTACCGATGAGCTACTACATCCTGACGATGGTGCCGGCGATTTTCGCGCTGCCCCATGTCGGGAGTGCCGCCGACTACATGCCGTTCATCTTCGCGATGCTCGTGGCAAGCGCGATGCTCGGGCAGTCAATCGCCGTCTTCATCACCGAGCGCGAGACATCGATGCTTGTAATCGTCTTTACCTCGGTATTCTTCCTGTTCCTCTCGGGCCTGACATGGCCGCGCTATGCCATGAATCCTTTCTGGACAGCCGTCGCCGACTGCATCCCGGCCACATGGGGGGTTGAAGGAATCATCCGCATCCTTGCCAACGGCGCCGACATCAGCGAAGTCTCCCGCTACTATGTCAACGAGTGGATTCTTGCCGCCATCTACTTTGTCACCGCCGTCATCCTCGCCCGTTTCCTATCCCCGCGCCTCGCCAAGACAACCCCTCCTGCCAAAAATGCATAATCAGCTAAAAAGTCATCGCAATTTCAGGATTATTGCATATCTTTGCAGAAACTCAATTGACGATGGACAGGAATATTCTTGAATTTGTAACGTATTGTATCAGCAAACTATCCCAACGGCTGAATATCAGCCAACGGGAAGTGTATAACCGGCTGAATAAGTCAGGGATTCTCTACGGCTATATCGTGCCATCCTATGACGTATTGCATACATTCAGCTCTCGCTATCTCATGGATGACCTGACCGATTTCATGAAAGAAAAAGGAGTCTTGCCACAATGAAACTCTATCATTCGTCAAATCTTGTCTGGGAAGAATATCAGGAATCGGAAAAACAATGATAACACATTAAACCAATCCGTAAAAAATGAACCTCATTAAGAATTTTGCTTTAAGCACTATGATTCTTGCACCGATGACGGCGGGGGCTGAGAATATGTTCAACTCCCTTCTCGGCAAAAGCGAGGATGAGACTGCCGCGAAAATAGAAAGTGTGTGGCGGCACTTTTTCACTCCGGGCGACATCGCGCTTTATGAGAATCCCGGGCAGAAAAGTGTCTATTACCTCGACGGTGACGACACGGGATTCATTATGGACACAGGCAGCAACGACGTGCGCACCGAGGGGATGTCCTACGGCATGATGATAAGCGTGCAGCTCAATCACCGCGACGAGTTTGACCGGCTGTGGAAATGGAGCAAGGAACACATGGCCTATCCGGCCGATTCGCCTTGGGACGGATATTTCTGCTGGCAATGCGCTCCCGACGGGAGAAAAATCGGCGGCAGCAACGCATCTGACGGCGAAATATACTATGCCACCGCGCTTTTTCTTGCAGGACAGCGGTGGAACGAACCTGACTATACCGCCGCGGCCAACGAGATTCTCGCCAAAACGATGTCAAAGGATGGCGAGACAACCGGGGTCTATGACCTTTTTGACCGCGATAGAAATCTTATCACCTTCGTCCCCGACCGTGCGGGCCACGGATTTACCGACCCATCCTGCATGCTACCGGCATTTTTAGACCGTTGGGCCGAGATTGCCGGGGAGGAACGTGATTTCTGGGCCGGGGCAGCAACCGCCGCCCGCAACCACCTTGTGGAGAGCGCTCACCCCGTTACGGGCCTACATCCCGATTACAGCAACTATGACGGCTCGGCCTATCGGTGGCCGCATGCCGGTTATGACACGTCGACCTACATGTATGACGCTATCCGCTGCGCGATGAACATCGGGATGGACTCATACCTGACAGGCAAAGACACCGAGCGCCAGCGCGATGTCATGCGCAGGATGCTCCGGTTCTTCAAAAACGACGGTTTTACCCACGCCCACTTCGCCATCGACGGCACAAACCCTTCGGGAGGATATTCGCGTGGCATGGACGGGTCCAATGCCGTCGGGGCAATCGCTCTTGCCCATTCCGACGTGCCGGGCGACCGGGAACTCGCGACCGAATTTGTGCAGCGGCTCTGGGATGCCGAGCCTCCGACCGGCAAATACCGCTATTATGAAGGAATGGTATATTTCCTCTCGCTCCTCCATGTTTCAGGCAATTTCTCCCTTGATTTCAATTGATTGACTTATGAACCCCGAATTAAATCTACCGGCATGGGCGGCGATGCCCGAGTGTGCCGTCACAGTGTGCGACGCTGACTGCCGCATCATTTATATGAATCCCCGTTCCCGCGAAACTTTTGCCGATGGAACCGACCGTCTTATAGGGCAGAATCTGCTCGAATGTCATTCGCCGCGCTCGCGCGAAATCATCGCGCGACTGCTTGCGACCGGCGGGTCAAACGTGTACACCATTGAGAAACAAGGTGTCAGGAAAATGATTTATCAGAGTGCGTGGCTAAACACTGACGGCTCGGTGGGCGGACTGGTGGAACTCTCGATGGTCATTCCCGCCGAAATGCCCCACTATGTGCGTAAATAAAAAATCGGAGTGAACGCAGTGAAATGTACCGTTCACCCTTCACCTTTCACAATATAATTATTATGGCTTCAACCGACATGACCCCCAAGGAAGAATTTCTCGAACTGCTGCGCTCGACCGAGCGTCCCGGTGTCGAGGATGTGATACAGTATATCGACGAATTAGGATTTTTCACCGCGCCTGCCTCGGCAGGTCACCATCTCAATACCGAGGGGGGACTGGTGGAACACTCGCTCAATACCTGCAAGGCCGCGCTGAAAGTGTGGGAGGGAATGAAAGAGCTCGACCCGACGCTTGAAAAGGAGGTGACACGCGACAGCGTCATCATCGCCGCGCTGCTCCATGACGTGTGCAAGAGCGACATCTATTACCGCAGCGTCAAGAAGCGCAAAAATTCTCTCGGGCAATGGGAAGATTCCGAGGGTTACAAGGTGTCATTCAAGAATTTCCCTATGGGGCACGGGGAAAAGTCGGTCATACTCGTCCTGTGCGGCGGCATTGAGCTGAGCGATGCCGAGATGCTTGCCATCCGCTGGCACATGGGGGCGTGGGGGCTGAACCTCAATTCCTATGAGGAAGTGCGCAACTATGACACTGCCCACAAGCGTTATCCCCTCGTGTCAATCATCCATACCGCCGACACTCTTGCCGCGTCAATAATGGAACGCACCGGCAACGAGCTTGACGAGGACTAAGAGGACGTTTACTTTCGTCTGAGGAAGATTTTTTTCAGACGGCGCTTGCGGGCAATCTGCAAGTGCTTGGCGACAAAAGCGTCGCGCGCATCGGCCACGAGCCGGTCACGCGCATCGCTCCCCTCGGCAAGTCCGGTCGCGTCGGCATAATGCCGGGCAAGCACCTCGACAGCCTCGACGGTATCAAAAATAGCCTGAAAATTAGTCACGAGCTTGTCGCGGTCGGTCACGCCGAACTCCATGCGGTTGATATCGATAAGCGCAAACTCCACCGTGCCGTCGCCATGCCGTTTCATCAGCACGTTGCCGGGCGAGAAATCTTTCATCCACACCTCCTTGCGATGCAGCTCGGCCATATAACGGGCCACTTGGCGGGCCACGAAATCAAAATCGGGCCACTCGTGGGCGCCGCGCAGGTTCTCCCATTCGGGACCAAGCTGCTCACTGAAAAAATAGCTGTGGCCATAAAGCAACGGCCCTTTTTCCTCGACAAAGGCAACCGGGCGCGCGGTCATAAAGCCACGGGCAAGCAGCTCGTTGGCGTTATCAAACGCTCGGCGCGCCTTTCCGGGACGAAACCATCGGTAGGCCACGCGGTTAATCCACGGTGGCACCCGGTAAGCCTTGAGGTTTAGCTGCTTATAGGGAATGCCTCCCGGCGACGGAAGAGTATAGACCTTGTTGCGCCGCCCGTCGTAGATGATTGCGGCATCGCCGGGCACACCGTCACGGGCCACTGCCTCGACCAAAGGACGCACAGCCTCAAATCCGGGGGTTATTTTATATTCGATTCTGCTCATTGTTTAGCAAAGATACGCAGAATATATGAAATTCTGCGTAAATTTGCGCATGGAAAAGTTGAAAATCGGTTTTGATGCAAAGCGGGCCGTGCGCAATTTTACCGGACTGGGCAATTACAGCCGTCTGGTCATCGACGTGCTGTCAAGGGAATACCCGGCCAACGATTACCGGCTCTATACCCCCTCGGTCAGGCAGAACGACCGCCTGAAAACTCTCATCGGCCGCAAGAATGTCACCCTCGTCACCCCCGACACTACTACGGGGCGCGCACTTCCGGCATTGTGGCGCGTCTACGGGGGACTCACGTCGCAGATTGCCCGCGACGGCATCGGCCTGTTTCACGGTCTGAGCAACGAATTGCCGCTCGACATCGCCCGGGCCGGAATCCCGACCGTGGTGACCGTCCATGACCTCATTTTCCGCCGCCTGCCCGAGTGCTACAAGCCGGTAGACCGTGCTATCTATGACTACAAGTTCCGCCATGCCTGCGAGAATGCGACCCGCGTCATCGCCATCAGCGAGCGCACCCGCGACGATATTGTCGAGCTTTACGGCATCAAGCCGGGGAAAATCGACATCGTTTATCAAGGATGCGACCCGCAGTTTGCCGTGCCTGTCGACGATGCGACCCGCGACCGTGTCCGTGCCAAGTACAATCTGCCCGAGCATTATATTATCGCCGTCGGGACGGTCGAGCATCGAAAAAACCAGTTGCAGGCAGTCCGCGCATTGCGGCATCTCCCGGCCGACGTATCGCTCATCATCGTCGGGGGGCACAACAAGGATTATGTGAGAGACGTGGCGCGCGAAGTCGCCGCACTCGGCCTCGCCGACCGTGTCAGGCTGCTGAAAGGGGTACCTTTTGCCGACCTCCCGGCACTATACGCGATGGCGACAGTCGCAAGCTATACTTCCCGTTATGAAGGTTTCGGCATCCCGGTCATCGAGGCAATTTCGGCGGGAGTGCCTGTCATCGCGGCCACCGGGTCGTGCCTTGAAGAAGCTGGCGGTCCGGGGGCGGTCTACATCAGTCCCGACTCGGTGGATGCCTACGTCGATGCCGCCCGCGCCATGCTCGACAACCCCGCCATGCGCCACGACCTCGTCACCCGCGGCCGGGAATACATCGCTCGTTTCTCACCCGAAAACTTCTCGCACGGGCTGATGGAATCCTATACAAAGGCTCTCGGATAACTCCTGCTTTAACATCAATTAGGCAATATCATGGCATCAGACTCGTTAAAATATTGACTAATTGACGATTTTAATGAAAGCACTGCGATATTTGCTATATACTCTCCTGATGACCGTCATTGCGACATCATGCATTGAGGACGGGGTCGACAACTCCCCCTCGGCACAGCCGCGATTCTCGGTCGACACCCTCAAGATGGGCACGTTTTTCACCGGGCAACCCACCCCGACATTCCGGTTCACCGTCCACAACCGCAACAGTAAGATTATCAACATCTCCTCTATCGCGCTGCGCGACGGCTCGACATTCCGCGTCAATGTCGACGGACTGACCGGCACGACGTTCAGCAATATCGAGATCCGCCCCGGCGACTCGATTTATGTGTTTGTCGAGGCGACAGTCGCGCCGCTCGGAACTCCCGTGGCCGGGAAAATCGAGGATCATCTTGACTTCGTGACCAACGGTGTCACCCGCGATGTCGTTCTCTCGATTATCGGGCAGGACGTTACCCGCGAGCGCGGCACTGTCATCGATGCCGACACCCGCTGGGAGGCTACACAGCCTTATCAGATTTTTGACTCCCTCGTCGTAGCTCCCGACGTGACCCTTACCCTCGCCCCCGGCACAACCCTCTGTTTCCATGACAAGGCCACGATGCGGGTCTATGGCTCGCTCGTTACCGAGGGTACTCCCGAGGCACCCGTCAACATGACCGGCGACCGCACCGACAATGTGGTGGGAGATATTTCGTTTGACCTCATGGCCTCGCAATGGAACGGCCTTTATTTCGCGCCCGAGAGCCGTGGCAACCGATTGAGCCACACTGTCGTGCGCAACACCGTCACCGGCGTGCAGGCCGACTCTCTCTCCTCGGTGGAATTTGTCAACTGCCGGTTGCGCAACTCGGCGGGATATGCCCTCGTCGGCTACCATGCCGACATCACCGCCATCGGCAGCGAGATTGCCGATGCCGCCGAAGGGACAATGCTGCTCCACGGCGGAACCGCCACCGTGAACCACTGCACCTTTGCCAACTACTACCTCTTTGCCGCCCTCCGCGGCCCGACGGTGCAGTTCTCCCACGTCAACGACGACACTGACGACGGCTCGGGGCTCCCGCTGCTGTCGGCCCGGTTCACCAATTCCATTATCTACGGACTTGGCACCGACCTCTCGATAGGCGATTTTGACGGCACCGACGTGTATTTTGACCACTGCCTCTTTAAGAGCAGCGGCGAGGACGATGAGCATTTCATCATGTCGATATGGGATGAAGACCCGCTTTACTATACCGTGCGCGAAGACTACGTTTTCGACTACCGGCTGCGACCCGAGTCACCCGCTGCCGAAGCAGGCGACCCGTCCCTCACTCTTCCGGCGGCCGCCATCGACTTCCACGCCGTTCCCCGCGACCCTGCCGTCCCCTCGATAGGAGCCTACCAGTTTGTCATGCCTCCCGAGGAGGAGTAAGTTAGGAATCACAGTCTTTTTGCAAACCCGTTATACACGATTAACAGCAACAACGGGATAAGAAATAGGTATGGCTTAAAAACCAATGACCTTAGGAGGTATCTTGTCGAATACCATAGGGTAAGATTCTTTTTATTGGCCGGGATGAGTTTCTTTCCGTAGCATGTTGACAGATACCCGTGATATCCGTTTCTTTCGAGTAATTTCGTTACCGAATCAGTCATTTCAATAAAAGCCGGTATCGAATAATTCAAGTCATGACGGTTAAACTCACATGTCACGAAATCAGCTGAATCTTTTGTCCAATAATATGATTGGTACAATTTCACCCAATTGCCATTTTCAAATTTAATTTGGATGAAATTTACATCATCTTTTCCACTGCGCCCGTTAAATATGTGAGCCGTTTCATTAAATGAACAGCCTTCAAAATATAAATGGCATCCAGCTATTGAAAAGTAATCATAAGAAAGCAAAAAGCATAGCAGGCACACAAAGTAGGCCGATATAGAATATATCAGACAGGTGATTATTTTATTCTTTTGTTTCATGATGATACTTTTAACATAACGACAGGTCCTAATCTTTATGCTTGGTCGCTTTAGCAATCCTTTTTATTATAAATTCAATCAGGTAAAACAATGCGGCCCCTATGAGAATGGCAAAAGTCGGATTTAGCAAAGTCTTATAGAACATCCTGACAATCCATATCGCTGTCAGCTGACGGCTGCGCGAATATGGAGCACGCCAACCATCACCGAGGCAGATGTATTCATCAAACCCCGTGGGGAGCAGGGCTTCATGCAGGTCATCCGCGACTTTCGTTGCCTCATCGGTCGTGACATCTCCCCAAAAAATGTCGGGAGATAGCCCAGATAGAGAAATATCGCGAGATGAATCCTCTATTTTCAGCCTAAAACTAATACTTTTATCTCTTGACGCAATTTCATACTTTATGACAGGCTTGCCATCCTCAATTCTGTAACTGACAACACTTACAAGAAATTTTTCATGGTCAATTGCGTCAACACGACTCATGTTTTTATCAATAGATGCATCGGGAGATTGCAAATCAATGCCCCAGTATCGGTAATAATGGGAAGTCTCCCATACGAGTGCAAATCCAATGCCATACACGCTTAGACACACGCACAAGAATTTTAAAAATTTGTTCATATCTCAGATTGTTAAAGCCTTAAATATCAATGCGGTGCATAAAGTGACTGTTAAAACACAATCTGTCGCTCACTCATCACTTTCTTTTTGTGTCCTATTTTTTCTATACCAAGATAACACTGCCAACAATATGGCCAATGGCAATACCGAGATGTATGGCTTTTTAACTAACGCATCATTGAAATCCCGCATGAAAAACCATATCTTGAATTTCGCATCAGTAGCTGAAAATGTCAAACCGTTATATTGAGTAGAGAAAAATTCAGTGTACCCACACGGAATTAAGATTGATTTAATCGAATCATTCATGGTCTTGAATTCCGAGTAGGGATAGTCGATTTTATAATTATTAAATTCGCAATATATTCGCGAAGGAAACTTATCGCTCCTTCTAAGTTCGACACTGTTACCATTTGAAAAATTTAAATTTAACGGTTTCAGTTCGTTAGTAAATTTGTCGATTTTTATAATAGGTGTATCATATATGGAATCAGATGATACTGCTGATTCAAAATAAATCGACCAATTATGCCCAGAACCGACATAATCATAACTAATGAAATAATAAATTAGAAACATTGCATATATCGCAAAGAAAAGTTTGATAGTAAGTTTGAAAATATGCATCATTCGTCTTGTTTATTATCTTGTGGTGAAAAAAAATCAGGGATAAGTAGATAGTTGATTAGTTTTAAAGTCGCGAGATTGCTAAACAACCAAAAAGCAGAATTGGCCCAAAACATATTTTTGGGTGAAATAGTGCTTTGATGGCATAGTGCTCGTAATGCCAGTTTGTAATCGTCAGTAAATACTTCACTATTAAGAAGAGCTCCATTCAAACCTGATACATTTTTCTTATCATATCCTTTGTCATGACGAAAAGCGTCCCAATCTAAATTATTACATGGAGGAACAGCGTATGAATATCCGCCCCCTACTAATATTGGATTATTTGGCCCTAAATATGATCCATACCAATTTGAGGCAATTGTTCCTATTGTGGTATAATTGGTACCACCAACATGTAATCCATTATTATTATATTCCTTGTCTTGTCTCAGAAAATTTATGGAAAAATTACCATTGCTATAGAGTGAAAGTTGTGTTTTGTTTCCTTTTTCTGTCGTTATTGTAATACCAATTGTTTTGCCCAAGTATTCGATATTAGTATTATCAGGATAAAATTTATTTATATCTCTTTGCGATTTTATTCGTGGATCAAAAAAATAATAGTAATCTGATCCATATTTGGCAGTAATCCAGTCCATTCCCGACGGGTCGATATTTCGGATTGGGTTTGCGGCACAGTAGGTGTAGGGGGAGTTGGACGCGTCAATCTCGGCGAGGGGGTCCAGTGACGTGAAACCGGGGATTACGGGGTCGTAGTCGCGGGTCTCGAAATCATAGTGGTTCAGGCCGGCAAAACTGTTCAGTCTCTTGCCCTCCCACCGGTAGTCATTGTTGATGTCGGTCCAACTTTCACCCATGAGGCTGCCGTAAGGATAATAGTGGTTGACCTGCCGGCATTTTCCGTCATCATCGACCACGGCACTGATATTTTCACGATACTTTGGCACAGTTTAATGCGGTCTCTTATTTTTGCAAAAATAAAACAAAATAAACGCTATGTCAAGTTAATAAAGCATAAAAGACGGGGGCGGCTCGGGAGGCCAAATCGCCACGGTATCAGAACTATTACAGGTGAAAATTTGTATATATAATTGATTTTTGTTTCCTTTGCGGGGCCGTCCGGTGATGACGGCGCATTTGGATTTAACATTTGTTATGAAACGCCCTCTAAGTTTCTGATTATATGCTAAGCGAAAACTTGCTCCAGATATTTGCTTCCAGCTTCAAGCGCAACTGGGAGCTTCCGGCTCTGACCGAGTATGGCTCGGGCAACACGATGACCTATGCCGACCTTGCCCGGCGCATAGCGGCAACCCATCTGCTCTTTTCCCGCTGCGGGGTCAAGCGCGGTGACAAAATCGCGCTGATGGGCAAAAACACCGCGTCGTGGGTCGTGGTATACATGGCCACGATTACCTACGGGGCCGTCATCGTGCCGGTTCTTCAGGATTTCAATGTCGAGGATGCGACCCACATCATAAACCACTCGGGCAGCGTCATGCTTTTCATCTCTGAGTCGATTTTTGACAACATGGAGTTTGAGAAAGTTCCGCGCGTGAAGGCGGTCATGGCCCTTGACTCGCGCCGGGTGCTTGCCGAGCATCCCTCGACCTCCCATGCTGCCGAGAAGTTTATCGAGAAAATGCCACGCGAGATGCGCCGCGTCTATCCCCACGGCTACACGGCCGCCGATGTCGACTATCCCGTAATCGCCCCGGGGACGGTGGCCGAAATCAACTACACATCGGGCACAACCGGATTTTCCAAGGGGGTTATGCTGACACTGAACAACCTCTGCGGCAACGTGGTCTTCGGCATGGAGTCGCGCCTGCACTACCGCGGGTCGCGGTGCCTGTCGTTCCTGCCTCTCGCCCATGCCTACGGGTGTGCATTCGACATGCTTGTCCCTCTCGCTGTCGGCACCCACATAACGCTCCTCGGCAAACTCCCGACACCGAAACTGCTGTTAAAGGCGTTTTCGGAAGTCAGGCCCAACCTCATCATCTGCGTGCCGCTCATCCTTGAGAAAATCTATCGCAACAAGCTGCGCCCTGTCATTGAGAAGAAGGCAATCAGCAGGTTGCTGTCGGTTCCCGGTGTGCGCAACGTCATCTACCGCAAGATACGCAACCAGCTGATTACGGCTCTCGGCGGGGAATTTGAGGAAGTAATCGTGGGCGGCGCGCCTCTCAACCGCGAAGTCGAGGAATTCCTGCACCGCATCAAGTTCCCGTTCACCGTCGGGTATGGCATGACCGAGTGCGGCCCGCTCATCAGCTACACACCGTGGCGCAAGTTCATCGTCGGGTCATCGGGCCGCACCCTTCCGGGACTGATGGAATCGCGAATCGGCTCGGCCGACCCGGCCAATATCCCGGGCGAAATCTGTGTGCGCGGCGAGAACGTAATGAAAGGGTATTACAAGAATCCCGAGGCCACCGAGGCAGTCCTCGACCGCGACGGATGGCTTCACACCGGCGACATGGGCACCCGCGACCCTGACGGCACCATCTATATCAAAGGCCGCTACAAGACAATGATTCTCACCGCCAACGGGCAGAACATCTATCCCGAGGAAATCGAGGCCAAGTTAAACAACATGCCTTATGTTGCCGAAAGCCTCATCGTCGAGCGCGGGAAGCACCTCGTGGCACTTGTGTATCCCGACTATGAGGCAATGGACCGCGACAACATCTCGACCGCGCAGCTCCCGCCCATCATGGAACAGGTGCGCGCCGACCTCAATGCCCGCGTGGCTCCCTACGAGCGCATCGACGACATCCGCCTCATCGCTAATGAATTTGAAAAAACGCCCAAACGCTCTATCAAGCGTTATCTTTATAATTAAAGGATGCCTGACAACCTCCTCTTATTGTCTGATCGGATTTTGAGACAAAAGGCTTTTCCTGTATTTTTGACAGCTCATTAAGGGTATTTCACAGATTTTAACGACTAAATTGTTTAAATTTGCAGAAATTTCAACCTTAAAAGTAAAAATCATGGAATTACCCTTTGCCGAATCATGGCGCATAAAGATGGTAGAGCCTATCCGCATGAGCACACGCGAGGAACGCGAGCAGTGGATTAAAGAGGCTCATTACAACGTGTTTCAACTCCCTGCCGAGCAGGTTTACATCGACTTGCTGACCGACTCGGGAACAGGTGCGATGAGCGACCGCCAGTGGGCCGCAATGATGATGGGTGACGAGAGTTATGCCGGAGCCAAATCATTTTTCCACATGCGCGACACAATCACGCGCCTCACCGGATTCCCTATCGTCATCCCCACCCATCAGGGCCGCGCGGCCGAAAACGTGCTGTTCAGCGCGCTCGTCAAGGAAGGAGACATCGTGCCGGGCAACTCCCATTTTGACACCACCAAGGGCCACATCGAGAGCCGCAAGGCTTTTGCCGTAGACTGCACCATCGACGAGGCACGCGACACCCAGCTCGAACATCCGTTCAAGGGCAGCGTCGACATCAAAAAACTTGAAAAAGTCCTTGCCGAAAATGCCGACAAAGTTCCATTCATAATTGTCACGATAACCAACAACACTGCCGGCGGACAGCCAGTGTCGATGCAGAACCTGCGCGACGTGCGCGCCGTGGCCGACAAGTATGGCAAACGCATCATCTTTGACTCGGCCCGATTTGCCGAAAACGCCTATTTCATCAAGACCCGCGAGGAGGGATATGCCGGCAAGACAATCAAGGAAATCGTGCGCGAGATGTTTGACCTCGCCGACGGCATGACCATGTCGGCCAAAAAGGATGCCATCGTCAACATGGGCGGTTTCATCGCAACACGCCACGAGGACTGGGCCGAGGGAGCCAAGAAATTCTCGATTCCGTTTGAAGGCTATCTGACCTACGGCGGCATGAACGGCCGCGACATGGAGGCGCTGGCCGTCGGTCTCGACGAGAACACCGAGTTTGACAACCTGCGCACCCGCATCCATCAGGTCGAATACCTCGCCAAGCGTCTCGACGAATTCGGCATCCCCTACCAGCGTCCTGCCGGGGGCCACGCGATCTTTGTCGACGCGTCAAAGATTCTCACCCGAGTCCCCAAGGAGGAATTTCCAGCACAGACACTGACTGTCGAGCTATACCGCGAGGCCGGTATCCGCGGCTGTGAAATCGGCTATATCCTCGCCGACCGCGACCCCGTGACCCGCGAGAACCGTTTCGGCGGCCTCGACCTGCTGCGCCTCGCCATCCCGCGGCGCACTTATACTGACAACCACATGGACGTGGTAGCCGTCGCGCTGAAAAACGTCTTTGACCGCCGCGAAGAAATCACCCGCGGCGTGCGCATCACTTGGGAGGCACCCCTGATGCGCCACTTCACCGTCAAGCTCGAACCCGCCGAGTAACCTCTCTGCCGCTAAACGATAACGAAGGCTGGAAACTGATAACAAATTCTCAGTTTCCGGCCTTCTGCATTTCCAATGCTACATCTCAAACTTTTACCTGTGGAAATGTGTTTAAAATTCATAAAACCAATTGATTGGTTTTAATGGATTTTTGATTTCGTTAACCGTCACCACTAAAACGACCGACTATGACACATCGCCGCAACACACCCATCCTTCTATCCGTCCTCATGGGACTGATACTCGCGGGAGCATGCTCCAACAGCCTGTGGGACGAACTTCCGTCGCCAATCGCCCGCTTTATCGCCGAATATTTCCCGGGAAGCGGCATAAAAAGCTACGACATCGGGAATGACTCGACCTACCATGTCAGAATCGACAACAGCGTCTCTCTCGCCTTCAATCAGGCACTGGACTGGACAGTGGTCGACGGCAACGGGGGGACACTCCCCGAGGTATTCGTTCAGGACCAGCTCCCACCCGCCCTGTTCCGCTACATTCAGGAAGGGGAGGATGCCGGCAACGTTTTCCGCGTTTCACGCGACCCGACCTACTACAAAGTCACACTCCATGACACCGTCCTGACCTATGAAATCGAAACCGGCCGGATTACCTACCCCGACGGAACCACCCGGGACACCTGACCGCAAGAATGACGCACCGGTACTCCCGGGCCGCAATATATAACCCCGCAGCGACGTTTAGTCACAAAATCACGCCGTTTCACACAAAATCCCGCACAATATCATCGTTTTAAATCAAATTTTCGTAGTTTTGCAACCAAAAACTGAAAACCAATCACGCAAAACTATGTACACATTTGGAAAACACCGATATGACGGTAATATCAAGAACGGTCTCCCCGACGGACAGGGAACAATGTATTGGGCCGACAAGTCGGTCTACACAGGTCAATGGGCCGACGGCAAGATGCACGGCGAGGGAATGATGACCCGCCCCGACGGCAGCAAGCGGCAGGGATGCTGGGTCAACGGCCGGATGACAGGCCCGGGCGAAATCCGTTACCCTGACGGGCGAGTGTACCGCGGCGACATCGTCGACGGACTGCGCCACGGACACGGGCAGCTCCACCATCCCGGGGGCGAATGGTTTGACGGCGAGTTCATCAACGACCGAATCACCGAAAACGGCACCTACTATTCCAGCGACGGGAAACCGCGCTCGGTCTCCCAACAGCGTGCCGCCATGCGCCCCGGATGGATGAAAGTGTTCTGGACGCGCACATGGCGGCTGTGGGCAGCTCTCGCCTGTTTCGGCCTCGCCGCGCTGACCGCCATGTGGGTGCTTGACTTCTTCAGCGGCAACGGCCCGAGACACACCCGGGTCAAGGCAATCGTCGCCCCCCTCATCGCCGCCTACCTTGGCATTAAATGCCTCGTCAGTTTCTTCACCCACCTCAACGACCCTATCGTTGAGGAATAACACAATCAATACACCATGACAACCAAAGACCAATTCCGGCTGCGACCCGACGAGGTTCCTGCCGCCGACCCCACACTCGGACACTACATCGAAGGCTATACCGATGCCCGCGAAAAATTCAACTACAAAAACCTGTGGTGGATACTGCTGCCTTTCTTCGGATGGGTGATGGTGCTGTTTTTCATCCTCGGCTACTGGTTAAAACACATCCGCTACTGGCGAGTGGCAGTCTTTGAAAACGGATTTTTAAAACAGACCGTGACCCGCAGCGGACGCATAGCCGAGGAACAGATTTTCCGTTTCAATGAAATCCGCGGAATCTCTAACCGCGTCACCCGCCGTTACCAGTCGACCTACGGCATCACCCGATACACCGGCACCGACGTCTCGCTCCATGTACTTGACAACAACGGCAACGAGACCAACTTCCTCTCGGGCAGCTATCGCAACGAACACGACCACCCCGAGAAATACAACATGGAGGGATATGCCGTCAACGCCATCGTCAAAGCATGGTATCCCGTATCAATCGACAACTTCAACCGCGAGATGGACGAGAAAGGATATGGTACGTTTGTCTCCGGCGGCAACGAAATCCAAGTGGGCAAAGGATTCCTCCGAGCCGGACAGAACCATGTCAGCGGCCACTTCCGCTACGGAGTCGACAGCGGATTCCTGACCATCCAGCCCGAAAACGAGGACGGCGCACACTTCAGCGGCAAGCTCAAAGCGTTCAGCATCAACATCAACGAGATGTATAACAGTCAGGCATTCTGCACCGCAGCCGCCCAACTCCTCGGGATAAAGTAAACCATGATGCTACCACACTGAATCAACATTTCTTAGTTAGACACTCTATCAATTTTACAGGTTTACAAGCAAAAAAACAATTAAGGCAAGACTATGCACACATTTGAAAACGGCAACCGTTATGACGGTGAGACAAAAAACGGTCTCCCCGACGGACATGGAAGTACAAGTCGGGGAAGGGTTCCTGCGCACAGGCCACGACTATGTCAGCGGGAGATTCCACTATGACATCGATGACAAATACCTGTTCATACAACCTGATAACGAGGAAGGATCTCATTTCAAGAATAAAGCGAGACCGTTTAAAATCAGTATTGACAAAATGTTTGACCTCAACGTCTTCCTTACGGCCATCACCGACCTTCTCGGCATCCGCTGACAGGCACAACAGCATCAAGCCGCGGGTAAATCAGCCAAAGATTGAATGGGAATGTTTCGTCTCAAATATCGTTTTCGCAAGCAGGGGTTAGCCGGGCGCAAAATATCGCGCCGCCGAGACTGACCCGTGTTACCCGGCATTTTTATTTGTTATTTGATAACTGTTATTTGCCAAAGCCGCAGGGATTTTGTAATTTTGTGGCCGTAAAATCATTATCACGACAAAATGGACCGAAAAGTCAGAGTAAGATTCGCGCCGTCGCCCACCGGGCCGCTCCACATAGGAGGCGTGCGCACTGCATTATACAACTACCTCTTTGCCCGCCGCAACGGGGGCGACATGATTCTCCGTATCGAAGACACTGACTCCCACCGGTTTGTTCCCGGTGCCGAGGACTATATAAACGAGTCGCTCAAGTGGCTCGGAATCAAGATTGACGAGGGTGTGCGCGAGGGGGGCGACTACGGCCCCTACAAGCAGAGCGAGCGCCGCGACATCTACCGCGAGCATGTCAAGATGCTGCTTGACAACGGCAAGGCTTACATCGCCTTCGACACCCCCGAGGAGCTGGAGGCTGCACGCGCCGCAACGCCCAACTTCCAGTATGATGCCTCGACCCGCATGTCGATGCGAAACTCTCTGGCAATGCCCGCCGAGGAGGTAAAACGACTCATGGACGAGGGTGCGCCCTACGTCGTGCGTTTCCTCATCGAGCCGGGTCGAGACGTGGAAGTCAACGACCTTCTGCGCGGCAAGGTGACAATCAATTCGTCGATTCTCGACGACAAGGTCCTCTACAAGAGTGCCGACGACCTCCCCACCTACCATCTCGCCAACATCGTCGATGACCACCTGATGGAGGTTTCCCACGTCATCCGTGGCGAGGAATGGCTACCCTCGGCACCGCTCCATGTGCTGCTCTACGAGGCATTCGGATGGGCCGACACCCGTCCCGAATTTGTCCACCTGCCGCTGCTGCTCAAGCCCGACGGCAAGGGCAAACTGTCAAAGCGCGACGGCGACCGCCTCGGTTTCCCCGTGTTCCCCCTCGAATGGCACGACCCCGCGTCGGGTGCCGTCTCGGCCGGATACCGCGAGAGCGGCTATCTCCCCGAGGCTGTCATCAACTTCCTCGCCCTGCTCGGCTGGAATCCCGGCGACGACACCGAAATCATGTCGATGGAGGAGCTGATTGAGAAATTCTCGTTTGACCACTGCTCGCGCTCGGGAGCGAAATTCGCCTATGACAAGGGTCGATGGTTCAATCACGAATATCTCCAGAAAATATCCGACGCCGAACTTGCCGACCTGTTCAAACCGATTCTCAAGGCCCGCGGAGTTAATCCCTACGACTTCAGCGACGAGTATATCGCCCGCGCCGTAGGTCTCGTCAAGGGACGCATCAACTTCGTGGCCGACCTTTGGGAACAATCCCGGTTCTTCTTCACCGCCCCTGCCGAATATGCCGAAAAAGACATCAAGAAACGCTGGAAAGAGGACACTCCGGCCATCCTGACCGCACTTGTCGGCGTGCTGCGCGAGCTGCCCGATTTCTCGGCAGCCGCCGCCGAGCCTGTCGTGCTTGACTGGGTGGCCCGGAACGAGTATCACCTCGGCAACGTCATGAACGCCTTCCGTCTCACCCTCGTCGGCGAGTGCAAGGGTCCCCACATCTTTGACATCACCGAGCTCATAGGCCGTGACGAGACCATCGCCCGCATCGAGCGCGGAATCGAACGCATCGGTAACGCCGGATAATGAACCTGCTCTACAACTTAGGAATATCGCTTTTCAGTCTCGGTGTAAAGATTGCATCGCTGCGCAACCCCAAAGTCCGCAAGATGGTCAAAGGGCAGGCCGCGACAATGGAGACACTGCGCAATACTGTCAGTCCCGACGAAAAATATGTGTGGGTTCACGCCGCGTCGCTCGGCGAGTTTGAGCAAGGCCGCCCGCTCATCGAGCGGCTGCGGCGCGAGCGGCCTGACCTGAAGATTGCGCTGACGTTCTTCTCGCCGTCGGGCTACGAAGTGCGCCACAACTACAATGGTGCCGACGTGGTTGTCTACCTCCCGCTTGACACTCCCGGCAACGCCCGCGAGTTTCTCGACATTCTGAATCCCGTCACAGCGATATTTGTAAAATACGAATTCTGGTGCAACTACCTGACCCAGCTGCACCGTCGCGGCATCCCCACATATATTATATCGGCCATCTTCCGTCCCGGGCAGATATTCTTCAAGCCGTGGGGCGGCATGTTCCGCCGCCGGCTCGGATACTACAAGACCCTCTACGTTCAGGACGACAACTCGCGCGACCTGCTCTCAGGCATCGGAATCGACAACGTGGTCGTCGCGGGAGACACCCGCTTTGACCGCGTGACCGACATCATGAGCTCCACCGTCGGCATCTCGGGCATGTACCTCTTTGGCTACAAATACCACCCCGTGATAGTCTTCGGCAGCAGCTGGGAGGCCGACGAGGCCGTCTACATCCCGTGGCTGAAAAAGAACCCCCACGTCTGTGCAGTCATCGCCCCCCATGAGTTTGACGACGCGCGTCTCGAATCACTGCGCAGTCAGCTGACCATCAGGAAAGGCGACACGATGATGCTGTCCGAGTATGAAAAGATGTTCACCCCGCCTTCCAACGGCAGCTGCGGCCTCCCCAACCCCGAAGGCATCCGCGTCATCATCGTCGACTCATTCGGCTTGCTGTCAAGCCTCTACCGCTACGGAACCATCGCCTATGTCGGCGGAGGATTCGGCCACGGAATACACAACCTCAACGAGGCGGCCGTCTACGGTATGCCCGTCATCTTCGGCCCGAAACATCAGAAATTCAAGGAAGCAGCCGGCCTCATCGACTGCGGCGGTGGATTCTCGATATCGTCAGCCGAGCAGTTCAGCGACATCGCCGACACACTCATCTCTGACCCGGCAAGCCTCGAAAAGGCCGGAAAAGCCGCCGGAGCCTATATCAAGCGCAATCTCGGAGCGACCGACAGGATTTTCAACGACATTTTCAACACCGACAACCGCTAAAAAAACCGCTCTCAACTCTATGATAAAAGTAGGCATCATCGGAGGATCAGGTTACGCCGCTGGCGAACTGCTGCGCATCCTCATCAACCACCCCGACGTAACCATTCAATGGGTCAACAGCCGCGAATGTGCCGCACAGAAAATCACTGACATCCATCAGGGTCTCGTCGGCGAAATCGACATGACGTTCAGCAGTTCCACCCCGCTCGACAAAATCGACGTGCTGTTCTGCTGCACCCCCTACGGGCGCTCCCGCGAATTTCTCGGCAACGTCACCATACCCGAGGAACTCCGCATCATTGACCTCGCCCGCGACTTCCGTATGCCCTCCGAAAGCCACGACTTTGTCTACGGCCTCCCCGAACTCAACCGCAAGGCAATGGTGCGCGGCGCCCGTCACGTCGCCAACCCCGGCTGCATAGCCGTGGCCATCGAGCTGATGCTCCTCCCCCTCGCACGAAACATGCTCCTCAACAGCGACATCCACGTCACCGCCGTCACCGGCGCGACATGCTCGGGAGCCGAACGCAGACCCACCTCCCACTATGCGTGGCGCAACGACAACATGATTGTCTACCGCCCCTTCTCCCACCACCAGCTCCCCGAGATACGCCACACCATCGCCGAAGTCCAGCCCAGTTTCAGCTCCGAAATCAACCTCGTGCCGATGCGCGGCCCCTTCTCGCGCGGAATCATCGCCGCAGCCTACCTCGACTGCAACATCTCGCTGCCCGAAATCAAACGCCTCTATGAGGAATACTACGACGACCACAACTTCACCTTTATCGTCGACAAAACACCCGACCTCAAGGATGTCGTCAACACCAACAAGTGCCTCATCCACCTCGACCGCATCGGTGGCAAACTGATGATTACCGCCGTCATCGACAACCTCCTCAAGGGAGGCGCCGGAACCGCCGTCCACAACATGAACCTCCTTTTCGGCCTCCAAGAACTCACCGGCCTGACAATGAAATCGTCAGCATTCTGACCACGGGAAAGTCACGGCAACGCGATTTGTCTCAATCAATATTTAACACTTATCAACGGGGACATTAACGGGAAATTCGCTATCTTTGTGAAAAATCCCTGTGTATATGGCTTCTCGGCATCCATTTGTGTTCTCTATGTGTGGCGTTGCAGTTCTGATTGCCGTTGCCGCGGCAATATGGGGGTTGCGCGACCGAGGGAGCATCGTCTACCCTGACCGCGAGAAGTTCCCCGTGGCGGGAATAGACGTCAGCAGCCACAACGGGGACATAAATTTCATGGCGGTGGCCCGCGAAGGAGTCGATTTTGTCTATATAAAAGCCACCGAGGGGGCCACGTTCAAGGACCGGCGGTTTGTCGACAATTACCGCATGGCCCGCGAAGCGGGGCTGAAAGTGGGGGCATACCATTTTTTCCGTTTTGACACCCCCGGATACATGCAGGGGCTCAACTTCCTCAACTCGCTCGAAAACAGGGAAATCGACCTCCCACTTGCAATCGATATCGAGGAATGGACCAATCCTGTCACCCAGTCGACACGCATCGTCCTGTCACGTCTTCACGAAATGATTGACCATCTCGAAAGCCACGGATACCGCGTGATGCTATATACCAACAAAAACGGCTACCGTCGTTTCGTAAAGGGACATTTCGACGCTTATCCGCTGTGGATATGCTCCCTCGGCGAGGAACCCGACGCTATGCCGTGGACTATATGGCAGTCGACCCACAACGGCACCGTCAGAGGAATCGCCCACCCGGTCGACATCAACGCATTCAACGGATCCGCAGAGCAATGGCGGGAATGGGCGCGCGGCGACACACAATAACGCCGCCTGTATTGCCGTTATATTCTTGATATACATCTCTCTTGCTACGACATGAAACCAGTATCGCAATATAATCTTCTTTTTATATTTTTAATCTCCGTTCTGGCATTGGGCCGCCCGATTCCCGCGACAGCGTTCCCCGTTGAGACCTATGCCGCAAACAGCGTCCTCGCCCAAGGGAAATGGGTCAAAATCAGCGTCTCGGAAACCGGAGTCTATCTTCTTTCCACCGCCGACTTGCGGCGGTGGGGATTCAATGACCCATCGCGGGTACGCGTCTACGGCTATGGTGGCCAGCACATAAGCGACAACCTGACTGCCGCGAACTATATCGACGACCTGCCGCAAGTGCAGACCGCGACAACCGCGCGGGGCATCGTGTTCTACGGCGTAGGACCCGAAACTTGGGCGGTCGACTCGCGCTCAGGCCGACACACGCGCACCACCAACCCCTTCTCTACAAAAGGCTACTATTATCTCACCGACAGCGATGCCGCGCCGCGCGAAATACCTGCCGAGAGCGGCACACCCGCCTCAACACCCGCCACGACCGTCACCGCAGCCGTCATCCACGAGCAAGACCTCATCAGCCCCAACCGCTCGGGCCACTACGCCGTCGGCGAGGACTTCCGGTTCAACCAGTCGCGCGACTTCCGGTTCAACCTCCCGGGGCGCGTGGAAGACACCGATGTGTGGATGCAGTGCAGCTTTCTTGCCAACACCCCCTCGGCAACCTCCCGACTGACATTCACCGCCAACGGCTCCACACTCCCCTCCTCCTCGTCTGACAACATCAGACCCAACCCGTCGAGCGACGCGTGTGGCGACACATGTGTGACCGCCAAGACATTCTCCATCAACGGCTCCACCCTTAACCTCAACCTTCGGTACTCGGTCAGCGGGGTGGTAAAAGACGCCTATCTGGACTATATAGTCGTCAACTATATGCGCAACCTTGACATGGAAGCCGCGCTGGCAGGATTTTTCACAACCGACAGGTGTTTCACAATCGCCGGAGCATCGGCACAGACCACCGTGTGGGATGTCACCGACCCCCTCAACCTGAACACAATAGAGACAGCGGCCACTCAAAACGGCGCCACGGCCAGCACACCGCGCACCGGATTGCGCCGCTACATCGCGTGGAATGACAACAGCGCGTTCAGAACCCCTGTCAACGAGGGCACGGTTCGAAATCAGGACATTCATTCCGTACCGGTTCCCGACATGGTGATAGTCACGACATCGGCCCTACGCAGCGAGGCCGAGCGCATAGCCCGGCTACACCGCGACAGTCGTGACTCGCTCGATGTATATGTCGTGGAACAGTCTCTCGTCTACAATGAATTCGGCTCAGGCTGCGGCGATGTCAACGCCATCCGCCGAATGCTGAAAATGTTCTACGACCGTGGCAACGCCGACGGCGGAAAACGGCTGAAATATCTCCTCATGATGGGACGCGGCACATTTGACCACCGCCGCGTGACCACTCAGGGACAAAACCAGCGCTACGAGCATCTCCCCATCTGGCAGACCAACACCGGTCACAACGTGTCATCATCCTATTGTTCCGACGACATCCTCGCAATGATGGCCGACGGCTCGGGACTGAATTTCGGCGGAGACAAACTCGACATCGCCGTCGGACGCATCTCGGCACGCACTGCCGACGAGGCGCGTGTATTTGTTGACCGGCTCATAAAATACTGCAACACCCCCGTAGCCGGAGAGTGGCGCAACCACGTCATGCTCCTTGCCGATGACCAAGACAGCGGCACCCACATGAAACAGACCGAAACGATGGTCAACAACATGCAGTCCTACGAGTCGGGACTCGGCATGATGTACACCAAAGTATACATCGACGAGTTTGAGTTCTCCAACAGCATGTATGCCGGCGCCCGCGACAAGATGTACCGCACCCTCGACAACGGCGTGGCTTGGTGGAACTACATCGGCCACGGCGGCTCGACAACCCTCACCGCCGACAAGCAGTTTGAAACCTCTGACCTGTACTCGCTTTATCTGCGCCACGCGCCGGTATTCTATGCCGCCACCTGTACTTTCGGGCGATGGGACGACGTTGAACAGTGTGGCATCGAGGCTCTCACGCTTGAAGAAAGCGGCGGCGCGGTCGCAGCCATCAGTGCCACGCGCCCTGTCTACATCTCCCTAAACGGCGTTCTCTCGGCATCACTCGGGCTCGAAGCCTTCGCCCGTGACGAGAACGGACGGTTCCGCACTGTCGGCGAAATCATCAACCGCGCCAAAAACGCCATGACCAACGACGACCTTAACAAGCGCCGCTACGTTCTGCTCGGCGACCCGGCCATGAGGCTGATGGTGCCTGAAAACCACGCCGTGCTTGAAAGCATCGACGGCGTGGAGGTCACCGACGAGAACCAAGTCACCGTCAGCGCGTTGCAACGCCCCGTGTTCCGCGGTTCGATCTACGACACCCGGGGCGAGAAAATGACATCGTTCAACGGCACCGTCTCGCTGACCCTTTACGATGCCGAGTACAGCTCCACTACCCGCGGACGCGGCACCGAAAAAGACCCCGGTGAAAAAGTGACCTTCGAGCAGCAGGGCAACCGTCTCTATTCCGGCAGCGGCGCGGTCATCGCGGGTGAATTTGCCGTCACCATCCCCATGCCCGCCGAAGTCAGCGACAATTTCAGGCCGGCAGCCCTCAACATGTATGCCCGCGCCGAGAGCGGGGAGGAAGCATCGGGGATGAACCGCGACTTCTATGTCTACGGATTTGACGACACCGCCCAAGCCGATACCGTGCCCCCGACAATTGACCGGATATACATCAACCACGAGTCTTTCCGCAGCGGCGACGCGGTCAACACGACCCCGACGCTCATCGTCACCGTCAGCGATGACGTGGGCATAAACCTCTCCAACTCGGGCGTGGGACACCAGATGGCTGTCTCTGTCGACGGCAAGTTATCCTATAACAATGTCGCCGCCTACTATACACCCGCCGAGGACGGCTCGGCAGGAGGCAGCGTGATATTCCCGCTCGGAACTCTGTCCAACGGACACCACGAGCTGACATTCAAGGTGTGGGACACCTCGTCCAACTCCTCGGCGGACGTTATCGAGTTCAACGTGGTCGAAGGGCAGGCTCCCAAGATTTTCGATGCCTATTCCGATGCCAATCCCGCATCGGTCGAGGCCAATTTCTATGTCAGCCACAACCGTCCCGACGCAATGCTCACCGTCACAGTCGACATTCTTGACCTTGACGGGCGGCTCCTGTGGAACGACAGCAACAAAGGACGTGCCGACATGTTCCTGACATCGCCCATTCACTGGGACCTCTGCAACAGCGCGGGCCACCGTGTGCCGCGCGGCATCTACATCTACCGCGTGACTGTTTCCACCGGCAGCGGCGAAACCTCGTCCGTGTCCAAGCGCATCGCAGTGACAGGACAATGATTATTTGGGACACACGGCCAATTTTTGTAACTTTGCATCAACATCAATTTCGATACTCACCATGTCATCCACACAGCGAAACACAGCACCACGAGAAATCCTCCCCGAGCCTACGCTCCGACGACTGCCGTGGTATCTGGCCTACGTCAGTCTGTTGAAAAACCGCAATGTGGAATATGTGTCGTCAACAGCGATTTCGCGGGAACTGAATGTCGATGCCTCCCAGATTGCCAAAGACCTCTCCTATCTGTCAATCAAGGGAAAGACTCGCATCGGCTATGAGGTTGTCAGGCTCGAACGGGAGCTGAGGGAATTCCTCGGGTTCAAGACTGTCCACAACGCCATCATCGTCGGCACAGGCAGCCTTGGCGCGGCTTTGATCGCCGACTCGGGACTGTCGCGTTACGGACTCAACATCGTGGCCGGATTTGACGTGAATCCCAAGCTCGTCAACACCTCCATCTGCAACATCCCGGTCTACAACATATCTGACCTCGCTCACAAACGCCGCGAGCTTGATGCCGAAATCGCCATCATCGCCGTCCCCGTCGAGGTCGCGCAAGATATTGCCGACACCTGCGTCGCTGCCGGCATCAAGGCCCTGTGGAACTTCACCCCCTTCCGCATCAAGACGGCCGGCGACATCGTGATACAAAACACGTCGATATACTCCCACTTGGCGGTAATGTACAACCGCCTTGACACCAAAAACCAAGGGTCACTATGAAAATTATAGCTTTCAACCGGCTGGCCGGAACCCCTGTCGAGTCTTTTGGCGGAATTGACATAATCCCCGACTCGGCAATGATACTTCCGGGCAAACCCCTGTTTGTTCCCGACTTTGGAGCCGACCGATGGATCGGAAAGATAAGCCTCGCGTTCCGCATAAACCGTCTTGGGAAAAATATCTCCGAAAAATTTGCCCCGCGCTACTACGACTCCGTGTCGGCGGCCCTGAGGTTTTTCCCCGAAGGGTCAGAAAACGACATGACGCGGCGCGGACTCCTGTCGGGATGCGACGGGACATTTGTCCACGGCGAGTGGGTTCCCCTCCCTCCCGCCGGGATGCCCGTCACAATCTCAGGCCCTGTCCCCGAGGCAACCCTATCGGCCGCCGACATCAGCATCGATTCCGTAATAGCCGCCGCAAGCCGGTACATGACCCTGAAGACAGGCGACATTATCCTTGCCGCCGTCATTCCCGGCAATATCCCGGCCATTCAGGACACAGCCGTCACAATAAACATTGACGACGCCCCCAATCTCAATCTCAGAATAAAATAATCTTCTGTCTGCAAGCTATGACAACACCATCCTCCCGACATCATCTCTCCACCATATTCAAGCTGATATTGTCACTCGTTGCAATCCCGGCACTGTCGCTGCCAGCACTCGCGACACAGTTTGCCCCGTCGTCGCGCCTGTCCGAAGGCCGCTGGGTCAAGGTGCGCGTTGACTCGTCGGCGATATATCAGATTGACTATGAGACACTGCGGGAGTGGGGATTCAACAATCCCGAGGCCGTAAAAATCTACGGTTACAGCGGCGTGGAACACAACAGCCAGCTCCATACCGCCCCCGACGACCTTCCTCAAGTCCCGGCCGTTCATTCCGCCGAAAAGATGATTTTCTACGGCGAGGGTGATGTCAGGCTGAGAATTTTCAAGTCGGGGACACGCATGAAAGTCGAGGACGGCAGCTATCGCAACTACTACGACACCTCATCCTACTATTTCCTGACCGAGGACACCGACGACGAGCCGCTGCAACCCGGTGAGATACCTTTCGAGCACTCATCCCATGCCGAAGACTCCCATTATCATCTTGATTACCGCCGGGTAGAAGAACACAATCCCGCCACGGCAGGCGTCTTTTTCTTCTCACGCCATCTGTCCTCGCCACGCTCGTTCTCTTTCGGGATGACCGACTACGAGTCAGACGCCATGCTCGGGTACACCTTTGCAGCCCGCAACGATGTCTCGACGACATCAATCGACATCACTCCGGGCGACAACATCGTGATTGACGACTCAAAAGTCCTGAGGTCTACCGCAGCCCGCGCCGCCGACGAATACACAATCTACAATCTGTCAACCGCCGGGTGGATTCCCTATACCCCGCTCGACACCGAAAACCCCGGCACGGTGACATTCTCATTCGCCCGACCCGACAATGACAACGTTTCCTACATAGGCATCAACGCCGTCTACAACCTCTATCAGCGTTACAACAATCTTAACGACGCGTCCCAGATGGCTATGCATTTCCTATCCCACAGCGGCCACAGAAACCTGAGATTCGGGAATGTCCCTGACGACATCGAAGTGTGGGACGTAACCGATCCCCGCGACGTAAAATCATGTTCCGTCAGCCGGGCCGACGGCTCTCCGCTTGCAAGCATACCATCGGGCAGCAACCTTACCCTCCGCGCATTCTCCCCGTCCCGCACATTGCCGACACCCGTCCTGTGTGGCGAAGTCACCAACAGCAACCTACACGGCATGGACGATGTCGAATATCTCGTCATCACCCTCCCGGCCTATCGGCAGCAGGCCGAGCGGCTTGCCTCCATCCACGAGAAATATCAGGGATTCAGAACCGCCGTCGTGATGCAGGAAGATATTTTAAACGAATTTTCATCAGGCTCCAAGTCGGTGGCCAGTATACGCCGATTCATCAGAATGCTCTACACCCGTCAGCATTCCGCACTGAAATATGTCCTGTTTCTCGGGGCCTCCCATTATGACAATCGCCAGATCAGCGTGCGCCACCTCTCTGACTACCTCGTCGGCTATGAGGCCGAGGCTGTCGTAAGAGCCAAAAATTCAACGGCAAGCCACTCATCTGACCAGTATTTCGCCATCCTTGCGCCTGAATCATTAGAGCCTGACATCGTCCGACAAAACAACCTGTCTGACATCGCCGTCGGGCGCCTCCCCGTCACCACCGCCCCCGAGGCCGACGCGCTCATTGACAAAATCGAAGACTATTTTGCCAACCCTTGGAAGGCCGGAATCTACAACCGGGCCGTGTTTATCGCCGACCAGAACAACGACAACGAGCACATCTCCAAGGGCACCGAGGCCGACGCGGCGATAATGCAGTCACTCGCCCCCGGCGCGACCGCATTCAAAGCCTATGCCGAGCTTTACCGGTATAACAAAATCGAGCAGCCCAACCTCTGGAACGCACTCAACACCTTCCTCTCCCAGTCGCCGCGCTACCTGAATTTCTCGGGACACCACGACCAAGGAGGCATCGGCAACACTGTCGCCATAATCAAGATAGCACAGCTTCAGCAACTCTCCTTCAACTCCTACCCGATCTTTTTCTCGGCATCATGCTCCACCCAGTCCATGAATCGCCCCGACCGCGGGTTCAACATTGGCATGCTCCTGCTTAAAGGCCGCGGCGCAATCGCCACAATCGGCTCCACCTGCACCGTCTACATGGAGTCAAACCACGTCTTCAACCAAGCATTCACCCACGCCCTTTACAGTGCCGGTCCCGGAGACTGCCTCGGCGACATTTATCGCCGTGCCCACAACAAGGCCATAGCGACCAACACCGCCGTGCGCATCAACACGTTCACCTTCAACCTCGCGGGCGACCCCGCCCTCCCGGTCTTTAACCCCGCGTATGACATCGACATTACCGGCGGCCTCGTCGAGGGCGAAAAAATCGTCCCGCTCACCCCTGTCACACTGAGCGGTACCGTCACGACCGCCGACGGCAACATCGCGACCGACTTCAACGGCACGATGACAATAACACTCTTTGACGCCCCTGTCGAGAAAAAAACCCTCGCCCAGAACCCGGGTGACAAAAAAAATCCGCCGGTCGTGACCGTCGACGAAACCGTCATCGCCACCTACTCGGCCCAAGTCAGTGACGGCAGATGGTCAGTCTCGGTCACTGTTCCGCCCGTCTCCCGCGAAAATCTCACCAACCGCGTTGCCCTCTACGCCGTCTCATCCGATACCCTTGCCCGGATAGCCGCCGGCGCAACAACCGTTTCCATCGGCGCGGTCGACGGCTCGGCAATCACCGATGTCACCCCACCGTCAATCGACGAGATGTATGTCAACACCCCCGAGACACCCGACGGAGCCGAGACAGGCAGCGACATAACCCTTGTCCTGACCGTATCTGATGACGAGAGTGGCGTCGCCCTCTCCCCCTCGATGATAGACTCGGCCCCGCGCCTGTACATTGACAATGTGGAAATCCCCCACGCCGTGCGCCTGACACCCGCTGACAACGGCACCTACACAATGAGACACAGCCTCGCCTCGCTGACCGACGGCCGTCACACCCTGCGGTTCAAGGTCAAAGACATGGCAGGAAACAGTGCCGAGAAAGAACTGTCGTTCATCGTCGTGTCGAGTGACGCATCGACTGCCGTTCTAACTGCCGACTACCACCTTGTCCGCTCCGAAATAGAACTCTCGCTCGACCACAATCTCGACAACGAGCCTGTCACACGCCTCCTTATCGAAAACATCCACGGCGACATCGTCGACACCATCGACAACCCATCGTTCCCCTACCTCTGGCAGCCATCCTCCGACCTCCCCGACGGCACCTACCGCGCATGGGCCATCCTGCGCTCAGGCCGGCACTACCCCTCCACACCCAAGGTCGAGTTCACCCTCATCAAGGAATAACGCTAATGCGGGAGTCCGCCGCGTGATAAGATAAAAGATGCGCCAATGTCACTAAGTCGATGACATTGGCGCATCTTTTATCTCATCACGCTCTTATCAGAACTTATAGCTTGCGCCGAGAAGGCCGGTGATGCCTTGCGAGATGCGGTCGCCGAGGATGATGTGGCGGTGGTTGAGCAGGTTTTCGCCACGAATGAAGAATGTCAGCGACGGGGTAAAGGCGTAGGACGCGCCGAGGGTCAGATTGGAGACATTCCCGAGGTCAACCGGCCACAGCAACAGGCTCGGACTGTTTCCGACCGGCATGTCGGTTATTTTGTAATCAATCATGTTTCGGCCACAACGCCATTCCATTCCGGCAGTTATTTCAAACTGCGAAACAGGTCGCACAGTCAGCTCGCCGCTAAATACATGACGGGCACGGTCGCGCCACAAATAATAGCCTTTGTCAACGGCCCGGTTGTCATGTGCGGCGGTCTCATATCGTAACGAGATAGAAAACAGGTCGCGATAATCATATCCGACGGCTACACCGACGTGCCATCCCTTCATATCGACCCCGTTGAACAAACTTTCATCGTACAGAAGACCAATCGAGGGAGCGGGTTTCCAACCGTTAATATCGACCCCGCTGAACATCAACCCGCCGTTAAACGGCGTGGTAGTCGAGAAAGGCATCAACCAGTTGTTGGCGCGGGCATATCCGCCGAAAAATTGCAGATAACCTCCGCGGAACGGCCCGATAGTGATGGTTCCGTTGAAATCGTAAGGTACATGGGAGGAACCGTAGACGCTGAACGGGTCGCAATAGGGTGTGATGTCGTTGACCGAGGCGAGAGTGTTCATCACCACGCCGCCTGTCGCCGAGAGACTTAGGGCGAAATATGAGCTCGGGTGCCAGCCGAGGAGTACGTCGGGAGCAACATGGAACACGTTGCCGTCGTTGAACGACACATTGAGCCTTGCGCCGAGCCGCGCATCAAAGTTTTTCCCCGTGTAGAGATAGGCGGGCGAGAGAGTCAGCAGTCCCGATGACTCGCCGCCGTCAATGGCGGTGGGTTCCATGCAGTTGGTATGTTTCGATGTAGAGAGGACCGCGATGTCGGCATCGAGTTTCACCCATGACGTCTCCCCCGCTTTTATCTTTCCGCCGAGGTCGAGGCCGAAAAGATTTTGCTTGGCGGGAGTCCATTCCATATCCTGCTTGCAGTAGCCGAAATGGCTGTATCGCGCGGCGATGCGGTAGGTCAACCCCTCGGCACGGGAACGGTAGGCGGCGTTGAAATTGACCCGGTCGGCTTCGAGCTGGTAATGATGACGATATACCGGCGTAAGCGTGTGGCTCGAAAAAGTATAGTTGAGCGAGGCATCGAGAAATGACTTCCTGCCTATTTTTTGGTCATAATCAAGTCCGGCACTCACGGTGTGGTCACGCCAGTAGCGGGTATCGTAATTCTCGCCGCGGTCCTTGCTGTAGACACGGCCGTCATACTGCGTCCAGAGGCTCAGCCGCGACCGCGAGGTGTCGAGAATCCTGTATCCGGCCGAAAAGTCGACATTGTAGAGGGGGAAGATGCCGAGGGCGGCATATCCGCGCCACGGCGAGGGCGCGAGGGTGTCACCATAGGCTGTCGGGTCGAGGGGCGACGCGCTGTTGGGGACGCGGGCGGTCACGACGCGCTCGCTGAACGGGAGACGGGCCGGGGTGATGGGGGGAAGCACCAGTGTCGGGAGTGTGTTGATGCGGGTTGCGTCACGCTCGACCGGGACAATCTCGCGCTCCACATCGATTTCCTGATGCAGACCCTGCGCCGACGCACCAATGGCTGCCACGGTGGCGAGAGAGGCTAATATATATTTGAATTCCATTGCGTTATTTCAATCTTTGGTCAATCATTTCAAAAATATCGGCATCTTTGCCGGGATAGTTGCCGCGGAGCGATTTCAGATATTCGTCGGCCTCGAACTCGTCGCCTTGCTTGCGCAGAATGTCACTGTAGAGGATAAATCCGCGCGCAAGCCAGTAGCTGTGGGGGGTATTGGACGAAATCAGGTCGTCGGCCACGTTGAGTGCCTGTTTCAACTTTCCGTTGTCGAGCAGTGACTGTCCCCAGTAATAGGCACTCTTGGCACCATAGATGTCGGCCGGGTTGGCGGCAAGTTCTTTCCAAGCCGCGTAGGCCTCGTCATAGCGGCGCATCTCGTTGAGGGCGCGGGCGCGGGTAAAGCGGACTTCGTCCCCGTCGGTGGAGTTGGACGCGCTTGTGGCAAGCAGCTTGTCGGCAATCGCCACCACATCCTTGTAACGGCCGAGGTCGGCCGAGGCGCGCATTGCCCCGAGACGTGCGCGGTGAAGCATGTTGGCCCCGGCGGCGCGTGTTTCGAGGTCACAGTATGTGGCGAGTGCGCTTTCGGTCTTTCCGAGCGACGATTCGGCATCGGCTTTGATTATCATCGCGTCCTCGACAACCTCCGAGTCGGGATGATCGCGGGTCACGCGCGACGCATAGTCGAGCGCGGCCTGAGTATCGCCCGAGTTCCACGACGCATCGGCAAGATAATAGAGGACCTGCGCACGGTGACGGCCCGAGGGGTAGTCGTCGAGATAACCGCGCAGCTTGGCGGCATCCTCTTTCCCGACATAGTCGTTCTCGGCAGCCTGAAACGCGAGGTCGTCCATCTCGGAAACCTCAAATGCGGGAGCATTGGGCACCGAGGCGATAAACGAGGCAAACTCGGGGAGGCGGCCATCCTCGGCAAAGATGTGCTTGAGGTCGTCAGAGGCAATGCGGGCCTCCTCGCTGGTGGGATAAGTGGTTATGACCTTTTTGTAAGTATCGATTGCCTCGCGACGCTCACCGCGGTTGATGCGGGTGATGGCAAGCTGTAGATAGCCGTTGCGCCCGTGGGATGTGTTGGGGTATTTCTTTACAAGCTCGTTATAGGTGTCGATGGCTCGGTCACTGTGGCCGCTTGCCGACTGGCTTTCGGCCTTTTCGAGCAGTGCGGCCGGAATGAGTCCCGACGAGGGGAAATCGGCTATCAGCCGGTCAATCGACGCGATTTTTCCGGCATAGTCCTTTTCAAGACCTTTCATAATTGCCATCTGGTAGAGGGCATAATCCCCGGCCGAGGGGTTAAGGTCGAGCGCGTGGCCATACTCGGTCTGCGCCCCCTTGAAATCGCCGAGATAGTAGAGGCAGTCCCCCGCGCGGTTACGGGCATCAGCCACGACAACGTCGCTCATCGCCCCTTGGCGGTCATTGACAGCCTTGCGGAAGTCGGCGAGCGCCTCCTTGTAGTCGCCGGTAGCGAAACGGGCATACCCGAGGTCATAGCAAGCGAGCCGGCGGTTGTCGGCCTCGTCGCGCGGGGCATCTTTCAGATAAGCGTTGTAACTATTGACAGCGGTGTCGTAGTTGCCCTGACGGTAATAGCAGTCGCCGAGCCACAGGTCACACTGGCGGGCAATCGACGGGTCGAGGCGCGACAGTGACCGGGCCTCGATGAAACGCTTGATTGCCGAGGCGGTCTTTCCGGCGGTAAACTCGCGTGTGCCGAGGACGAAAAGCACGCGTTGTTTGGCGCGCAGCACATTTTCTGACGGATTCCTGACTGTGTTGATGCTATTGATAGCCGCCTCATAGTCGTTGTCGGTCATGTAGCCGGTTATGATATAGTTCTGCACGTCGGCGGCATAGCGGGAATCGGGATAGTCACGCAGGAAGTCTTCGAGCAGCGCGACCGAGTTGCCAAACGGGACTCGGCCTCCGTCCATGCGGGCCACGGCGTAATTGTAGAACGCCGTCTCGCGCACCTCGCGGTCATAATCGACACGGTAGGCGTTCTCAAACGCCATCAGTGCCGAATTTTTGTCGCCGCGTTTCAGATAGGCCTGCCCGAGAAACAGGTAGGCGCTCTGTTCCATCGCCGAGTGGGTGCCGATTGCCTTCTGCAACAGCTTGACGGCATTGTCGACATTTCCGTCGCGATACTCGCTGACACCGAGGATGTAGAATGCCGACGGCTGCGGGCTGGCGGTCTCGGCACAGTATTTCCACAGATAGGGAATCGCCTCACTCTCCTCGCCCAAGTTGTAGAGCGACTCACCGGCGATGCGGTTGCACTCGGGGGTAAACTGCGGGACGCGCCCCGTTGACAACATGCGGCGCGCGAGAGTCAGCGCCTCGTCATAGTTTCCCTGAGCAAACTGAATCTGAGCTATATAATAGTCGGCGGCATCCCCGGGCGACACCGACGTGTCGACCTGACGGAACAGCCGCAAAGCCTCGTCATAGTTGCTGTCGCTGTAAGCGATATAGCCTCGGTAGAACCGGGATGCATCGGCATAGGCGGGACTGGAACCGAGCGACTTGAACAGGCTGACAGCGGTGTCGTTTTCCCCGAGCAGCATGAAACAGTATCCTTTGCGGAAACGGAGTTCCTCGGAACGCGCGTCGTTGAGCGCGTCATCGCTTATCACGCGATAGATTTCAAGGGCGCGGGCGTAGTCGCCGGTGAGGAAATAATAGTCGCCCCTCGCCATCTCGATGTCGACACGGCGCGCCGATGCCGGATATTCTTCAAGAAACCGCGCCATCACGTCAAGTGCCTCGTGCCGTCCCGATTTCAGCAGCGAGAGGGCGCGGTAGTACATCGATTCCTCCTCCTGAGCCGCGTCGGGCGAAAGTGATGAAGAAAAGCCAAGCTGGTCAAGAGTTCCGCCATAGTTGTCTCCGCCATACATCAAACGGGCGCGTTCGATGTAACCCGTGGCATCGGGGGCGTTAATCTGCGCACCGGCGGGTATGGCACACGCCATCGCCGCGACAATGCCTGCAGCAATATGTAGTTTCATAATTCTCTAATCTTTTTTACCTCACAAAGATACAACGCTTTTCTTGAAATACCGAAAGAAAGTGATAAATTTGCACATCAAGGTGAACGAGCAACGTAAAAAACAGAATCTCGCTTGGAAAATTATGAACACAGAAAGAATGAACGCATTGACATATACCGCGCCGGGGCGGTTTGAACTGATCGAGAAGCAGAAACCGGCAATTATCGACCCGAAAGACGCTGTGGTGAAGGTCACTCTTTCGAGCATCTGCTCGTCGGACCTTCACATCCTGCACGGGGCGGTTCCCCAAGCCAAGACAGGCATCACGGTGGGACACGAATTGGTCGGGACAGTAGAGGCTGTCGGGCCCGAGGTCAAGAAGGTCAGACCGGGCGACCGGGTCGCCGTGAATGTCGAGACATTCTGCGGCGAGTGTTTCTATTGCAAGCGGGGATATGTCAACAACTGCACGTCGGGTGGCTGGATGCTCGGATGCCGCATCGACGGCGGGCAGGCCGAATATGTGCGCGTTCCCTACGCTGACAACGGCCTGACCCCGATACCGGCCGGAGTGAGCGACGAGCAGGCTCTGTTTGTCGGCGACATTCTCGCGACAGGCTATTGGGCAGCCAAGATTTCAGAGATTTCTCATGAAGACACCGTGATGATTATCGGAGCCGGACCGACGGGGCTATGTACCCTTGAGTGTGTAAAGCTCTATAATCCCCGACGGATTGTAGTCTGTGGAACCGATTGGGAGCGACGCGAATTTATCGGGCGGCATTACCCCGAAGTCACGGTGGTCGCTCCATCGGAATGCGGGGATGTTCTTGACCGGCTGACTGATGGGCGTGGTGCCGACCGGGTGATTGAGGTCGCGGGAGGCAATGACACTTTTGAACTGGCATGGCGTTGCGCCCGTCCCAATGCCATCGTCACGGTCGTAGCCCTGTATGAAAAAGAGCAGATACTTCCGCTGCCGTGGATGTATGGCAAAAATCTGACATTCAAGACAGGCGGGGTGGATGCCTGCGACTGCGACAGAATCATGCAGCTCATATCAGAGGAGAAGATTGACACAACCCACCTGATTACACACCGCTATCCTCTCAGCCGCATACAGGAAGCCTACAATCTGTTTGCCCGCAGAGACGACCATGTCATCAAAACCGCCATCCACCCCGGCTGACTGTATCGGGTTACTTTATTTCAGCCGCGGCCTTATGCAACAGGATACACTCGGCGGGGGTTGAGCCATTGAGCCTGATCACCGAGTCGCTCTGAACTTCTATCGTGGATATCGCGGGGAGAATCCGGCGCAAGGCATCTTCGACAGCCATGTTGTCGCATGCCATTTCAGTCATAGGACCGTCACCGAGAATGATGGAGTCACCCTTTATCGAGTATGGGCCCGATATCGAGTTACAATTGGTTCTGATGAAGAAGGTGCTGTCTTCAAAAACCATATACTGGCTGACACCGGGCACAGCCTCGTCGGGGCGCACATAGTCGGAATCGCTGAAGATGATGTTTTCGATATACCATTGTCCTCTGACATCGGCCGCAGCCGTCTCAATCTGCGGTTCAGCCGCAGCGGCATCAGCCTTACTATCCTTATTGCCGGAACAACCGGCAATTCCCGCCGCCACAGCCACAGCCGCAGCGACAGCGATAAAAAGTGATTTAATCTGCAAGTTCATAGAATCAATATTATTATATTAGTTAAACATGCAAAGATAACATACTTTTCTCTATATATCGAAATAAAGTGATAAATTTGCATACTCATTCTCTTGTAACCATCTTTCTATCAACAAATGATACCTCCTTTTCAATAATAGGACATAATCATGACAATGTTAGAGCGAGGCATATTTTCTAAACTTGCTGTCAGAAGTGCCTTAACATTAGTCAACTTCTTATTGGATTCCCGCTAAAACATCTGAATATGGCAAAGACAAACAACAAACCGGCATTTGTGAAACGTGATACCATTATCGCGGGTAAGGAATATGCGCAGCTTTTGAGTTCGCTAAAAAAACGTTTTCGGAAGTCGCAGATAAAGGCTGCCGTCAAGGTCAACACGACAATGCTGGAATATTACTGGTCTATGGGTCGGGATATTTCAAGACTTCACGAAACAGCCAAATGGGGAACCGCGTTCTTCGATTGTCTGAGTCTTGACCTCAAGACAGCTTTCCCCGGTCAGACAGGTTTTTCCGTCACTAATATCAAGTATGCCAAACGCTGGTATGAGTTTTATAATCAAAGGGCTACAATTCGTCAACGAGTCGTTGACGAATTTGATATGCCTGCTGATTTCGGCATGGTTCCGTGGGGACATCACATAGTCATCTTTACTCGTAGCAAATCTGTTGAAGAGGCTCTTTTCTATATTGATGAAACCATAAGAAATGATTGGAGCCGTCCTGAACTTGATGCCGAAATAGATGATAATCTCTATGGGAAACGCGGTCATGCCCTTACCAATTTCGATGAGAAGTTGCCGGCTCCATATAGCGGTCTCGCAAAAGCCATATTGAAGAGTCCTTATGATTTCAGATTCATTGACAAGAAAATTATGACTGAGAAACAATTGGAAGATGAACTTGCGGCCAACATCACCAGATTTCTTCTTGAGTTAGGACAAGGGTTCGCGTATGTCGGTCGTCAGATGGAGTTGAAGATGCCTGAAGGCCAAACATTCATTCCCGATATGATTTTTTACCATACAAGGCTTAAATCTTATATCGTTTGTGAGCTTAAGGTCGTTCCGTTTATTCCTGACTTCGCCGGAAAATTAAATTTCTATGTGTCAGCGGTTGATGAACTGATGAAGCAATCTGATGACAACCCGACAATAGGATTGCTTATCTGCAAGTCGAAAGATGATACGGTTGTTGAATGGTCGTTCCGAGGAATGAATCAGCCGCTTGGGGTTGCCGAATATCAGCTTAAAGAATTTATTTCTGAGAAAGCGGCAAAGTTGCTCCCTTCCGAGGCTGAATTGCAGAACGTCATAGACACATACGATGATGTATCGGATGACTGATTATCTGAATGGTCAATCATTCAATCACTCAGTAATATGACATCAGTCAACTCATAAGACCATTCAGTCATCTGTTCAAACGTTCATACGTCTGTACATCTTTAATTTTATGAAACGACAACGCCGCCGTTACACAAGCGTAACGGCGGCGTTGTTTATAGTGGGGACTATCTTTTATTTTTCGATAGCGGTAACGTCGATGATTTCGTTGCTTGAGGCGAAGACGTCTTCAATGTCGTCCTTGCCGCCGACTACGATGCGCTCGTAGGCTCGGAGACCTGTACCTGCGGGGATGAGATGTCCGCAGATAACGTTTTCCTTCATGCCTTCGAGGGTGTCGACCTTGCCGTTGATAGCGGCTTCGTTGAGCACCTTGGTCGTTTCTTGGAATGAAGCGGCCGACATGAAGCTGGTTGTCTGAAGGGCGGCGCGGGTGATACCCTGAAGGGTCTGCTCGGAAGTGGCGGGAACCGCGTCACGCACGATGACGGGACGGAGGTCGCGACGCTTGAGGGCAGAGTTTTCGTCGCGCAGACGGCGGGCGGTGATAATCTGACCGGGCTTGAGGTTTTCGCTGTCGCCGGCATCGGTGACAACTTTCTTGCCCCAGATGCGGTCGTTCTCGTCCATGAAGGCGCGCTTGTCGACAACCTGCTGTTCCAAGAAGTTGGTGTCTCCGGGATCGAGGATGTTGACCTTGCGCATCATCTGACGCACGATTACCTCGAAGTGCTTGTCGTTGATTTTCACACCCTGCATGCGGTACACGTCCTGAACCTCGTTGACGATGTATTCCTGAACGGCTGTCGGACCCATGATGTTGAGGATGTCAGCCGGGGTGATGGCACCGTCGGAGAGGGGTGTGCCGGCGCGCACATAGTCGTTTTCCTGAACAAGAATCTGCTTGGACAGGGGCACGAGGTACTTCTTGACTTCGCCGAGCTTGGATGTAACCGAGATTTCACGGTTGCCGCGCTTAACTTTGCCAAACTTAACCTCGCCGTCGATTTCAGAAACGATTGCGGGGTTAGAGGGGTTACGGGCCTCGAACAACTCGGTAACACGGGGAAGACCACCGGTGATGTCACCGGCCGATCCGGCAGCGCGAGGTATCTTGACGAAAATTTCGCCGGGTTTCAGGACTGCACCCTCGTCGACCATGAGGTGGGCGCCCACAGGAAGTGCATAGGTCTTGACAACCTGTCCGTTTTCGTCGAGAATGTTGGCTTCGGGCACTTTGCCTTTGTCCTTGGACTCGATGATAATCTTTTCGCGGAGACCGGTCTGTTCGTCGGCATCGACGCGGTAGGTGATATTTTCAGTCAGGTTGACGTATTCTACGCGACCGCCTGCCTCGCTGACGATGACGGCGTTGAAGGGGTCCCATTCGCAGATTACGTCGCCTTTCTTGATAGCGGCTTCGCTGTCAAAGTAAAGTTTTGCGCCGTAGGGGATGTTGGCGTTGGTGAGCATCATCTTTGTCTTGGGGTCGATGATACGCATTTCGGCCAGACGTCCGATAACGACTTCCACATTGCGGCCGTTGGCATCAACCTCGTCGGTCTTGACGGTGCGGAGCTCGTCGATTTCGAGGATACCGTCGTAACGCGATGTGATTGAAGAAACGGCGGCGATATTGGAGGCGACACCACCGACGTGGAATGTACGGAGTGTCAGCTGGGTACCGGGTTCACCGATTGACTGGGCCGCGATTACGCCGACAGCCTCGCCAATCTGAACGAGGCGGTGGGTGGCAAGGTTGCGGCCGTAGCACTTGGCGCAGACACCTTTCTTGGACTCGCAGGTGAGTACCGAGCGGATTTCAACGCTCTCGATGGGTGACTCGTTGATGCGGTCGGCTGCGGCGTCGTTGATTTCCTCGCCGGCGGCCACGATAAGCTCACCTGTGAGGGGGTCGACGATGTCGTGAACCGAGACGCGGCCAAGGATGCGCTCGCCGAGCGATGCAACAACCTCGTCGTTGTTCTTGATTTCGGTGCAGACGAGGCCGCGGAGAGTTCCGCAGTCAACCTCGTTGACGATAACGTCGTGGGCCACGTCGACAAGACGGCGGGTAAGATAACCGGCGTCGGCAGTCTTCAAGGCGGTGTCGGCAAGACCCTTTCGGGCACCGTGGGTCGAAATGAAGTATTCGAGTACCGAAAGACCTTCCTTGAAGTTAGCGAGAATCGGGTTTTCAATAATCTGACCACCCTCGGCACCACTCTTCTGGGGTTTGGCCATAAGGCCACGCATACCGGAGAGCTGACGAATCTGGTCTTTAGAACCACGGGCGCCGGAGTCGAGCATCATGTAGACGGGGTTGAATCCCTGCTGGTCAGAGGATATCTGCTTCATGAGCGTGTCGGCAAGACGCGAGTTGACGTGGGTCCAGATGTCGATAATCTGATTGTAGCGTTCGTTGTTGGTGATGAAGCCCATAGAGTAGTTGTTCATCACTTCCTGAACCTGCTCGTAACCCTCGTTGACATACTGTTCTTTCTCGGCGGGGATAAGCACGTCGCCGAGGTTGAACGACAGACCGCCCTTGAATGCCATGTAGTAACCGAGGTTCTTGATGTCGTCAAGGAACTGTGCCGAGCGGGGGATACCGCAATATTTGATAACTTTGGAAATGATTGTACGGAGCGATTTCTTGGACAGAATTTCGTTGACGTAGCCGATTTCCTTGGGGACATACTGGTTGACAAGCACACGGCCGACCGAGGTGTTCTCGACGAGGTGCTTGACGGGGTTTCCGTTTTCGTCGATGTCGTCGACAACGATTGAAACGGGTGCGTGGAGAGTCACGCGGCCTTCATTGTAGGCAATTTCAGCTTCTTCGGGGCCGTAGAACTTCAAGCCTTCTCCCTTGTCGCCTTTGCGGAGCTTTGTGATGTAGTAGAGACCGAGCACCATGTCCTGAGAGGGTACGGTGATAGGCGCGCCGTTGGCGGGGTTGAGAATGTTGTGAGAGCCGAGCATGAGGAGCTGTGCTTCGAGGATGGCCTCGTTGCCGAGGGGCAAGTGGACGGCCATCTGGTCACCGTCGAAGTCGGCGTTGAACGCGGTACATGCGAGGGGGTGGAGCTGGATTGCCTTACCCTCGATCATCTTGGGCTGGAATGCCTGAATACCGAGACGGTGAAGGGTGGGGGCACGGTTGAGCAGGACGGGGTGGCCCTTCATCACATATTCGAGGATGTCCCAAACGACGGGTTCCTTGCGGTCGACAATCTTCTTGGCCGACTTGACTGTCTTGACGATGCCGCGCTCGATGAGCTTGCGGATAACGAAGGGTTTATAAAGCTCGGCGGCCATGTTTTTGGGAAGACCGCACTCATGCATTTTCAATTCGGGTCCGACGACGATTACGGAACGTGCCGAGTAGTCGACACGCTTACCGAGAAGGTTCTGACGGAAACGTCCCTGCTTGCCTTTGAGGCTGTCGGAAAGAGACTTGAGGGGACGGTTGGCCTCGGTCTTGACTGCCGACGACTTGCGTGAGTTGTCAAGCAGCGAGTCAACTGCCTCCTGAAGCATACGTTTCTCGTTGCGGAGAATCACTTCGGGGGCCTTTATTTCGATGAGTCGTTTCAGACGGTTATTGCGGATAATCACGCGGCGGTAGAGGTCGTTGAGGTCGCTGGTAGCGAAACGGCCGCCGTCGAGGGGCACGAGGGGGCGGAGTTCAGGGGGAATCACGGGGACGGCCTGAAGTATCATCCACTCGGGACGGTTGCGCTCACGCGACGCGCGGAACGATTCTACAACCTGAAGACGCTTGAGGGCCTCGGTCTTGCGCTGCTGCGAGCCTTCGGCATTGGCTTGGTCGCGGAGGGCGTAAGAGAGGTCGTCAAGGTTGAGGTCTTTGAGCAGGTCATAGATGGCTTCGGCACCCATCTTGGCCACAAACTTGTTGGGGTCGGTGTCTTCAAGGAGCTGGTTTTCGCGGGGGAGCTTGTCGATGATGTCGAAATATTCTTCCTCGGTGAGGAGGTCGAGTTTCTCAACACCTTCGGCAACACCGGGGTTGATGACGACGTAACGCTCATAGTAAATCACTGCGTCGAGTTTCTTGGAGGGAAGTCCGAGCAGGTAACCGATTTTGTTGGGGAGTGAGCGGAAATACCATATATGAGCGACGGGAACGACGAGCTTGATGTGGCCCATGCGTTCACGGCGGACTTTTTTCTCGGTAACCTCGACACCGCAACGGTCGCAGACGATGCCCTTGTAGCGGATGCGCTTGTACTTGCCGCAGTGGCACTCATAGTCCTTTACAGGACCGAAGATGCGCTCGCAGAACAGGCCGTCGCGCTCGGGCTTGTAGGTGCGGTAGTTGATGGTCTCGGGTTTAAGCACCTCGCCTGACGACTTTTCCAGAATTTCCTCGGGCGAAGCAAGGCCGATGGAGATTTTGGAAAAACCGGTTTTTATTTTGTTGTCTTTTCTAAAAGCCATAGAGGTATTAAAAAGATGTTTTTAACTTGAGGAAAAGAAGATTGCGGGACCCGTGTCTTTTCGGGGCGGCAGCCGCCACCCGTGAGGGTGACGGCATGCGCCGAAAAAAGTTGAGTCACACTTTATATATGCGGATTGTTTTATTATTGCTCCAGATTGATGCTGAGGCCGAGGCCGCGAAGCTCGTGGAGAAGCACGTTGAGAGATTCGGGGATACCGGCCGGTGGCATCGCGTCGCCCTTGACAATAGCCTCGTAGGCTTTGCTGCGGCCTGTAACGTCGTCACTCTTAACGGTGATAATCTCCTGTAGGATGTGGGATGCGCCGAATGCTTCGAGCGCCCAAACTTCCATCTCTCCGAAACGCTGACCACCAAACTGGGCCTTACCGCCGAGGGGCTGCTGGGTAATGAGCGAGTAGGGACCAATCGAGCGTGCGTGCATCTTGTCCTCGACCATGTGACCGAGCTTGAGCATGTAGATGACACCTACGGTCGCAGGCTGGTCGAAACGCTCGCCGGTGCCACCGTCGTAGAGGTAGGTCTTGCCATAGCGGGGGATACCGGCCTTGTCGGTCCAAGCGTTGAGGTCGTCGAGGGTCGCACCGTCGAAGATGGGTGTGGCGAATTTCTCGCCCAGTTCGCGTCCGGCCCATCCGAGAACGGTCTCGAATATCTGACCGAGGTTCATACGCGAAGGCACACCCAGCGGGTTGAGGACGATGTCGACAGGGGTACCGTCGGCGAGGAAGGGCATATCTTCCTGACGCACGATGCGGGAAACGATACCTTTGTTACCGTGACGGCCTGCCATCTTGTCACCCACGCTGATTTTGCGTTTCTTGGCTACATATACCTTGGCCATCTTCATGATGCCCGAGGGGAGTTCGTCGCCAATCGAGATGTCAAATTTCTTGCGGCGCAGCTCGGCGTCAATCTCCTTGGACTTGCGGAGGTAGTTGACGATTGTTGCACGAATCATGTCGTTGCGGTGAGCGTCGGCAGTCCACTTTGACAGGTTGATTGTGTCATAGTCGATGTCGCGCAGTGTCGCGGCGGAGAATTTGGCTCCCTTGGGGATTATGTCGGTTCCGAGGAAGTCTTTCACGCCCTGCGAGGTCTTGCCGTTGGTGAGCGTCATGAGCTTTTCAACGAGAAGGTCCTTGAGCGAGTTGAGACGTTCTTCATATTCCTCGTCGAGCTTGGGAAGAAGGGCGTTTGCAGCCTTGGTTTTCTTCTTTTTCTCGGCGCGCTGGAACAGGTTGGTGCCGATGACCACGCCCTTGAGCGAGGGAGAAGCCTTGAGCGAAGCGTCTTTTACGTCACCGGCCTTGTCGCCGAAGATGGCGCGGAGGAGTTTTTCCTCGGGGGTGGGGTCGCTTTCGCCTTTAGGCGTAATCTTACCGATCATGATGTCGCCGGGGACAACGTGAGCACCGACACGGATAATGCCGCGCTCGTCGAGGTCCTTGGTGGCATCCTCGCTGACATTGGGGATGTCGCTGGTGAGTTCTTCCATGCCTCGCTTGGTCTCGCGCACTTCGAGCGAGTACTCGTCGACATGTACCGAGGTGAGGATGTCTTCGCGCACTACGCGCTCGTTGAGCACGATAGCGTCCTCGTAGTTGTAACCTTTCCAAGGCATGAATGCGACCTTGAGGTTGCGGCCGAGGGCGAGTTCGCCGTTCTCGGTAGAGTAACCTTCGGTGAGGATTTCGCCACCGTTGACGCGCTGTCCTTTTTTACAGATGGGACGGAGGTCGATGGTCGTGCTTTGGTTGGTCTTGCGGAACTTGGGCAGGTGGTATTCTTTGACGCTGTCCTCGAATGAAACAAATTCTTCATCTTCGGTGCGGTCGTAGCGGATGCGGATTACGGTAGCGTCGACAAACTCGATGACACCGGGGCCTTCGGCCATGATCTGAGTGCGGCTGTCACGGATGAGCTGTCCTTCGATGCCTGTGCCGACGATGGGTGACTCGCTGCGGAGGAGGGGAACTGCCTGACGCATCATGTTAGATCCCATGAGGGCGCGGTTAGCGTCGTCGTGCTCAAGGAAGGGGATGAGAGATGCCGCGATAGAGGCAATCTGTGTGGGCGACACATCCATCAGTTCTACCTCGGATGGGGGAACGATGGGGAAGTCGGCATCAAGACGGGCCTTGACGCGGTCGCGCTGGAAGGAACCGTCGTCATTGACGGGGGCGTTGCCCTGAGCGATTACTTTGCCTTCCTCAATCTCGGCGGTCAGGTAGATTACCTCGTCGTTGTTAAGGTTTACGCGCGAATCCTTAACCTCGCGATAGGGAGTCTCGATGAAACCGAGGTCGTTGATTTTGGCATAGACGCAAAGCGATGAAATAAGGCCGATGTTAGGGCCTTCAGGCGTCTCGATGGGGCACAGACGGCCATAGTGGGTGTAGTGAACGTCTCGCACCTCGAAACCGGCACGCTCGCGCGACAGACCACCGGGGCCAAGGGCCGACATACGGCGCTTGTGGGTAATCTCGGCAAGGGGGTTGGTCTGGTCCATGAACTGGGACAGAGCGTTGGTGCCGAAGAAGGTGTTGATGACGCTTGAGATAGTCTTGGCGTTGATAAGGTCAATGGGGGTGAATACCTCGTTGTCACGCACATTCATGCGCTCACGGATTGTGCGCGACATGCGGGCGAGACCTACGCCGAACTGATTGTAGAGCTGCTCGCCGACAGTGCGCACGCGGCGGTTGCTCAAGTGGTCGATGTCATCGACATCGGTCTTGGAGTTGATGAGCTCGATGAGATACTTGATGATGGCGATGATGTCTTCCTTAGTAAGGACCTTCACGTCCATCGAAGTGGTCAGACCGAGTTTTTTGTTGATGCGGTAGCGTCCTACCTCGCCGAGGTCATAACGTTTCTCGGAGAAGAAGAGGTTGGTAATAACCTCGCGTGCGCTGGCATCGTCCGGCGGCTCGGCGTTGCGGAGCTGACGGTAGATATATTGTATAGCCTCCTTTTCAGAGTTGGATGTATCTTTCTGGAGGGTATTGAAGATAATCGAGTAGTCGGAAGTGTTGGCATCTTCCCTGTGGAGAAGGACAGTGGCCACACCCGAGTCGAGAATTTCCTGAATGTTGTCTTCTTCAAGGACAGTCTCACGGTCGAGGATAACGTCGTTACGCTCGATTGAAACAACCTCGCCGGTATCTTCGTCGACAAAATCCTCCACCCAAGTCTTGAGGACACGGGCGGCGAGCTTTCGTCCGACAGCCTTTTTGAGATTGGTCTTGTTGACCTTGACCTCCTCGGCGAGTCCGAAAATTTCGATGATGTCTTTATCGCTTTCAAGACCGATTGCGCGCAACAGGGTTGTCACGGGGAGCTTCTTCTTGCGGTCGATGTAGGCATACATCACGTTATTGATGTCGGTTGCAAACTCAATCCACGAACCGCGGAATGGGATAATACGCGCCGAGTAGAGTTTAGTACCGTTGGCATGGGTTGACTGTCCGAAGAACACACCGGGACTGCGGTGCAACTGGGAAACGACAACGCGCTCCGCGCCATTGATAACAAATGTGCCTTTCTCGGTCATGTAAGGGATTGGGCCGAGATACACATCCTGTATCACAGTTGCAAAGTCCTCGTGGTCAGGGTCGGTACAGTATAGCTTTAATTTGGCTTTGAGGGGGACACTATATGTAAGGCCGCGTTCAAGACATTCTTCAATCGAATAGCGCGGGGGGTCGATATAGTAATCAAGGAATTCAAGTACAAAGTTGTTGCGAGTGTCCGCGATAGGGAAATTCTCGGCAAATACTTTGAAGAGCCCCTCATTATTTCTTTTTTCCGGGGGGGTGTCAAGCTGTAGGAAATCGCGGAACGATTTCAGTTGCACCTCCAGAAAGTCGGGATAAGGCAGAGGATTTTTTACCGACGCGAAGTTAACACGGGGTTTATCTGTTGTAACTGACATCTATTGGTTAATAAACATTAAAGGAACTCAACTTTAAAAAGAACACGAAAGGTTAAGAATCAACTGTAAAGATGATTCTTAACCTATCTACCTGATTAACAGGGTTATTATTTAAGCTCAACTTCAGCGCCGGCTTCTTCGAGCTGCTTCTTGAGGCCTTCGGCATCAGCCTTAGCGACACCTTCTTTGATGACGCTGGGAGTACCGTCAACCATTTCCTTAGCTTCCTTGAGGCCAAGACCGGTGAGTTCCTTCACGAGTTTAACAACGGCGAGCTTAGAGGCGCCAGCTGACTTGAGGACTACGTCGAATGAAGTCTTTTCTTCTTCAGCGGGAGCACCTGCAGCGGGACCGGCAGCAACTGCGACAGCGGCAGCAGCGGGTTCGATGCCATACTCGTCCTTGAGAATCTGAGCAAGTTCGTTTACTTCCTTAACTGAGAGGTTAACTAATTGTTCTGCAAAAGCTTTTAAATCTGCCATTTTAGTATATGATTTAATTGTTATTTTTGTTGGTTGGGTAAAATATTGGGGATGCCGGGAATTATGCGGCCCCGGCCGTTGAAATCAGCCTATTAAGCCTCTTTCTTGGAAAGAGTTTCAAGGATTCCGTGGAGTTTGTTGCCACCACTCTGAAGTGCGGAAACAACATTCTTGGCGGGCGACTGAAGAAGTGCGACAACGTCGGCGATAAGCTCGTTCTTGCTCTTGATAGCAACGAGGGTGTCGAGCTGGTTTTCTCCGACATATACGGTCTCTTCAACATAAGCGGCCTTGAAACGGGGGAGGGTCTTGTCCTTGCCGGTCATTTCCTTGATGAGCTTGGCGGGGGCGTTGCCCACGTTGGAGAACATCACAGAAGTAGGACCTTCAAGAGAAGAATAGAGTTCAGAGAAGTCACCGTCAAGTGACTCGAGAGCCTTGTGAAGCAGGGTGTTCTTGACAACCATCAGCTTGATGTCGGCCTTGTTGCAGGCGCGGCGGAGGTTGGTAGTCTGCTCGGCATCAAGGCCTGCGGTCTCGGCAAGGTAAAAACAGCTGTACTCTTTGAGAGTCTGAGCGATTTTTTCTATAACAACAATTTTATCTTCCTTTTTCATTGTTCAATCAGTTTTAAGTTATTCGTCGATTGACTTGGAATCAATCTTGATACCGGGACTCATTGTGCTCGAAAGATAAATACTCTTGATATAGGTACCCTTGGCGGTAGCGGGTTTCAGCTTGATCAGCGTGTTGACAAACTCGCGGGCGTTCTCACGCATCTGCTGGGGTGTGAATGACACCTTGCCGATAGACGAGTGAACGATACCGTTCTTGTCAACCTTGAAGTCGATCTTACCTTTTTTCACTTCCTCGACAGCCTTGGCGACATCTACAGTCACAGTTCCGCTCTTGGGGTTAGGCATGAGGCCGCGGGGGCCGAGGATACGGCCGAGGGCACCAATCTTACCCATGATAGCGGGCTGAGTGATGATGACATCGACATCGGTCCAGCCGCCTTTGATTTTTTCGATATATTCGTCCAGACCAACATAGTCGGCACCGGCGGCCTTGGCGGCAGCTTCAGCGTCGGAGTTGCAGAGGACAAGTACACGCACTTGTTTACCGGTTCCGTTGGGGAGCGTAACAACGCCACGCACCATCTGGTTAGCCTTACGGGGGTCAACGCCGAGGCGGACATCCATGTCAAGGGAAGCGTCAAATTTGGTGAAAGTAATTTCTTTCACGAGTTCCACGGCTTCAGCAAGAGTATAAACTCGGCCAGCTTCAATCTTCTCTTGGGCCAACTTTTGATTTTTCGTCAGTTTACTCATGTCAATTGAAGTTTTTAGAGGTTTTCAGGAAAAGCACCTTTCACGGTGATACCCATACTTCTTGCAGTTCCGGCAACCATGCGCATTGCCGATGCAACGGTAAAGCAGTTCAAGTCAGGCATCTTGTCTTCGGCGATAGCCTTGACTTGTTCCCAAGTCACTTCGCCCACCTTGTTACGGTTGGGCTGCTTGGAACCGCTCTTGAGCTTTGTAGCTTCAAGGAGCTGGATAGCGACAGGGGGAGTCTTGACTATGAAGTCGAAGCTCTTGTCAGTGTAATAAGTAATTACAACAGGCAGGATTTTGCCAGCCTTGTCCTGTGTGCGGGCATTGAATTGCTTGCAAAACTCCATGATGTTGATACCCTTGGAACCAAGGGCGGGACCAACGGGAGGCGAAGGATTTGCGGCTCCTCCTTTGATTTGCAATTTAATCTGACCTGCAATTTCTTTAGCCATGATAAATCTTAGTTTATAAAGTTGTTAATCGGTTAAAACGACACTGTTCAGTCACCGTGCAGCCGCTGCCTCGTAACCGGCAGGAGCGCTGCGGCTAATTCCAGCATCTCCCGGGGTGACATTTCCACATGACAATCCCCCGTCTCTTTTCAGCGCCGGGGTCAGTGCCACTGAGGGCGTGTCACCGCGTGGGGCTATTCACGCTCTACCTGCGAATTTTCAAGTTCAAGCGGGGTTTTACGCCCGAAGATCTTGACCATTACCTTCAGTTTCTTTTTCTCGCGGTTGACTTCCTCAATTGTGCCGGAGAATCCGTTGAAAGGGCCGAAAGTCACCTTCACCGATTCGCCCACCATGTAGTCATTACCGTCATCGGCAGTGTCAATCAGCGCGTCGGCTGCACCGAGCATCCTACGCACTTCGCTTTCACGCAATGCCTCGGGAGCTGCGTTTTTTCCGCGACCCCTGAGGAAATCGATAACGTTAGTGGTATTGCGCAGTTCATAGAGAACTTCGCCTTGAAGATCACACTCGACAAAGACGTAGCCGGAATAAAGGTTTTTTTCTTTGATAACCTTCTTTCCGTTACGCACGGTCAGCACTTTTTCAGTAGGAATCAATACTTGGAAGACATATTTACCGAGGTCGGTGTTACGGATTGCTGCATCCAAAACCTCCTTGACCTTGGCTTCCTTGCCCGAGATGGCACGCAGAACGTACCATGCTTTCTTTCCTTCAGCCATTGATTATCGACGTTAAAAGATTACTGACCCAAACCGTAGATAAAGTGCATGATAGTATCGACCACCTGGTCCATCACAAAGACTATCGCGGCAATAATGATGGAAGCAATCAACACGATAATCGCGCTCTTGACCAGTTGGCCTTTAGTAGGCCAAGAAGTCTTATACCGCAACTCGGTGTAAGACTCCTCGATATCCGTAAGTAGTTTCAGTTTGCTCATTTCTTATTTTTTCTAAGCACGGGACGAGAGACTCGAACTCCCGACACCCGGTTTTGGAGACCGGTGCTCTACCAACTGAGCTAGTCCCGTATAGGTAAAATCGGCTCCCGACTTTCAGATTACTCTCGCTGCCGAGAGCCGATTTTAGGTTTTCTTTCCATCAAGGACGCGGTGTCCCGCCGGAAATCGACTTATATTGTATTAGTCGAGGATTTCAGTGATCTGACCTGAACCAACGGTACGGCCGCCTTCACGGATAGCGAAACGAAGACCGGTGTCGCATGCTACGGGGTTGATGAGGTCAACGATGATTTCAACGTGGTCACCGGGCATTACCATTTCTACACCTTCGGGAAGGGTGATTTCACCGGTCACGTCAAGTGTGCGGATGTAGAACTGGGGACGGTAGTGATTGTGGAACGGAGTGTGACGGCCACCTTCCTCTTTCTTGAGGATGTAGACAGAAGCCTTGAATTTGCTGTGGGGTTTAACAACTCCGGGGTGGCAGATTACCATACCACGCTTGATTTCCTTCTTGTCGATACCGCGGAGAAGGAGGCCTACGTTGTCACCGGCTTCACC
>DLAR01000074.1:0-875 GCA_002494015.1 Porphyromonadaceae bacterium UBA7042 | reverse complement strand
CTTGAGGTCAGCACCAAGACCCATGATCTGAACTTCGTCACCTACCTTAACGACACCTGTCTCGATACGACCGGTAGCTACAGTACCACGACCGGTGATTGAGAACACGTCTTCAACAGGCATAAGGAAGGGCTTGTCGATGTCGCGGGGAGGCAGGGGAATCCAGTTGTCAACAGCGTCCATCAGCTCAACAACCTTAGCTTCCCATTCGGGTTCGCCGTTAAGCGCGCCGAGAGCAGAGCCACGGATGATGGGGGTGTTGTCGCCGTCATATTCGTAAGTCGAAAGAAGGTCACGCATTTCCATCTCAACGAGTTCGAACATTTCTTCGTCGTCGACCATGTCGCACTTGTTCAAGAACACAACGAGACGGGGAACGTTCACCTGACGGGCGAGAAGGATGTGCTCGCGAGTCTGGGGCATGGGACCGTCAGTTGCAGCAACCACGATGATAGCACCGTCCATCTGAGCGGCACCTGTTACCATGTTCTTAACGTAGTCAGCGTGTCCGGGGCAGTCAACGTGAGCATAATGACGATTAGCGGTCTCATACTCAACGTGAGCGGTATTGATAGTAATACCACGTTCCTTTTCCTCGGGAGCGTTGTCGATCTGGTCGAACGACTTAACCTCAGAAAGACCTTTCTTAGCAAGCACAGTGGTGATTGCGGCAGTCAGAGTGGTCTTACCATGGTCAACGTGGCCGATAGTACCGATGTTAACATGCGGTTTCGTTCTTTCGAATTTCTCTTTAGCCATAACTTTGCTATTTTATTTGATTAAATGATTACTTTTTCAACAAGACGCCACGATAGCGAGAAGACACTATCGAGGCCGTCATTTAAGTTTTAAGAGCCGATGGCGGGATTTGAACC
>DLAR01000080.1:2364-16192 GCA_002494015.1 Porphyromonadaceae bacterium UBA7042 | reverse complement strand
TCGTTACCTCGCCATTACACCTCGGTCACATAGCCACAGCTATGCTCCCCTCTGTGTAATAACGAGTTAACTGAAATATGCCACCACTTTGGATTAACATTTGTTATGAAACACCCTCTAAAGGATGTATCCGTGCCTTTTGAGTAGTTGTTTCAGCAGTGGATAGTTTTCAGTTGCGACAAGTATCATATAGTTTTCAGCTTTTATGGCATATTGCCTGATTTCAGAGTCGGTCGATAGGAGCCGCTGCAATTCTTTGTCGTCGGATGGTATCCGGAATAGGTAATATCCTGAGATTGGTTCTCTTTTGACCGAATGGGACTTCTTTTTCAGCATGTCAAAGAAGTCGTTCCATAACGGCGGCATTTCACGCGGCAAGAGGTGCCTAAACTCGTCTATTTTGGCCGTCACATCTTCTGGGATGTAGCAGTCACGGAGGAATGATTGTGCTGTTAACGCGAAACGCCGCGGTCCTATCTGTTTGGAAAACCGGTTCATGAGAGTTTCAAGGTTGTTGCCCGGCTCGGAATAGATTGTCAGCGTTGTGTCGTCAAGCTGGAACCCCGGAGCGTCGGCCGTGTCGATTTCCGGGGCCTTATAGGTTTGTATCAGACCGGTCAGATAGGCTCCGAATGTAGTCATCCTGACATATTTCAACCCCATGTAGGGGGATTCCGAGTCTTTGGCATCGGAATAGGCTATGTCTACCGCTCCGATTGCAGCGAGGCCAAAGAAGATGGAGCAGATTAACGGCACACCGAGCTGGCGGTAGGATTCGTTGATGTAAATATAGTCGTCGGTCACTTTGTTGACAATATCCATCTTGTCGAAATCAGTGGGGTGGAATATAGTGTTTCGCCAAGTCGAGCGTTCTCCCGAATGCAGCAGATCAATGATGGATTGTATATCGTTCCATTTATCACCTTTCAATTGAGTCAACAGACTGGTTGTCATCCTATACTGGTCGGTTATGCCGGAACTTAAAAGCACGTTTTTACGCAGTCCTTTTATATTGACAAAACTTAGCTGATAGAACAGCTCGGCTGATAACGGGCGCTTTTCCCAAGCAGAGCGTAACTGGTCGGATACTGGCGTGGTTTTTACCGGTTTTTTGGGAAGAACCGGATTGGCGTTGGCCATATAGGCGAGAATCCATTGCAGTCGCAGGTGGGCATACTCTTTGATGTCGGTCTCAGGGAAAAACTCGTTGACGGGAATCATTTTGGCGAGCTTTTTGATTTCGGCCTGAGTAAACTTTTGCTTTGTCAGGTCTATCAATTTGTTTTTGGCAAGGTTTTTGGCGGTCTGCATAGCTATCATGGCCTCTGATTCGGCTGAAAAAACGGTCAGATTTCCGTCAATATCGTCGACAGCGGTGATTTGCCGGTTTTCTTTGCCATACAGTCGGTCGAGTGGGTAGCGGATGAAGTCGGGCAGGTCGAGATAGAGTGCGTAACGGGTGTCGAAATCTCCATGCGGCCCCTTGCTGAGCATAAGCAGGAAGATGTTGTAAAGGGAGTTTCGGTCATAGTCGGAATAGTAATAATGGTCATACTCACTTTTAAGCACACTTTCCCCGGTAATATATTTGGCGCGGCTGGCAGAGATGTAAAAGTTTTCATATACCTCTCTTATGACTTGCCTCATTTCGGGACTTGCACAATCCTGAAGGTACAGGCTGAAGTTGCGGCTGTCGCCAAATAGGATTCCGAAGGCTTTTAGAGACAAGCTTTTGGTTGGAAATACCATTTTGTTAAAGCACATTGACAATTCATGGTCGTGCTTTTCGGCACCGGTGTTGGCCGATACGAGTCTGACGGTTTTCCCCTTGATTGCAGGCTTGAATATTTTCACCATCTTGTCAATGATGTTCTTGCCCATGCTTTGGATCTGGAAAGGCAGTGGTATTGCCGGGACATATAGTGTAACAGTGCGGGTTGCCATTGAGATGCGGGATTAGCTGAGAATGAAGTTGATTTCTTCCTCGGTCAGCAGTTTGGTTGCCGACGAGTCGCTGTTGATAAGACTGTCAAAGAGTTGTGCTTTCTGTTGTTGCAGTTGCATGATTTTCTCCTCGATTGTGTCGTGGGTAATTATTGAATAGCTCATGACTTTGGCTTTTTGGCCGATGCGATGAAGGCGGTTTACAGCCTGCTCCTCGGCGGCTTTGTTCCACCAAGGCTCGAATATAAATACAGTATCGGCCGAGGTGAGGTTGAGGCCCACACCACCGGTTTTCAGCGTCATAAGCAATACCTTGCAGTCGCGGTCGTTCTGAAAACGCTCGACAATGCTTTGTCTGTCGCGGGTAGAGCCGGTCATGGAGGCGTAGTAGATACCCTCGCGGTCGAGTTGCTCGCCGACGAGTTCGATTCCGGCGATGAAGTTGAAGAACACGACTGCCTTGTGGCCGTTTGCCACGCTTTCAACGAGACGTTCAACGAGCATTTCGACCTTCGGTGACGGAATTTTGCCGTCGGTGAGACTTTCGGGGACCGAGGCTATGCGGCGCAGCTCGCTGAGGGCCTGAAACATGACAAACTGGGAGCGTTGTAACCCCTCGGTGGCAAGAGTGTGTGTGACTCGTTCCTTGTAGTAACGCCGTCGCTGCTCATAGAATGCCTTCTGTTCAGATTCCATTTCAACATACATGGTCTGCTCGATGCGGTCAGGGAGGTCTTTGAGCACATCTTTCTTGAGACGGCGCAGCATGAAGGGGAAAATCTTGCGGCGCAGACTCTCGGTAGCATCTTTGTCGTTGTCGCGCTGGATGGGGTTGGCATAGCGTGAATTGAAGTCGTCGAGCGACCCGAGCATCGCCGGATTGAGGAAGTGGAACAGGGAATACAGCTCGCTAAGGTTGTTCTCGATGGGGGTTCCGCTCAGTGCGAGGCGGTGGGCGCCGTGGAGCATGAATGTGGCCCGGGTGAGTTGGGCGGTGAGGTTCTTTATGTTCTGTGACTCGTCGAGGATTATGTAGTGGAACTGTCGGGCTGACAATGCCTCGATGTCGTTGCGCACGATGGCATAGGTGGTCAGTATCACTTGATGTTTCATCGCTTCGTCGAGGTCTCGCGACTGGGTGTAGTAGGTGTAGACGCTTAGTGACGGGTTGAAACGTGTGATTTCGTTTTGCCAGTTGAACAGGAGGCTGCGCGGCATGACGATGAGGGTTGGCTCGGCTGTGGCTGGATAGAGCAGCGAGAGCATCCCGATGGTCTGAATGGTCTTGCCGAGGCCCATGTCGTCGGCGAGGCAGCCGCCCATGTTGTTGTCGTGAAGATAGCGGAGCCATTTAATGCCCTCGGCCTGATATGGACGCAGTTGTGCTTTGAGGCCGGGAATGTCGAGTTTTTCGTCGTGTAGCCGGTTGAATCCTTCGTAAAACTCTCGGTAGTGTCTGAAACTCTTGCTGTCGGTAGACTCGTCGAGGAGGCTTTCAATCTCGGGGATATCAAAAAACGATGCTTCGACATTGTTTTTCTTCCCCTTTTTGATGCGGAAGATACGTTCAAGCCGACGGACATACTTGTCATCGATGACGGCGCGGACGCCGTTCTTCAATTGCACATATCGGTTGGCTCGGTACTGGTCGAGGAGGTCTTTGAGTGAGAAAACCTCGTTGCCTATCTCGACATCGACTGACCCTTCGAGGAAATCGATTCCTGATGACAGGCTGGCTTTCAGTCGCGGCTTGACAGGGAGAACGTTGTATTCTTTCAGTTTGTCAAGACCTTGGATGTCGAATGAGGCCAGTAGCGCGGGGAGTCCCTGAATCAGAAACGGCCCGGCGGTAGCAGCGGGGATTATGAATGAATTGCCGTCACGGTATATTTCCTTGGCAGCTTGGCGCGACGGGGCGTAGGCGCGCAGTTTCTTGTCGAGCAGGTCAAGTTTTTCATCGAGCGACGGGTAACGGATGTCCTTGACAACAATGGTCTTGTCGGTACCGATGTCTGCGATGCGGGTGAGGCTGAAACGCCGGGCAAACTCCTCGTTTACACCGTCGGCTGTCTGAAGGACGTGAAACTGCACGGCTTTGTCGGGATATACTTTTTCAAACACTATGGTCGGGACAGCCATGACGGTTTCGCGTGAGAACCTTGTTTCATAGTCGCGATAAATGACGTTGATATTGTCAAAACAGGAATAGAACACAGACAGGAACATGTCGAGCGTCGCTGCCTCAAAAGGGGTGAGGAAGAAGGAGAGGTTGGCAAAGTTGTCGCCTACGGGACCGGCGGGATAGATGGTGTGACCGGCAAGTATAAAGCTGTCGGTCAGGAATCTGACTGATTTAAGCTCCAAGCTGTCGCAATGGGCCTCGATTGTGGGACTAAGGGTTTTCCCTTCGTCGAGTTCCCGCAATATCACGTTTAATGAAGCCGTTGCTGGAGAGACGTGGATTGCATTTCCTTTGTCGCTGACGATGTTGCGGCAGCGGATGAGCTGATACATGAGGTGCGGGTTGTCGGCAAGGCTGATTCCGGTGTAGTTGTCATCCCATAATACCGATGACCAGCTATTATCCGAAAGGCGGGTGATGGAGCGTAGCAACGCGCCGGTATCGCCCGGATAGTTGCGATAGTCGGGTGTGACAGCTTTCATGTTCTTGTCGACGGTCGCAAGTATCGCGTTTCCGTCGCGCACTGACAGCATGAAATGGAAATCAGGTTCTTTTTCTTGACCCGAGGCGGGGGTGAGAGGAGTGAGGCGGTTGAGACTTGAAAGAAATGAGGTCATATATCAGTCGGGAGTACTATTATTGTAGATGCCGAGTCGGGGAACATGGCGCAGTACCATGCCGCCTTGTCATCGCGTTTTAACAGTGAGAGGGAGACTATCGTCATTTCACCGTGAGTCATTGAGAGTCTCGGTGACAAGAATGTGGAGTCTTCGCGCATGGTTCCGGGCGACAGCGTAATCCGGTCTATGCCGTCAAGGTCGGTGATGACGGTGGAGCCGTCGGGGTAGCGCGTGAAAAGGATTCCGCCGTCGTCATATCTTAGCGTGATGCCACCGTATATGAAACGAGGTGTAGGGTCATTGAGTTCAGCCGCGATATCGGAGGGGTTGTGTCCGGGGCGTTCCGGTTCAGGAAGGACTCCTCCCGGCGTTTCGGGTTGCACAGTCGATGAGCCGCGTCGAGGCAGCTCTTTATGGCCGCACGACACGGACATGGCGAGGGTTGCGGTTATGATGAGGGCTGGGAGTTTCATGGAACGATTTTTATCATCAGGCATCCTGACGTGCCGGTTGAGGGTGAACGGAAACGAAGATGGTGTGAGCCTGTGCCGAGCGCGGTTGCCGGCAGGGTTGCAGTCGAGACCGGGGAGCCGTTGACTGTCCAGACGGCATCGTCAGGGATTTCGGGTGAAACAAGATGGATTTTATCGTCGGCGGAGAGACGGTAGGTGGAGTGGAGAGGCATTTTCTCACCCTCGGCGGCGTAGGGTTCCCCCTTGCGGTTTCCCCACAGAAACTCGGCAAGGTCGGGAAAATCGACAAATGGGTTGCGGTTGCCTTGCAGGGCCTCGACGGCATTGTTGCGCTCGGTCTCAATGTCGTCGACAGGGTCGCTGCGGTGCCAGTCGAGTAGTATGCGGGAGGCGTAGGGTGTCAAGGCGGGATAATCTGTGCCGTCAAGTATAGTGAAGGCGATAGAGGCGAGCCATCCGGTGTTGTAGAGTGTCGCGGCATACATCACGGCACGGGCAAAGTCACCTTTGAACTTTTCAGGAGGTGCATAAAAGGCGGCGTCGATTCCCGAGACTGTGGTTGTACCAGTTTGCCACACGCCGTTGTCCCATTCCGGGGCGTTCACGATTCCCGGGGGATAGTTCTTTTTCACGCTGTTTACCTCCTGTGGTCCCGGGATGGTGTTGTAGAGGTCTATGGCGATGTCATTGTTGCGTTCCCACCATGACGCGGGGAGGATGTTGACTGCCGCGAGGGTTTCGTCGTCAATGCTCGCCCAGCGGTTGTTGAACCGGTCTCGCAGGGCGGTGCGGGTCGCGTTGCCGTCGGTCAGTGGAAACACTGTGACAGGGTCGGCGACAAGTTGCGTGGGACGGTATGCGGCACCTATAGCTCTGCATAATCCAGCCTCGGATTTACCACCTAACTGCGGCTTTGCTCCCGATGCCTGTATCGACAGGATTCCCGGTGTCAATAATAATACCGCCGTCAAGACTGGGGAGAGGAAACGTGACATGATAAGGCTATTTTAGTGGGGGATAAATATCAAAGAATATGCAAATATACGAAATCATATTGACAAATATGACCGGTAGTGCTGCGGATTGTTGAAATGATTATAAATGTGTTGTCTGCATTAAAGTCCTGTTCCGTGATTTGGCTGAGGTGGGGGTGAAGAAAACTGCCCTGCATGAGCCTCGGGGAGGTCTTGCAGGGCAGTTTGGTTCAGTTCAGTTCTTTTCTCTGAAGTATGAGGCGACGCTTAGGCGTTCTTTACCTTTTCAACTACGGCCTTGAAGGCTGCGGGGTTATTCAGAGCGAGGTCGGCGAGAACCTTGCGGTTGATCTCGATACCGGCTTTGTGGATGAGGCCCATGAGCTTGGAGTAAGAAAGATCCTCCTGACGTGCGGCTGCGTTGATACGCTGAATCCAAAGAGCGCGGAAGTTGCGCTTTTTGTCCTTGCGGTCGCGGTAGGCGTAGGTAAGACCTTTTTCCCAAGTGTTCTTGGCAACGGTCCACACGTTGCGGCGGCAACCGAAGTAACCACGGGTGAGTTTCAGAATTTTCTTGCGGCGAGCTCTTGAAGCTACATGATTTACTGATCTTGGCATTGAAGTAATGATTTTTGAATGTCAGCGGCTTTTGCTCTTAGGGGTGCTGTACATTCGGTTAAAAAATGAATTTATAAATCACGAATTAATTAAGTGAAAACTTCCTGCGTGGTGCTTTTTACTTGAGCGCGAGCAGTTCCTTGACGTTGGAGGCATCGGCATGAGCGACGAGGCCGGAGTGGGTCAGGTTGCGTTTTTGCTTCTTGGTCTTCTTGGTCAAGATGTGGCTCTTGAAGGCATGTTTTCTCTTGATCTTTCCTGATCCGGTAAGGGCGAACCTCTTTTTGGCACCGGAATTAGTCTTAATCTTTGGCATTTTGTTAGTTTTTAAAGATTTTAATTCGAGTTATAATGTAGTCTCCGTCAACCCGTGGCGGGGACTTTGGTTTTCAATGTGCCGGGTGTTATTTCTTCTTGGGACTGAGCATGATAATCATGCGTTTGCCTTCAAGAACTGGCATTTGGTCGACTTTTCCATATTCCTCAAGGTCGTTGGCAAAACGCAGCAACAGAACCTCGCCCTGTTCTTTGAACAGAATTGAGCGGCCTTTGAAGAAGACATAGGCTTTGACCTTTGCGCCTTCCTGAAGGAAGCCGACGGCGTGCTTGAGCTTGAAGTTGTAGTCATGGTCATCGGTCTGCGGTCCGAATCGGATTTCCTTTACGACTACCTTGGTCGACTTGGCTTTCTGCTCTTTCTGACGCTTTTTCTGCTGGTAGAGGAATTTCTGATAGTCGAGAATCTTGCACACCGGGGGAGCGGCGTTGGGCGAGATTTCGATGAGGTCGAGGCCGAGCGAGTCGGCGATTCTCAATGCCTCCTGAATGGGGTAGACTCCGGTTTCCACGTTGTCGCCTACAAGGCGTACTTCGCGGGCGCGGATGCGCTCGTTAATCAGATAGGGGTCTTTGTTGTTGTCGTTGCGGCGAGAACCGTTATTGGCCGGTCTCGGGCGCGGGGTGAAGGGTTTTTTCTCCATTCAGTGGGGTTATTGATTAATCATGTTGTTGACTTCTTCAGTCAAATCCGCTGCAAAGGTAGCAATTTTCATCGAACCTTTATCACCTTCGCCCTGTTTTCTTACAGAAATTTCACCATTTTCTGCTTCTTTTTCGCCTACGATGAGCATGTAGGGGATTCGGCGCAGCTCGTTGTCGCGGATTTTCTTGCCGATTTTCTCGTTTCGGTCGTCGACGATGGTGCGGATGTCGGCGGCGTTGAGTTCTTCGGCTACCTTGGCGGCGTAGTCGTTGAATTTCTCCGAGATGGGGAGCACGACGGCCTGCTCGGGGGCGAGCCACAGGGGGAAGCGTCCGGCGGTGTGTTCAAGCAGCACGGCCACGAAACGTTCCATCGACCCGAAGGGGGCGCGGTGAATCATGACGGGGCGATGTTTCTGATTGTCGCTGCCGGTATATTCGAGTTTGAAACGTTCGGGGAGGTTGTAGTCGACCTGTATGGTGCCGAGCTGCCAGCGGCGGCCGAGGGCGTCCTTGACCATGAAGTCGAGTTTGGGTCCGTAGAATGCTGCTTCACCGAGCTCGGTGCGGGCGTTGAGTCCCTTTTCGCGGCAAGCCTCAATGATGGCGTTTTCGGCGAGGTGCCAGTTTTCGTCGGTGCCGATGTATTTCTCCTTGTGGGCGGGGTCGCGGAGCGAAATCTGAGCCTCGAAGTTTTCAAATTTAAGAGCCTTGAAGATGTAGAAGATGATGTCCATCACCTTGAGGAACTCGTCTTTGATTTGCTCGGGGGCGCAGTAGATGTGGGCGTCGTCCTGCGTGAAGCCGCGCACTCGGGTCAGTCCGTGGAGCTCGCCGCTCTGCTCATAGCGGTAGACGGTGCCAAATTCGGCCAGTCGCAGTGGCAGGTCGCGGTAGCTGCGGGGGAGCGCACGGAATATTTCGCAGTGGTGGGGGCAGTTCATCGGTTTGAGCAGGTATTCCTCACCTTCCTCGGGGGTGTGGATCGGCTGGAACGAATCTTTGCCATATTTGGCATAGTGGCCCGAGGTGACATAGAGGTTCTTGTTGCCGATGTGGGGCGTGATAACCTGCTGGTAACCGTATTTTTTCTGAATTTTGCGCAAGAACTGTTCGAGGCGGTCGCGCAGGGCGGTTCCTTTGGGGAGCCACAGGGGGAGTCCGGCGCCCACGTTCTGCGAGAACGCGAAAAGTTCCATCTCCTTGCCGAGCTTGCGGTGGTCGCGTTTCTTGGCTTCTTCAAGCAGCACGAGGTATTCGTCGAGCATCTTTTTCTTGGGGAAGGTGATGCCGTAGACGCGCACGAGCTGGTTGCGCTTTTCGTCGCCGCGCCAGTAGGCTCCGGCGAGCGATGTTATTTTCACAGCCTTGATGGGGGCGGTGGTGGCGATGTGGGGGCCGCGGCACAGGTCGGTGAACGCTCCCTGAGTGTAGGTGGTGATGTGGCCGTCTTCAAGCTCGCTGATAAGTTCACACTTGTATTCCTCGCCACGGTCGCCGAATAGTTTCAAGGCATCTTCTTTGGAGATGTCGGCGCGCACTATCGGATTTTTCTGCTGAGCGAGCTCAAGCATCTTTTTTTCAATCTTGGGGAAGTCGGCTGCTGTCAGGACATTCTCGCCCGGGTCGATGTCGTAGTAGAACCCGTTTTCGATAGCGGGACCGATGCCGAATTTCACTCCGGGGTACAATTCCTGAAGTGCTTCGGCCAGCAGGTGTGCCGACGAGTGCCAGAAGGCGTGTTTGCCCTCGGGGTCATCCCATTTGTACAGGCGTATGGTGGCATCCTCGTTGATGGGGCGGGTGATGTCCCATTCTTGGTCGTTGACCGATGCTGCCAGAATGTCTCTGGCAAGCTGTGAGCTCAGGCTTTCAGCGATTTGCAGAGGGGTAACACCGCTCTCAAACTGCTTTACCGAGCCGTCGGGAAAAGTTATGTTAATCATTGGATCTGGTTGGTTTATGGAGCCATACAAGCGGCTCCGTTTCATTTCAACGTGCAAAGGTAAGGATTATTATTGATAAATTGAGAATTGAGAATTGAAAATTGACAATTGATAGTGGAAAAATTCTCAGGCGGGGACGTTGAACACAATCTCGTCCTTCTCGCCCGGAACCGAGGTGTAGATGCGGCCGTAGCGCGGGGAGTCGTAGACGGGGTAGCCGGGTATGCGGCCGAGCAGGGTCTTGACCTCCTTGACAAGGGCGCGCTCCTGTCGGGAGATGCCGAGGATGTTGACGGCATCGAGATAGGCGTTGAACAGGAATCGGGTCAGCGCGAGGTCAATCTGCGTGTCATAGTTGAATTTGAACCCCGGCTGCAACCCGTAAAGCTCGGGAGGCACCGAGGGAAAGATGTGGCACAGGCCGTCGTTGCCCCACCGGTTTCCCTGCGCGTCGGGACGGCTCATGTAGTCGACGAGGAACATCACTGCGTCACGCATCGGTTCCATGGCCCGGTCGCGTTCCGGCTCCGGTGCCTCGGTCGAGTAGGGGAGTCGTTGCGAGAACCCGAGGGCGTGGCTGCCCGCGTCGAGGGTTACGGGAGAGGGGATGTCAGAGGGTGTCGAGGGGTCGGGCAGCAGGCGCAGACGGTTGAAACAAGACTGCACGGGCCGTCCTTCGCTGTCAGTCAGCTCGCCCCATAGCCCGTCGCGCTCTATGTCGGTAAACAGGCTGAGCGTCAGTTTCTCGCCGTCGGCAAGGCGCAGTAGCTCCACGTCGCATGTGCCGTCGGCCACGTCGAGACGGTGGCCAATCAGTTCCACCTCGCGACGGTCAAACCCGAGAATTACCGAGCCGCACGGAAACGGGCGCGGGTAGGGACTGCGGTAGTTGTCGGCGGTCATCGACAGGTAGGCCGCAAACTCCGGGTCGTGGTGAATCGAGGGCAGATCGGGTGAAAGGCGGTCGGCCTTGGCAAACACTTCGGCAAATGTCCCGAACTCGTCCTGATGTTTCTCGGTCACGCGGATGTCCCACACGTTGTTGTGGCCGAAATGGAGCCACACTGCGTCGGGGCGAGTGGTCACCACTACACCCATGCCGCCGTTACCCAGCAGTGCGCCTTCAAAAAATCCCGGAGCGGGGCCGGTCGATCGCTATGGCGTGCCGCCGTGCACGTTCCATCGATGCCGATGCCGCCATTACCCCGACGGCAACGAGACCGCAGGCTATAACAGTAGAAAATCGTTTCATAATGTAATGATTGGTTTTGAGTCGCGCAAAGTTAAGGAAATGCAGTTGTCGGAAATGCTACAAATGCGTCAAAATGTTGAAAATTTATTTACGTTTTCTGACAAGTTCAATCGCTTCTTTTCCTGTCATGCAGTCAATGTCAAGGCGAAGCACAGTTACATGGCTGATACATTTTGAAATCTCGTCATCAGGGTCTATTCCGGGTGAGTATTTCTCACACAATAGCAACAGTCCTTTTTTATCTCGTCACAATCGGTGACCGGATGGATTGAACCCTTTACAATGACACTGCGAAAATAAGTTGTAAATTCGTCGGGAATTATCATGTCTTGTCCGACAACACAAAACGAGCAACGGCTATCGGCCTCGATACATTCGATTTTATGCCCCTTGACGGCTCTGTGGAAATATATGCGCTTATCCCTGTCCAGACTGGATAGACAGTGCCAATCGGCAGCCTTTCCGCCGCTTTTGCCATAAAACACATACTTGTATTTTGGCATGATGAGGCAAATGGAGATTTTTTGTCATAATGTGATGCTTGTTGTATATAATATTGATTATTTGTTGTAAATTTGCTTGATTACAAGTAATAATTCCATGAAGATACAACCGGCTAAGATAATATGCATTGCACGGCATCGCCTTTCTACCGACGGCGATGGTGTCACCACGCTTGTGGCGTTCCACGGTTGTCCGCTTTGTTGCCGCTATTGTCTTAACCCGCAGTCGCTGGGCGACGGCGGTCGTTTCCGAGAGTATTGGCCGGAGGAACTGTATGCCGAGACGCGCATCGACGAGCTTTATTTCATAGCCACAAACGGCGGCGTGACTTTCGGCGGCGGTGAGCCATGTCTGCGCCCGCAGTTTATCCATGAGTTCCGTGAGTTGTGCGGTCCGAAGTGGCAACTAAACCTTGAAACGTCGCTCAACGTGCCGTCGGCCAACGTCGAGGCTTTGCTCCCGATGGTCAATACCCTGATTATCGACATCAAGGATATGAACCCCGACATTTACCACAGCTACACGGGGAAGTCAAACGGCCTTGTTCTCGACAACCTCGGCCTGATAGCCGATGCCGGTCGCCAGCGCGACTGTATTGTGCGCTTACCGCTTATTCCCGACTATAACACCGATACAGACCGCGAGAAAAGCCGCAAGTCCCTCGAAGGTCTCGGCTATGACCGATTTGATTTATTCACCTACCAAATGCGATAGAATGAATTACGGCAAGAAAGGTGAATTTCGTGGCAATGTGTGGCAAAACAGATTCAGGATAGCATTGAACACATATTACTGGAATTCATTTGAGTCGCAAGCTGTCGGCTATGTTGAACCATTCGGTGACAATAAATGTAAGGTCCGTTTAAGCATCGGGCCACATACGTTGGTTCTGATTGTTATGTTCTTTTGGAATATTGGTCTTTTGACGGCATTAATTGCTGTCTCCATGTCGGCATTTTCTGATGACATATCCAAAGGCTTTGCCGCCATGCTGCTGTTCTTGCCATTCATTGCGGCTGATATATTTTTTCTACGTTTTGCTCGTTATTCAAACTACAATAAACTGAAAACTCGAAAACTCGAATTGCTTGAATATAACGGTTTTGGGTTCACATATGTATTTAAACAACCTCTTAACGTCGTGTTTTGAATATTTATGAATAACAGGGAATATCAAAAGATGTCAGCCGATGCAAGGCGTAGCGTGAGCCGTAGATATGGCTTTCGCCAAAGTTCCTATATCAATTTCAAGGTTGAGGACGGTTATTTTTTCTGTCTGTATTTTGGGGCAGATGAAGTGCGGCTTACTGTAAAGCCGATGTATGCCGATGATTTATTGACGATGTGGGACTATATAATGTGCCACCCCAAAGCGAAGTCATTATAAGCTACAGACAAGGCTTGTTTGGATTTGACATATTTGACAACTTCAATTATATGCCGGAATAAAACATGTAATCTTTGAAAATGATTGCAGACACTGCAAATTATGGACAGACAGCCGATTATGGCGTGACTCACGCGCTAATCAGCAGTACTGCGATTAGAAATAATAGGCTACTCGGATGTCCCAGTGGTAGCTGCGGGCACTGAAATCAGTAAGAAGACGGGTCTTTTCGGCATAGGTCATCCCCCAAGTGTAGCTGCCGGTAATCTGCCAGTGCTTGAAGATTTCGGCACCTATGCCGACTGTGATTCCAAGGTCGCCGCCAGAATATTTCAACGCTTTGATGTCGCTGTGGCCAAGTTGGATGCCAAATGTCGGACCGGCATACACAAGTGGGGCAAGTTTGTCCTCAAACCCATTGAGACGGGTGTATTTGAATCGGAGGTGGAACGGGATTTCAAGATAATGCAAATAGGAACGCTCTTTCCCGTAACCCTGTGATGACCAGATAAGTTTTTCCCCCATGTTCAGGGTCGCACCGAGCTGGTTGTACATCAGTCCGAGCCCCAGTCCGAATCCGATTCCGGGAAACATGAATTCGGCTTGCACACCGGCTGCATAACCCACGCTGTTGTCTACGGTGAAAAGATCCTGTCTGAATTTCAGGTCAGAGATGGTGATGCCTGCCGCAGGACCGTAGCGGAACTGGGCATTGGCTGTCGACGAACCCCACAAGGCGAGAATCGCTATGATAACTATTGCTAATTTCTGTTTCATTATAAGATGTTCCTAAAATTTCTCACAAAGATAATACTTTTTCTTGAAAGAAAATGCCCAACGATGTAGATTGTCTCGACATCATGGGCACTTTATAGGACTTAGAGGGTGTTTAATAACAAATGTTAACCCAAAGTGGCAATATCCTTCATTTAGATATTAATTTCAAA
>DLAR01000080.1:0-2058 GCA_002494015.1 Porphyromonadaceae bacterium UBA7042 | reverse complement strand
TGTCACTGACAAATGCTTTGTCACACCCGTTTTCACGCGTCGGATTTAATATTTGTTATGAAACGCCCTCTTAATATTTCACAATCGGCATTGTATCGGGAAATTTACCCCACATCACGGGATGCTGGGTGTCTCTTGACAGTTCTTTGACCCGGGTGCTGACATAGGTGAAAAGCTCTTTGGCCGTAACGGTGCGGTCTCGGTTGGAATCAGCTTTTCCCGAAAGGGCCTCTTTCAGCGCTGTGGCGAAATGACCGCTTTTCATCGACGGGGTTTCGATGGATTGCTCGTTGCTGCGTGATGCCAAGAACAGCATTATATTAGCATCTTTTATCTTGTCCGGTGAAACTGATTCGCTGTTGCGTCTAAGGTTTCCCGAAAATGTCGCGTCGGCGAAAATGATTTTATTCTTAGCCGGACTTGCCGCCATGCCTTTTTTGATTTCGGCATAGTTGAGGTGACCGTCATAGGTTGAAAAACCTCCGTCATATCCGTGTCCGCTGAAAAAAAGTATTATTGTGTCATCGGGTTTGGCCGAGGCAAACACTTTTGTCATGGCTTCCCTTACCGCTGCCTTTGTGGCGTTTTCATTAAGCAGCAGGGTTGTGGTCGTTCCCGGGATTTTGTCATAGAGGGTCTTTATCATGCGGGCATCGTTGGCCGGCAGGGAGAGGTCTCTCGATGTTCCCGGATAGTCGGCAATGCCTACTGCCAGCAGGCGGATAGCGGCATCCAGCCTGCCGGGCAGCAGCAATATCATGATTGCAAGAACCGTCGTTATAAGATTTTTGGGATTCATGCAGGGGGAAAGGGTTATCCTACGAAGTCGCCGGGATCGGCATCGTTGACATAGTCGGGCATTGAATCGTCGGTCATTGCCGTGTCAGCGGCACTGTCGTTTTCACCGCTGAGACCGAGTTCTTCATCGGAAATGAAAATCCCTTCTCCTTCCGGGTCAAACGTGGCTGCCGCCCCCACGGTTTGGGCAAATCCTTCGACGCTGATCTGCTGGCCGGATATGTCGACAATTTCATTGTCCTCAAGCTGGCCGTTGTTGTTGAAATCGGCGGCCATGAAGTCAAAGTTTCCACCGTCTCCGTCCACATCGATAAGGAGTACTTCCTGACCGTCAACGATGGCGGTGCCGACATTGGACATCGTGCCGTTGTTCATAAGGTCGACCTGTTCAAAAGAGACAAACTCGATGTCAGAGTCAACGTTGAAAGTGCCGTCGTTTTCCCCGCCGGTATTTTGCGCTACCGGCTCGTTGTTGCCGGTGTTGGTATTCTCGGTGTTGGCGTTCTCGGGGTTATTGTTCTCGGTTTGGGTGTTCTGGGCGGTCTGATTCTGAGACGCGGGAGCCTGCTGCTGGTTCTCTTGATGCTGGGCGGTGGCGGTGTGGTCAGGCTCTGCGTGGTTGTCGGCGGGTTGCTGGTCGTTGCCCGACGAGTGGTTGTCGGCAAAGTCATTGCGCTCGCTGTCGTTCATTGCGTCCCATTCGCTCTTGAGGTAAGTGCCGTAGGAGTTTCCGTGCCATGTGAACACGCCGCCGGGGCCCATTTCAGAACGAGCTGCTGCAAAAGCGTCGGCAAACGACATGTCGTCATAGCTCGAAGTCGCGGCGTGGGCACTGCCTGAAGCCGCAGTTTCGCCGTTATCGGCGGGATTGTCTTCAGATGACGCTCCGGGTTCTTCGGCATGGGTGTCAAATGATGTCAGTGCGATTCCCGCGCCGGCAAGCAGGATACCTGTTGTTCCGCCGATTGCTATTTCTTTCCACTTGGGTTGATTGCCTTTGTTGTCAAAAGGAGTGGTGGTTCTTTTAGTCTCGTTCATGATGGTGATGAGTTTAAATGTTTGTGTTAATGATTATGTTGCAAAGTTAAGCGGCGGGGATGGAGTTTTCCAAATATTGCGGAGTGTCCTGTGTGAATCAGCCTGATTACTGTGTGAACATAATCGGTTTCATGGTTAAGAGGGCGTTTCATAACAAATGTTAATCCAAAGTGGTAGCATCTTTCAGTTAACTCGTTATTACACAGAGGGAGCATAGCTGTA
>DLAR01000098.1 GCA_002494015.1 Porphyromonadaceae bacterium UBA7042 | reverse complement strand
GCTGCCTCGTCATTACACCTCGGTCACATAGCCACAGCTATGCTCCCGCTGTGTAATAACGAGTTAACTGAAAGAGGCTACCACTTTGGATTAACATTTGTTATTAAACAACCTCTAAATCTGTAAAGATTTTTCAATCACGTCGCATCATGAAAAATCTTTACAGATTTTATGTATAATTCACTCACCTCCCGTAGGTTGCATGGCGTAACCTACGGCTATCCAAGGGAGCAATATTGTCAGATTGCAAATGCGCAAAGACTATACTTTTTATCTATAAAATGTCAACATTGCGACCCTATTACGATGGACCGCTCAATCCGCGACCACGGCATTGAGCAAATGTGGGATGCCGCCCCCGCACAACCACGTCAAAAGGAGGTATGATGGCAGGGGCGCGACACAATGCTGTTTACTTAACGGCAATTTCGTTGAGCCCGTAGGGCGATATTGTGTTAAACCCCGTATGGAGCGCAGCGGAATGCGGGGAAAGGGGTATCGGCATCGACCAAAATAACTGAGCCCGCAGGGCGATGTGATGGTAACCACATCATTACCGGCACATCGTCCTACGGACTCTGATTTTAGAGAGCTGCTTTTTCCTCTTTCCCCGAATTCCGCTACGCTCCATACGGGGTTTAACACAATATCGCCCTGCGGGCTCAGTTTGCAATCTCGTTAAGTAAACAGCATTGGGGCGCGAGAAATCGCGCCCCAATGCGAAGATATGTTATGTCATGATTTAAATAAAAACGATATTGTTAATCTATAAAAAATATAAAACTCGGGGACTCTGTGGATATTGAGAGGGGGGTTATGTGAGAAATTATTGCTACCTTTGCGGTGCTTTTAAAAGTCACAGAACAAATGGAGCAACTACTTATTGTTTCACCGTCGCCCCATGTCCACACATCGCGCACTGTTTCGCGACTGATGCTCAATGTCATCATTGCGCTCATTCCTGCCGTGATGTGTGCGCTGTATTATTTCGGAATCGGGGCGGCGATTGTAATAGCCACATCCATCGTCGGTTGCGTTGCAGTCGAATGGCTGGTTACACGCTATGTGTTGCGTCGGCAACGCTCGACAATCGGCAACTTCTCGGCCATACTGACCGGATTGCTGCTCGCGCTAAATCTGCCATCCAACCTCCCTGTATGGACAGTACTCATCGGATGCGTAATTGCCATCGGCATCGGCAAGATGACTTTCGGCGGCCTCGGATGCAACATTTTCAACCCCGCACTGGTCGGGCGCGTTTTTCTGCTGCTATCTTTTCCCGTGGCGATGACCACATGGCCGCTTCCGGTAGAAAACCGCTGGAACTATTTTGACGCTACTACCGGCGCGACAATCCTCGGCCGCATAAAGACAGGCGAGCTTGATGCCTCGACACTTGACCTTTGGGACAAGTCGCTCGGGATGGCGGGCGGCTCTATCGGCGAAGTCGGCGCAATCGCCCTCCTCATCGGATTAGCCTATCTTCTGCTCACCAAGACAATAACATGGCACATCCCTGTCTCAATCATCGCGACAGTCGCCGTGTTCTCGGCCTGTATCGGGGCCCATGTGGGCGTCGAGCTGCTATCGGGCGGCCTGCTGCTCGGGGCGATATTCATGGCCACTGACTATGTGACCTCCCCCATGTGTCATCGAGGGATGCTGGTCTACGGCGTGATGATCGGAATCATCACCGTCGTTATCCGCCACTGGGGTGCCTACCCTGAGGGGATGTCGTTTGCGATACTTATCATGAACGGCGTGACCCCGCTGATCAACCGGTATATCAAACCGCGAAAATTCGGAGAAAGGAGGGTTGCTGCATGAAATCGACACTGACATCAATGATTCTTTCACTCGGGTGCATCACCGTGGTATCGGGAGCGATTCTTGCCGGAGTGCATGAACTGACCGAGCAACCCATCATCGAGGCCGAGCGTCAGGCCCGCGTTGACGCGGTCGGGGAAGTATGCCCCCGGTTTGACAACGACCCCATTGCCGAAAAATGCGAAGTTACCCCCGACAGGGAATCCCTCCCCGTTACCCTATATCCCGCCACCCTCGGCGGCAAGCCGGTGGGAGCCGCGGTGGAAAGCTATTCCCCCGATGGCTTTTCTGGAGAGATAAAAATAATGTATGGTTTTGATTCAGATGGAAACGTTACGGGATACAGTGTGATTTCCCATGCCGAGACACCGGGACTCGGGGCAAAAATGGCCGACTGGTTCCGCTCTCCTGAAGGACACCGTTCAGTCATCGGCCTAAATGCCGCGACCGACAATCTCACAGTCGGCAAAGACGGCGGAGATGTAGATGCCATAACCGCCGCGACTATTACTTCACGCGCGTTTCTCGACGCGCTGCGCCGCGCCTCGGCGGCTTACAGCCAGTTTAAATCAACCAATTCAAACCTCCCGTCGTGAATCCAAAATATTTTTTCAACGGAATTTTGGCCGAGAACCCGACATTCGTACTGCTCCTCGGCATGTGCCCCACCCTCGGCACGACGGGAAGCGCCGTGACCGGCATGAGCATGGGACTCGCTACAATGGGAGTACTCGTCTGCTCCAACGCGGCTATCTCGCTAATCAAAAACCTTGTCCCGGCCAAAGTCCGCATCCCGGCCTACATCGTGGTCATCGCCACGTTTGTCACCGCGCTGCAGATGTTCATGCAGGCCTACCTCCCGGCCCTCGATGCCATGCTCGGGATTTTCATACCGCTTATCGTGGTAAACTGCATCCTCTTGGGCCGCGCCGAAGCTTTTGCATCAAGACACAATGTCGGCGACTCGATTCTTGACGGCCTCGGAATCGGCCTCGGGTTTACGATTGCCCTCACGCTGCTCGGATGCATAAGGGAGCTGCTCGGCACAGGGCGCATCTTCGGTCTTGAAATTTATCCCGAGACCTACGGCTCGCTTGTCTTTGTCCTCGCGCCCGGCGCATTCATCGTGCTGGGACTACTCATCGCATTGTTCAACCGTCTATATAAAAGATAGCCATGCTCGAATATATTTCCATAATCATCACGGCAATCTTTGTCAACAATATCGTCTTCGCGCAGTTCCTCGGAATCTGCCCGTTCATCGGCGTGTCACGCAATCTGTCGTCGGCCGCAGGCATGGGCGCGGCCGTAGCCTTTGTCATGGCTATCGCCACATGCGTGACTTGGGCGCTCCAGACTTATATCCTCGTCCCTTTGGGCTTGCAGTTCATGCAGACGATTGTCTTCATCCTCGTCATTGCCGCCCTCGTGCAGATGCTCGAAATCATCTTGAAAAAGGCCGCTCCCACACTGTATAGCGCGCTCGGCGTTTTCCTGCCGCTCATTACGACCAACTGCGCCGTACTCGGAGTGGCAATACTCGTCGTGCGCAACGGCATGAACCTTGCCGAGTCACTTGTCTATGCCCTGTCGACTGCGGCAGGGTTCACGATGGCGCTTGTGATATTTGCCGGAATACGCGAGCAACTCGAAATGACCGATGTTCCCCGGGCGATGCGCGGAGTGCCGATTGCGCTTGTCTGCGCCGGGCTCCTCGCTCTCGCGTTCATGGGATTTTCGGGAATTTCAATCAAATAACCGATTACTTTTAACAAATTACAAATAAGAGGCACAGATTTTCCTCACCGTCAATCACACCTCGCCTATTTTACATGCTCAAGATTAAAAGACTCGACCTGTTCATGCTGCAGACCTTCCTGCCGCTGTTTCTGATGACATTTTTCATCTGCCTGTTCATCGTCATGATGCAGTTCCTGTGGATGCGCATTGACGAGCTCGTGGGCAAAGGTCTTGGTATCGACGTCATTGCCGAGCTGTTTTTCTACGCTGCCTTGTCAATGGTGCCCCTCGCGCTGCCGCTTGCCATTCTGCTTGCCTCGCTTATGACCTTCGGCAACCTCGGCGAAAAATTTGAGCTGACCGCGATGAAAGCTTCCGGCGTGTCCCTGCTGCGCACAATGGCCCCGCTGACAATACTGATGGGACTGATTGCGACCGGCGCGTTTTTCTTCCAGAACGACGTTATCCCGGTGGCACAGACCAAGATGTGGACACTGCTTTTCTCCATCAGGCAGAAATCGCCGGAGCTTGAAATTCCCGAAGGTGTGTTTTATGACCAGATTCCCGGCTACAATATATATGTAGAGAGTAAGAATCGCGAGACAGGCGTGCTGCACGACATGATGATCTATGATGTCTCGCGAGGATTTGACAACGCCAGCATCATCCTTGCCGATTCGGGCCACATGTCGATTACCCCCGACAAGACTCACCTTTTTCTTCGGCTGTGGAACGGAGAGTCGTTTGAAAACCTAAAAGATGCGTCGGCCAACATGCGCAATGTCCCATACCGCCGCGAATCATTCGACACAAAGGAAATCATGCTGAAATTTGACGCAAATTTCAACCGCATGGACGAGCAAGGAATGCGCAACCAGTATGTCGGCAAAAACATGAAAGAACTTCGCGCGTCGATTGACTCCATCACCCTGCGGGTCGATTCGATGGGCGACTCTTACGGCCGCAGCATCCGCGAAACCCCCTATTTCAACATCAGCTATTATCGCACCGTCTACGGAGACAGCGGCCCGGTACAGGTGAGGCAGGCCGACGTGGCCATGAAAAAACCGCTCGACATTGACTCGGTGTTCCGAGGCTCGACATCAGGATATGCGCTCAATTACCTGAATCAGGCACTGGCCAAGGCTCAGCGCATGAAACAGGAATATGAGTACAAAAGTTTCACGATGGTCGATGATCAAAAAAACATCCGCGTGCACGCCCGCGAGCTTCACCAGAAATTCACGCTCTCCTTTGCCTGCATCATCTTCTTCTTCATCGGCGCGCCCCTCGGCGCGATTATCCGAAAAGGAGGCATCGGCATGCCGCTCGTCATCTCTGTCTTCCTGTTTATCTTCTATTATATCATAGACAGCACAGGAAAGAAACTGGCCAAGGACGGTACACTCGAAGTGTGGGAAGGCATGTGGCTCAGCTCCGCGGTATTGCTCCCCCTCGGCATATTCTTCACCTACAAGGCCGTGAACGATTCGGCCCTGTTCAACCAAGATGCCTACGTCGCTTTCTTCCGCCGCCTCTTTGGAATCAAGGAAGGACGCAAGATAAGCCTTAAAGAAGTAGTGATGGAAGATGTCGTGACATCCGAGGCCGTGAAGATGCTCGATGCATTGCGCAAAAACTGCCGGCGATACCTTAAAGAAAATCCCCGACACCAGCCCTACATGCAGTACTGGACAACGGGATATGACCGCTATTCCCTCGCCCGGCTGCGCGACGAGGCCGACTCAGTAGTCGACTACCTCTCCAACTCCCGTGAAAAAATGGTGATTCTGAAACTCAAAGATATGCCCGTGCTGCGCAATGCATGGCTCATCAGTCCCGGAAACCCGCGATGGCTCGGTGTGGCGCTCGCGTGCCTGTTCCCGGCGGGACTTCCCCTGTGGCTATACGGCCGACACCTGCAGGAAGAACTGATGCGCGACATCGAAGGCACCGTGCGCGTATCCAACGAACTGGAAACCCTCCTCAACCACAACAATACAAATAAATAAACAGTTATGGAAAATATAAAACTTGATAGAATCGAAGACGCAGTTGAGGATTTCCGCAACGGACGTTTTGTAATAGTCGTTGACGACGAAGACCGCGAAAATGAAGGAGACCTCATCATCGCAGCTGAAAAAGTGACACCCGAACATGTCAATTTCATGATAACCAACGCACGCGGCGAACTATGTGCCCCGCTGTCCATATCGCGTTGCGAGCAACTCGGACTCCCCCATCAGGTCAATGACAACACATCGATGCTCGGGACACCGTTTACCATCACGGTTGACAAGCTCCAAGGCTGCACCACAGGCGTGTCGGCCCACGACCGCGCTGCCACCATACGCGCCCTCGCCGACCCCGAGTCGCGTCCCGAAGACTTCGGCCGTCCCGGACACATTCACCCGCTCTACGCTCAGGATGCCGGAGTGTTGCGCCGCGCCGGACACACCGAAGCAGCCATCGACCTTGCCCGTCTGGCCGGACTTCAGCCCGCCGCATCGCTCATCGAAATCCTTAACGAAGACGGCACAATGGCCCGCCTCCCGCAGTTGCGCAAAAAAGCCGACGAATGGGGACTGCGCCTCGTTTCAATCAAAGACCTGATCTCTTATCGCCTGAAACAGGAATCACTTGTCGAGGAAGGCGTCGAAGTCGACCTGCCCACCGAATGGGGACACTTCCGCCTCATCCCATTCTGTCAGAAAAGCAACGGCCTTGAACACATCGCCCTGATTAAAGGTGACATCGCCAACAGTGCCGACCCGGTTCTCGTCCGCGTTCACTCGTCCTGCGCCACCGGCGACATCTTCGGCTCAATGCGATGCGACTGCGGCGACCAGCTCCACAAAGCGATGCAGATGATTGACAAAGCAGGCATCGGAGCGATAGTCTATCTCAACCAAGAAGGCCGCGGCATAGGGCTGATGGACAAAATCCGCGCCTACAAACTTCAGGAAGAAGGACTTGACACCGTAGATGCCAACCTCCACCTCGGCCACAAAGCCGACGAGCGCGACTACGGCGTAGGAGCACAGATTCTGCGCCTTCTCGGCATTCAGAAAATGCGCCTCCTGACCAACAATCCGGTAAAACGCATCGGCCTCGAAGGCTACGGTCTCGAAGTGACCGAAAACGTCCCCATAGAAGTCGCCCCCAACCCCTACAACCGCCGCTACATGGAAACAAAAAAGCAGCGCATGGGTCACAACCTTGACAAGGTAAACTGACACCCGACGCCGATATATCGCAGACACCTGTCCGCGATATATCGGCGTTCACAACAAATAAATAAAAAACGGGCCGGACTTAAACGCATCGTGAAGTGGGGAAAACCAGCCACACCGGCCCCCGGATGTCGCATTCGGCCATGATGCCCCGCGGAAACAAAATAATAACGCCGCTCAAAAGACCCACCTTGCTCAACCACGTCAAACTGGACATTATCAAGATCGCAAAAACATCATCAATGGGTGTCAAATGTCATCAAAAGAACGCCGGATGGGACTATGACTGCCCCCTATATGCTTTAAAAAGTTTGACGCAGTAAAAAAATAAACTTCATCCGTAAAAAAAACGCCCCTAACTGTTGCACAAAAAAAATAAAGTTCGTAACTTTGCAACCGCAAAAGCCCAGGTGGCGGAATGGTAGA
>DLAR01000097.1 GCA_002494015.1 Porphyromonadaceae bacterium UBA7042 | reverse complement strand
TCAAACTCACGCGCCTTTTCCAGTGGCCCCGGTGCCGTCGTCGGCGATATAGACCCTTCAATCCTTCAATCCCTTTCGGTGTAGTCGGCACCCGCGGGTGCTGCGCCGTTAAGAAATCTGCGGCGAATAACACGCAAAATTTGCGTGTTATTCGCCGCTTTTGTATATTTGCAGTCTAATTGAATCAAGTCAGCGACAATGTTTATACACGAATCCGACCACTGGACGGAGTTCCGATGGGACAACGAGACCATCAACGCGCTCCAACTTCAGGCCATTCACCGGCTCGGTTATCTTGCCGGGCGAATGGCCGCGATAGGTTTTGACAGTCAGTTGGCAGCCACTGTCGAGGCTGTTACCAACGATGTGGTGGCATCGTCGGAAATCGAGGGTGTGCGTCTCGATACCGACGAGGTGCGCAGTTCCGTGGCCCGCAAGTTTGGCGTGACGTTGCCTAAGAGCAAGGAACCGACGCATTATGTTGACGGCATTGTCGAAATGATGCTCGACGCGACCCACAATCACAGAAAACCGCTTGACGAGGAGCGGCTTTTCGGTTGGCATCACGCGCTGTTTCCCAATAAGACCGATATGACAATCGGAGCCTATCGAACTGCTGAAATGTCGGTGGTGTCCGGAATGTTTGGCCGCGAGAGGATTCATTACCGCGCCCCGTCGCCTGACCGTGTTCCCGTTGAAATGAGCCGGTTTATAGAGTGGATGAACAATCCCGGGAACAAGGCGGGAGTTCTGAAATCGGCGATTGCCCATCTTTGGTTTGTCAGCATACACCCCTTTGATGACGGCAACGGGCGCATAGGCCGCGCTATATCCGACATGGTGATGGCCGCGCTTGACGGTGACGGGATGCACTTTTACAGCCTTAGCCGACAGATTCTCAAAGACAAGAACCATTATTACAAGGTTCTGGAACGCACCCAGCGAGGCAACGGCGACATTACCGAGTGGCTTGAATGGTATTTCAACGCAATAATAGCCGCCGTCGATGATTCGGATGCCATGCTGTTGCTCGTTCTGCGAAAAGCCGCTTTCTGGAACGCTCATTCTCAGGCGACAATTACCGAGCGTCAGCGCATTGTTCTCAACCGGTATCTCGACGGTTACGATGCGAAACTGACTGCAAAAAACTGGGAAAAAATAGCCGGAGTGTCACGGGACACTGCGCTGCGTGACATTGAGGCCCTTGTCAGACAGGGGATCCTGATTCCAACTCCCGGGAGGGTGCGCGACATCCCTTACTCAATCAATTACACCGCCCATGCCGTCGATGAGTCGCCGTTCAGCAACATCCAAATCGAGACACACGGTTCCGACAGGTTTATCACTGCCGAGTATAAAGATGCCACGCCGTTGCGCGACCGCATGAGCATGACCGATGCCAAGCGTCTCGATGACGGAGAAATCACGCTGCAAGACCTCGCCTACAAGCATTTTGCCTACCTTCTCGACTGAACCGAGGTTAACAAGTGTTAATTGGCAGGATAAAAGGGTGGCAGGCTTGGCGGTGTTAAATAAAATTGGTAACTTTGCGTCCGTTATTCAACAACCACAATACAAAACAAACTTTAATTTTTAATGGCAACTAAAATTAGACTGCAACGCCATGGTCGCAAGAACTATGCGTTCTATCCTATTGTTATCGCCGATAGCAGGGCACCACGAGATGGTAGATTTATTGAAAGGATAGGTTCTTATAATCCGAACACTAATCCTGCTACAGTAACACTCAACTTCGAGCGTGCTTTGTATTGGGTAAATGTAGGTGCTCAGCCCACTGACACCGTGCGCACAATCCTCTCCAACGAGGGTGTACTTCTGATGAAGCACCTTCAGGGTGGTGTGAAGAAAGGCGCATTTGACGAAGCCGAGGCCCAGCGCCGTTTCGACGCTTGGAAAGCCGGCAAGCAACAGGCAGTTGACAAGCTCCGTGCCTCGATGGCAACCAAGAGCGAGCTCGACGCTAAGGCCCGCATGGAGGCTGAAGTAGCTAAGAACAAGGCTAAAGCCGAAGAAGTAGCAAAGAAGAAAGCTGAACTCGCAGCTGCCGCTGCCGAGGCTGAAGCTGCCGCTGCTGCTGAAGAAGCTCCCGCCGAAGAAGCTCCCGCTGCTGAATAAGTCCGCGAGACACGTCAACAACCATTCTCCACAGCGAGATGAAAAATCTATTCCGGTTATAGTCCGCAGCAGTGTGGATTGTAGCCGGAATTTTTTTGATGGAGCGGCGGATGCAGCCGTCGGTCTATGGCCGTGACCGTAGAATAACATTTCCGACGCTGTAAGGCTCGGGATGACTCCTGTCCGGGTGACCCCGCCGGGGAGCATGTTTCCCCACACAGTGTCGCCGGTGCGATGCAATAATCAATCATTAAAAACTGACTGAAAAATGAATTTTCTCCTTAACCTGATATGGATTGTATTCGGCGGGTGGGTCATCGCCCTCGAATATGTCGTGTCGAGTCTTCTGATGATGGTGACTATCATCGGTATCCCTTTCGGATTGCAGACGCTCAAACTCGCGGTGCTTGCCTTGACCCCGTTTGGGTCGACCGTTGTTGACACCACTTCGTCGGGCGGCTGTATCAGTCTGCTGATGAATGTCATCTGGTGGTTTGTCGGAGGCATACCCATCGCATTGACCCACATCGGACTGGGTTTGCTGTTCTGCATCACGATTATCGGCATACCTTTCGGTGTGCAGCATTTCAAACTTGCCGGACTGGCGTTCACGCCGTTTGGTAAAAACGTAATTTAGAGGTGAAAGGTGAAGATAATGGTATCTGTTAAAGTTTTATCTTCGCTTTTTACAATAAAATAATAAAATATGAGTCGAAAAAAGAAAGAACTCCCGTTGCTTGAAAATGTGGAGATAATCGATGTGGCAGCCGAGGGCAACTCACTGGCCCGCGTCAACGACTTTGTGGTCTTTGTTCCGTTTGGCGCGCCCGGCGACGTGGCCGATGTCAAGATTGACCGACGCAAGCGCAGCTATGCCGAGGGGCATATCGAGCGGCTTGTGAGGCCGTCGGAAATCCGCGTCGAGCCGCGCTGCGAGCATTTCACGCTGTGTGGCGGATGCCGCTGGCAGCATCTCCCTTACAGCTTTCAGCTCGATTGTAAGCAGCGTCAGGTGAAGGACGCGATGGAGCGTATCGCCAAGGTTGAAATTCCTGAAATCACACCCATCCTCGGGTCGGAAAACATATATGAGTACCGCAACAAGATGGAATATACGTTTTCCAACAAGAAGTGGCTCACATTTGACCAGTTGCGCAGCGGCGAGGAATTCCCCGACCGCGACGCGGCAGGATTCCACATCTCGGGAGCGTTTGACAAGGTGCTCGACATCAACCGCTGCCATCTTCAGGATGATTTCGGCAACCGTTTAAGGCTGTTTATAAAGCAATTCGGCAAGGAGCACGGTTATACTTTCTACGACTTGCGCAACCAGTGCGGATTTCTGCGCACGCTGATGATACGCATTGCCTCGACAGGGCAGATAATGGCCGTCATGGTATTCGGCGAGGATGACCGCGAGAAAATAGAGACCCTGCTGAGTGCCGTTGCCGCCGAGTTCCCCGAAATCACCTCGTTGCTCTATGTCGTCAACACCAAGGTCAACGACACCATCGGCGATCAGGAGGTTATTGTTTACTCGGGCAAGCCTTATATCGAGGAAGAGATGGAGGGATTGAAATTCCGCGTCGGCCCCAAGTCGTTCTATCAGACTAATTCGCGTCAGGCTTACCACCTTTACAGCGTGGCGCGCGACTTTGCCGGTCTGACCGGCGACGAGCTTGTCTATGACCTCTACACCGGCACCGGCACGATAGCCTGTTTCGTGGCCCGCGACTGTCGCCATGTGGTGGGTATCGAGTATGTCCCCGAGGCAATCGAGGATGCCAAGGTCAATGCTTCGATCAACGGCCTTGACAACACTGAATTTTATGCCGGTGACATGAAAAAGGTGCTGACTGCCGACTTTATCGCCGGTCATGGCCGTCCCGACGTGATGATTGTCGACCCGCCGCGCGCCGGAATGCACGAGGATGTCGTGAAAGTCATCATGGAGGCATCGCCCCGCCGCATCGTGTATGTCAGCTGCAACCCCGCCACTCAGGCCCGCGATCTTGCGCTGCTCGACCCGATGTACAAGGTAGAGGCGATTCAGCCGGTCGACATGTTCCCCCACACGGCCCATGTCGAGAATGTAGTGAAATTAACTTTAAGATAAGGATATATGAAAACCAAGGAAGAACTTATTGACGACCTGTTGACCCTCGCCTTTGCCGAGGACGTGGGCGACGGTGACCACACCACGCTCAGCACTATCCCCGCCGGGGAACGAGGCCGCCAGCAGCTCATAGTGAAAGAGGAAGGCATTCTGGCCGGTGTCGACATTGCCCGCATGGTGTTTGAGAAATTTGACCCCGAGCTGAAAATGACCGTCTTTATCGAGGACGGTGCGCATGTAAGACCGGGAGACATCGCGTTTGTCGTCGAGGGTAGTGTGCGCTCGTTGCTACAGACCGAGCGCACGATGCTCAACATCATGCAGCGCATGAGCGGCATCGCCACCATGACAGCCAAATATCAGAGCCGTCTCGACGGGTTGAAGACTAAAGTACTCGACACCCGCAAGACTACCCCGGGAATGCGTATGCTCGAAAAGGAGGCTGTGCGCATCGGCGGGGGCATGAACCACCGCATCGGCCTTTTTGACATGATTCTCATCAAGGACAACCATGTCGATTTTGCCGGTGGCATCACTCAGGCAGTCAACGCGGCAAAAAAATATCTCGCCGAGAAAGGCAAGGACTTGAAGATTGAGGTCGAGGTCAGAAATACCGACGAAATCAACGAGGCTCTTGCTGCCGGGGTGGACCGTATAATGCTTGACAACTTTACACCGGAGCGCACCCGCGAGGCCGTACAGCTTATCAACGGGCGCGTGGAGGTTGAATCGTCGGGCGGCATCACCCTTGAAACGCTTCGTGCTTATGGCGAGGCCGGTGTCGACTTTATATCGGTCGGCGCGCTGACTCATTCGGTCAAGGGACTTGACATGAGTTTCAAGGCTTGCTGACGAGCTGATTGCATAATAACGCAGAGGCTGTGTCGTATTGAACTGCACCCCAAAAGTTTTATGTCTAACTTTTGGGGTGCAGTTCATATTATGGGGTATGGATACATTTGGCATAACAAAAGCACTTGCAATACTTTTGATATTTGCCGGAGTATTCCTCGTAACCATGAGCAAAAGCCGCAAAGACATGGAGTCAGAGGGAAATACAGTTTCGGGTATTGCAGACTGAATCAAACTATTCATCCACAAGTTACTAAAAATCATCATCTTTTTCATTGAATATTTGTGCCGGACATAATGAATTTTTGGAGCGCGTTTAAAAGACGGGTATAAAAAAGGAGTTCTCTGTTACAAGAACTCCTCATATAAAACTAATCTTTTTTTACCTTAAAATTTACTGCTAAGTGAGTGTCAGAAATTATTTAATAGATTCAAGCGAGCGCAGTGAAGGTGCTTTCAGTCTTGCTCATTAGTTACAGAGCTACGGCTATGCGCCTTCTTCGCAAGTACAAAATCATTCTACATATCACTCATTGCAATACTTTAAAATAATTTCTGACACTCACTTATTATGAACACTTACTTGTTATTTTAGGATGATTTTCTTTGTCGTTTTACCCTTTTTGCAAATATAAACGCCTGTTTTGGGAATATTTACTCTGATTCCTGTCAAGGTATAATATTCCGGAGTTTCGTTGTTGTCACTAATGACCGATGAAATAGAGGAAGTAACGCTCGGGGTTATCGAGATAGAATTATCAATCACGTTAACGGCAACGGTATATGTGCCATTTTCCGCAATATTCCACTGGATATCTCCTTCTTGAGCTTTTACAATTTTATTTTCGGCTGTAGCATCACGAAAATACCAGTATTCCGGATTCCATGAACATGCGCCTTTTAAGGCTATCGCGATTTTAAAAGTACCGGCATCAAGAGTGACATTTTCAGCTTTAAATTTATATGGGGTTTCAGCGTTCTGGTAGAGAGGAGTTCCGTTCATCACATCCCAGCCGCCGGAAGTCGCGCTGCCTACAAGGAACAGCGAACATATCGTAATTTCGGTGTCCTGATATTCCGACTTTACAATTTTTGCGGTCATGGCGTCAGTGTTTACCGTAATGTCATAATTACCATTCTCGGCAACCTGCAATTTGCCGTAACCGCTGTCATCGGTTCCTTTTGAAAGAGTTATCTCTCCGTTAACAAGGCTTGCACCGGGAGCCGCACCGTATTCTTCATTTCCCCAGTCGGGTACTGTCATGAATTTGAAATCCTGACCGGCTTTAAGATAGATTGTGCCGGAATATTCATGGCTGTCTGCGGCTGACAGAAGTGCTGTCGCTTTATCAGTATCCCACCCATAGGGGGTTGCTTCGCCTATTATCCAAAGGCAATCAGCCTTTGCGCATAAGGTCGATGTAATCAATAATAATGCTAAAAAGTATTGTCTAATCTGAATCATTATCTGTGGTTTATTAAGAGGTTGTTTAAAAACAAATGTGAAAACGGGTGCGACAAAGCATTTGTCAGTGACAGCCTCATGGTTAAATTTTGAAATTAATATCTAATTGAAGTTACCTTATCCTCATGGTCGCCTCTTTCGTTACCTCGTCATT
>DLAR01000025.1:1696-4645 GCA_002494015.1 Porphyromonadaceae bacterium UBA7042 | reverse complement strand
TAAATTTCATGCGCCGGCCCTGGTTATTTTTGCAAAAATAGCTCAAAAATCCGATTTTTTGGTTATCTTTGCAAAGTAACCAAACCAGTAGCTTTCAAAATGAAACTCGACCATTTCAAGCAGCTATTTTTGTCTGCTGCAACTGCATTACTGACATTCAACACATTATGGGCTGTCCCCGCCAAGCCGGGACTTGTGACCGTGACACAGGACGACGGAACAGAGCTGACAGTGCGCCTCATAGGCGACGAGCACGGCCACATCGTTGTCACCGAGGACGGCAACCTGCTCACTTCGAGCGGCAACACCTACTATTATGCGACCCTTGACGCTGAAGGCAAAACCGTGAACTCAGGCATTCGCGCCACTGACATCAATACCCGCACCCCCGAGGCACGAAAGTTTCTCTCCGGCATCGACCGCGACTTCACCATGCAGCGCGCACTCTCGTCGCTCAACACCCGTCGCGAAACCGCGCTGAAAGCTCCGGCACACATACCATCGACCATGCTGACCAACAATTTCCCCTCCACCGGCAAACAGAAAGCCATCGTCGTGCTCGTGGAATACCAAGATGTCAAGTTCCGCCTTGACGACCCCCACGATTATTTCAACCGAATGCTCAACGAGGAAGGTTTCAGCTCCTATGGCGGCACAGGCTGTGCCCGCGAATATTTCATCGAATGTTCCAAAGGACAGTTTGAACCCGAATTTGACCTCTACGGCCCTATTACGCTGAAAAACAACATGGCCTACTACGGCGGCAACGATTACGACGGGCACGACCGAAACCCTGAACAGATGGCCATCGAGGCTTGTCAGCAACTTGACGATCTGGTCGACTTTGCCGAATATGACCGAGACGGCGACGGGATGATAGACAACGTGTTTGTCATCTACGCCGGAAGAGGCGAAGCAAGCGGCGGGTCGGCATCAACGGTCTGGCCCCACGCGTGGAACGTGTTCTCGGGAGCGGGCCTCACCCACTATTTTGACGGCAAGCTGCTTGATTACTATGCCTGTTCCAACGAATGGGAGAACAACAAACCCGACGGAGTGGGCACCTTCATCCACGAGTTTTCCCACGTCATGGGCCTCCCCGACCTCTATGTCACAAACTATGACAACGACAACTTCACCCCGGGCGAATGGAGCGTTCTCGACGTGGGTCCCTACAACAACAACGGCCGCACACCGCCGCTATACAGCGCGTTTGAACGCATGTCGATCGGGTGGATGACTCCGCGTCCGCTGAACAGGTCCGGTTCGGTTGCCCTGCTGCCGGTTTCGTCCAATACCGCCTACTATATCCCCACACTACGCAGCAACGAGTTTTTCCTTCTCGAAAACCGTCAGCAAGAATCGTGGGACACTTATATTCCCGGCCACGGCATGCTCGTCTGGCACATCGACTATAACACCTCGGTATGGGGCAACAACATAGTCAACAACACCTATGGCCACCCCCGCGTTGAAATCGAAGCTGCCGATGGAGTAAAGACCCTGAACGGGTATGTGACAACCTCTCCGTCTGACCCATTCCCCGGCACGGCACTCAAGACCGAGTTCACCGACACCTCCAAGCCTTCGATGCTCTCGTGGGACGGCAAAGGACAGAATCTGCCACTCACCTCGATTGCCGAGACCGAAGACGGTTTGATAACGTTCGACATCGCCGGTGGTGCGCCTTCTCCATTATCGCCGCCGGTTGCCTTGGAGGCCGATAATGTCGCCGGAACACGGTTCACCGCCCGATGGCAGCCGGTTGATGGAGCGACCGGATATATCGTGGCCATCGACACCAACGGCGCCGCCATGCCCGGCTATCGCGAAACCGGCACCGCCACATCGCTTGAGGTCACCGGACTAATGCCCGAGACTGCCTATCGCTACCGCGTAGCCGCTTTCACCGACGGAAGCTCGACCGTCTACTCCAACCCTGTCGATGTCACCACCTCGCAACCATCGCTCGGCGACATCGCCATCACCGCCACCCCGGCAACTGACATCACCGGGACTTCGTTTGTCGCCAACTGGACCCGCGAGCCGCTCGCGACCGATTACCTGCTGACCGTCAGCGAGTATATCCCCCCGACAGCCTACGACCTGACCCACTCCCTTGCCTCACGCCTCCCCGAGGGATGGGAAAGCGACTGCGACACCCATGACTCAACCTCGTCGCTCGAAGGACTTCTCCTCGACAAGGACGGCGCCTACCTCTCCACCGGCATCATCGAGGCCGGAGTGTCGGCATTCTCGTTCAAGCACTACGGTGTCGGCAACGCGGCAATGAGCAACACTATCTCGATATGGGCGTTCAACGGTGATGCTTGGATAAAAATCGGCAACACTTACCCCAATATCGCCACCGTCACCTACACCGTCCGCGGAATCCCCGACAATTGCAAGGGAATCAAGATTGTCTATACAATGACCAAGAACGCCCCCCTCCTGATTGGCGAAATATCGGTCAAGGGAGGCTCTGACACCGATTATGTAATCCCACTCGAAACCTATCAGGGAGTCCCGACAGGCGATGTCGCAGCGTTCCCCGTCGACGGCCTCAGCCCCGAGACCATTTACATGTACACCGTCATGGGTACTGACGGCGACATCCTCTCGGCAAAGTCCAACCAAATCTTTGTCACGACCTCGGCGCAATCCTCGGTCAGCACAATCCCCACTGACGGACAAATCAAGGTTGTCACAGTCAATGACGGCATCCTCGTCAGCGGCACATCGGCCATCACCGTCTACAACCTTCAGGGCCACATCCTATATGCCGGACAGCCGGGCCACATCACCCTCGCCCCCGGCCTATATATCGTGCGCACGGCCACCTCGGCTGTCAAGGTCGCAATAGCTGACAGATAAAAGATGCGGGTGTTGCAAAACTGAGTTTTGCCCCGAGTAATATTTAATCCGTAAGGATTATTCTTTGAATAGCCG
>DLAR01000025.1:0-1463 GCA_002494015.1 Porphyromonadaceae bacterium UBA7042 | reverse complement strand
TTATTCTTTGAATAGCCGGGGGTTGCGGTTTCGCAACCCCCGGCTATTCAAAGACGCAATCTTGTCAGATTGCTATTGCGCCGCATCAAACCTCTAATTTCCGACACCGATTACGACGCAATATATACCTCAAAATGTAGGCTTGTCGACTAAACATCTCGATGCTATTATCGAGGTGTGCAATACCCTCATCTGTTATTTCTCCCCCGTCAGTTTCACCTGATACAGGATTTCCTTGTCAACGGGGGTCAGCTCGATGTGACGGCGCGCCATCATGCGCGACGCCGTATCGTAAAAGCGGTCAAGATCGACAGGTTTCATTCCGGCCGTCGAGCCTTCGGTAAACGACGGGATGAACGTGCGCGGGAAGCCTGCACCGTAAAAATTGACACCCACCCCGATGACCGTAGCCGTGTTGAACATGGTGTTGATTCCAGCCTTGGAATGGTCGCCCATGATGAGTCCGCAGAACTGCAGTCCTGTTTTTACAAACGACTGCTTGGCAAAACTCCACAGACGGATGGGTGCATAGGTATTCTTCAGATTGGAAGCCGTGCATCCTGCCCCGAGGTTGCACCATTCGCCGATTACCGCGTTACCGAGAAACCCGTCGTGGGCCTTGTTGGAGTAGCCGGTCATGACCACGTTGTTCAACTCGCCGCCCACCTTGCAATAGGGGCCGAGAGTCGTCGGACCATAGATTTTGCCCCCCATATTGACAACCGCGTGTTCACACAGCGCCACAGGGCCGCGCAGACACGCCCCCTCCATTATCTCCGCGCCGCGACCCACATAGACCGGGCCGTTCTTCACATTTATAATCGCGCCCTCGACAGTCGCGCCTTCCTCGATAAACAGAGCCGGGGTTCCATCGGGAAGTTCAGGCGAACCTATCAGACGGCAAGAGTCGCTGAGTTCCTGACTCTTGCGACCCGCTGTCAGCATGCGGTAGTCGCGCATGACGGCCTCGCCGTTGGTCATAAAAATATCATAAAGCTGGTTTATGGCCAGAATATCGCCATCCCATTCCGTGGCAGTGCAACGCCCCCGGTCACCGCGGGCAGCCACGAGAGCCCCCTTGCAGGTTATCGCCTCGCCCGGCTGCAAAGCCTTGACTGCCTCTACAAGGAGCCCGTCAGGCTCGACATTGCCCGCAATAAAAAGATTGTCATCATCATCAGCCAGTTCAAGCGGATATTTAATCGACAGATAATCTTGGGTTTCAAACGAATAGCGGCCTTCAATCACATGCTGCCACTTCTCGGCGACAGTAAGGATACCGTGGCGCAACAATGCAACGGGACGCGTATAGGTCAGCGGCAGCAGATTTTCACGCGCCTCGACCGGGTCAAACAGGATTATATTTCTCATATTTTTCAAAAGAATCTTCTTAGATGTTGTTCAATAACAAATGTTAACCCAAAGAGGCTGCCATGTGGATAAGGTAACTTCATTCAGATATT
>DLAR01000057.1:12321-22244 GCA_002494015.1 Porphyromonadaceae bacterium UBA7042 | reverse complement strand
ATTACACCTCGGTCACATAGCCCCAGCTATGCTCCCTCTGTGCAATAACGAGTTAACTGAAAGATGCTACCACTTTGGGTTCACATTTGTTATTAAACAACCTCTTAGTTTTTCATTTTGACCGTAGTTGTCGGAGGGAGTTCGCGGTTGCGGCGGTCGACGACATCGACCACTTCGTGGGCAAGGTGGATGAACGCGTGTCCGGCGATGGAGTCCTCGGTGGCGATGGGTGCGCCCGAGTCGCCGGCATCGGCGATTGACGCTACAAGCGGAATCTGGGCAAGGAGCTTTATGCCAAGCTCCTTGGCGAGTCTTACGCCTCCCTCGTGTCCAAAGATGAAGTAACGCTCGGCGGGATGCTCGGCGGGGGTAAACCATGCCATGTTCTCCACAAGTCCGAGCACGGGGACATTGATGCTGTCGACCATAAACATCGCGATACCCTTGCGCGCGTCGGCAAGGGCGACCTCCTGCGGGGTTGTGACGATGACGGCCCCGGTCATGGCGAGGGTCTGGACGAGTGTCAGGTGAATGTCGCTCGTTCCGGGAGGCATGTCGATCAGGAAATAGTCGAGTTCGCCCCAGTCAGCATCGGTGATGAGCTGTTTCAGCGCGTTGGAGGCCATGCTGCCGCGCCACAGTACCGCTTTGTCGCGGTCGACCACGAGGCCGATGGAAAGAAGTTTCACCCCGTAACGCTCGATGGGGATGATGAGGTCGCGGCCGTCGACATTGTGAACGTAGACAGGAGCGTCCTCGATGCCAAACATCTTGGGGACCGACGGGCCGAAAATATCGGCGTCAAGCAGTCCGACTTTATAACCCTCGCGGGCAAGCGCCACGGCGAGGTTGGAAGCGACGGTTGACTTTCCCACGCCGCCTTTTCCCGAGGCTATGCCGATGATGTTTTTCACGCCGGGCAGCACCGGCACCTCCTGCTTGACAGGCGCGGTGTGGCGTGCCTTGGAGGCCACGGTTACCTCGACTTCGGGCGAGATATAGGTGTGAATGGCTGTCTCGGCCGCTTTGAGTACCGACTTGATGAACGGGTCGGTGGATTTGTCAAAAATAATGGAAAAAGACACGCTGCTGCCGTCGATGCGGATGTCGTCTTCAATCATGCCTGCATCGACAAGGTTTTTGCCCGTGCCGGGATAACGCACGTTTTTCAGCGCGTCAAGTATAAGGGCGGGATACAATGTCTCCATAAATAGTTGAAAATAGTCGTGAACGTGATGTCGGTTTATATAACAAATTCAGAAGCCTTGAAGTTCACCTCGGCCGAAACTTCGGTAGGTGTCAGGCTCAATCTCGATGTCGGGTTCGGTGAGGGGAGGCTCGGGGTTCAGCGACCACGAGAGAAATTTGATTGAAAGTCCGCGGTCAAGCCACTGCTGTTCATAGAACGTCTTGATCGGCGGCACGACAGTCGCCAAAGGTCCGCCGTAGAGGTCGGCAGTGTCCATCGCGGGGGTGATGCCGTTGTGGCGCAGCATCTCGCGGGTGTAGGTGTAGAGAAACGGGCTGTCGGTCTTCAGGTGCACCAGTCCGCCGGGGACGAGAACCTTGCGGTAAAGCTCCATGAAGCGCGTGCCGGTGAGCCTCTTGTTGACTTTCTTCATCTGCGGGTCGGGGAAGGTTATCCATATTTCCGCCACCTCTCCCGGGGCGAAAAACGATTCTAAAAGCTCGATACCGGTGCGGAGAAAGGCGCAGTTTCCCAGATTGAGGTCACGCACTCGCTTCGCCCCGGTCCACATGCGGGCCCCTTTGATATCGATGCCGATAAAGTTTTTGTCGGGAGTGGTAGAGGCCAGTCCGACCGCATATTCACCCTTGCCGCAGCCAAGCTCGACCACAATCGGGTTGTCATTGTGGAAATAATCCCGGTTCCAGTGTCCGCGCAAGGGGCATCCGCCCTGCTCTTTCAACACTGCAAAAGGATACTGGAATACGCAGTCAAGCGTTTCCATTTCAGCAAATTTTTTCAGTTTGTTTTTTCCCATCAGAAAATATTTTCACCGGCGCGCTGTCTTGAACGAGACCGCTGCCGGGGGAGTGGTTACATGGATTATATAAAAATCGGTTGTGAAACCGCCGGTATCTATCGTGAAGGTCGAGGAGGCAATATTGTCACAGGAATGCAGCAAGCGGCCCGCGATGTCGTAAAGCTTAACGGTTTCAATCGGCTTGGAATCAGACGTGATGGTGAGTGTCGGGCCGTCCCACGCCACTGATACCGCCGTTGACGGCATGCCGCCGAGTTCCCGAGTCATGTCGATGGTACCCGACTGGGTGATGTTGAACTCTTTCCATTGCGGGGCGGACATGAACTCGCCTTTGAGGTCGTCAGGCACATAAAGAAACACCCCCGGGGCATAAACTCCGGCCCACACGTCGTTACCCAGTGAGGGGACTCCTTCGATTTCTTCGGCACGGATGGTGTTTAGCGACAGCCATCCTTCAAAAGCGTTGTCGCCGATATCGGCAAGCCGCGAGGGGAGAACCACCTCGCCGACCTTGTCCATTCCGGCGAAGGCAAACGCGCCTATGCTGTCGACATCGCCACTCAACAGGCGGGACGCATCATTAACCGCAGCAGCTCCCTTGAACGTATATGGCTCGACTGTGCGGGTTGCGGCCGGGAAATTGACCGATTCCAGCGCCGTGTCGTCAAGGAATGCCCCTGCGCCAAGGGTTGTCACCCCGTCGGGCAGAGATACGGAAGTCAGGCGGTCGCAGTTGCCGAAAGCCTGCTTTCCTATATGGGACAAACCGGAACATGACGACATTACAGCCTCTTCCAGTCCCGAATGGCTGAAAGCGAAGTCGCCCACCGTCACAAGCGAAGTGCCGTAGTCAAAACCGGCAAGCGACACGCACTGGCGGAACGCCTCGCGGCATATCGAGCGGAGGCCCGACGGTGTCTCGACCGAGACAAGCGACGTGCAGCCGGCAAAAGCCGAGGCGGGGATGTCGTGGAGGCCGTAGCTGACTGTTTTAAGGTTGCGGCAGGAGGAAAACACTCCGCGGCCCACATCTTCCACTGTCGCGGGTATGGTGACCGATGTCAGTCCGTCGCAGCCGCAGAAGGCATTGTCGCCGATTGATCTTACCGCGGCGGGTATTTCCAGACTTTGCACCGCCGCGCCCATCATGGCTCCTTCGCCGATGGACGTGATGCTCCCGGGGAGGATTACGGTCGAGGCTTTCAGTCCCGAGAGGATGTAGGCGGGCAGGGTAGAGGCGGGAAAGTCTCCACGGTTGGCAACGAGAGTCTTCCCGTTGTAAGCCTCCACGGTCACCCCCGACAAGTCAAGGGTCTCCAATGACGGCAGCGACGTGCAGACAAAATGCAGGTCGGCAGCGTTGACGGCACCTGTTACAATGAGAGTGGTCACGTTGTCACGGTCATCGCCCACGGCTCTTTCCAGCAAGCCGGGCGACACATTCACCTCCGTGGCCTGCATCGCAACAGCGACAATCAACGACAGGGTTATCGTAAAATATCTTAGAGGGTGTTTCATAACAAATGTTAATCCAAGCATAATGCCTCGAAATCTTTAGATTTGCAAATTTACAAAATAATCTCAATAAAATACATGATTTAAAACCTTTTCAAGTTTCGGTTTTGGCGTTTTGGGAGAAAAATAGTACTTTCGCAGATTAAAACAAAACAAACGACATCACCATGAGTGAATTACTGCTTGACGTAAAGAACCTCCATGCCGGAATCGAGGGCAAGGAGATATTGAGAGGAATAAATCTTGAAGTGCGCCCGGGCGAGGTGCATGCGATAATGGGGCCTAACGGCTCGGGCAAAAGCACCCTGTCAGAGGTCCTTGCCGGAAATCCCGCTTTTCATGTCAGCGAGGGGACGGCGACCCTTCACGGTGTCGACCTCCTTTCACTGAGTCCCGAGGACCGCAGCCACGAGGGGTTGTTCCTGTCGTTCCAGTACCCTGTCGAGATTCCCGGGGTTTCAATGGTGAATTTCATGCGCGCGGCGGTCAACGCCAAGCGCAAATATTTCAATGAGCCGCCGCTCGGCGCGGGTGATTTCCTGAAGCTGATGCGTCAGAAACGCGCTATCGTGGAGCTTGACAACAAGCTTGCCTCGCGATCGGTCAACGAGGGTTTCTCGGGCGGTGAGAAAAAGCGCAACGAGATTTTCCAGATGGCTGTCTTGGAGCCGCGACTGTCAATCCTCGACGAAACCGACAGCGGCCTCGATATCGACGCGTTGCGCATCGTGGCAGGAGGTGTCAACAAGCTGAAAACAAGCGATAACGCCACTATCGTCATCACCCACTACCAGCGTCTTCTGGACTATATCAAGCCTGACTTCGTGCACATCCTCTACAAGGGCCGCATCGTCAAGACCGGAGGTCCCGAGCTCGCTCTGGAACTGGAAGAAAAGGGATATGACTGGATCAAGGAAAGTGAAAAGTGAAGTGAGTGAAAAGTGAGGATAGCAGCCTCACCCTTTTCATTTTTTACCTTGCAACGCAATCAAAAGTAAGACAATGAACGCTTTACAACAATATATCGACCTTTTCAGGGAGAACCGCAAAGTAGTCGAGGAAAACGCGGCGCCGTTTCTCAACGAGTGGCGCGATGCCGCGCTTGACGTTCTCGACGGAGCGCGGCTTCCGGAAAAAGGTGACAAGGGATATGAAAAAACCTCGATAGAGGAGATGTTTGCTCCCGACTATGGGGTGAATATCGCCCGGGTGAACATCCCTGTCGATGTGGCCGCCACATTCAAGTGTGACGTGCCGGGGGTTTCCACGCTTCTCGGAGTGGTGGTCAACGACCGTTTCGTGGCCTCGCGAAGACTTGCCTCGGGACTGCCAGACGGGGTGGTTTTCACGTCGTTGCGCGATGCCGCCGAGCGTTTTCCCGAGCTTGTCGGGAAATACTACGCTCCGATGCCGGGCAATATCTCTGATTCAGCCGCGCTGGCTCTGAACTCGCTGCTGCTGCAAGACGGGGTGTTTATCTACATCCCCGACGGGGTGGAGCTTGAAAAGCCGCTGCAACTCGTCAATATTTTTTCGTCGCCCTCGCCGCTCATGGCGGTCAGAAGGCTGGTCATAGCCGTCGGCCGACGCGCGTCGGCGCGATTGCTCGTGTGTGACCACACCCAAGGGGATGCCACGCGGTTCCTGTCGTCACAGGTCGTGCACATTATCCTCGAAGACGAGGCACGGTTTGAAATGTGTGACATCGAGGAATCTTCGGCACTCACGTCGCGCCACTCCACTCTCGTGGCCGAGCAGAAACGGGGGTCGTCGCTGACGCTCAACTCGACCACGCTGACATGCGGAAACACCCGCAACGACATGATTGTCAACATTATGGAGAGTCACTGCGAGACCCGTATTGCCGGAATGGCCATCGGTGACCGCAAGATGCACATCGACAATAACACGAGTGTGACCCACTTCGCCCCCAAGTGCCACAGCAACCAGCTGTTCAAGTATGTGCTTGACGACGAGTCAACCGGGGCGTTTGGCGGCACTATATCCGTCACCCCCGGCGCGCCCTACACCGAGGCTTATCAGAGCAACCGCAACCTGCTTGCGTCGGGCAGCGCGCGGATGCATGCCGAGCCGCAGCTCATCATCAACAACGACGAGGTGAAATGCTCACACGGCGCGACCACCGGCCAGCTCGACAGCGAGGCGCTGTTCTACATGCGCACCCGGGGCATCTCCGAGAAAGAGGCGCGCACAATGCTGATGCAGGCGTTTATGGTCGACGTAATCGACACCGTGCACATCCCGGGACTCCACGACCGGCTGTTGCGGCTCGTCGACAAGCGTTTCAGCGGTCAATCGGGATGCAATGACTGCAACACATGTAAAGAAATCTGACTTTATGAAGAAAATTATATATCTCGCTGTCACCGCGCTGACTATACTGACCGCTTGCGGTAACAAAAAAGCCGGGCCGACAGTCGAGGCATCCGCGGCGTTTTCACGTCCCGCCGTCCAGAAGGCATCGTCAGGCAATATCGACCGTCTGTATGTCTACTCGCCGCAGCTCGGCGACACTGTGACGGTGGATGTGTGGACTCCCGAGGGGTACAACGCCGCCGACACGACCCGCTACCCTGTCATATACATGCATGACGGGCAGAATCTTTATGACGCGTCGACCACATGGAACAAGCAGTCATGGGAGATGGACTCGGTGACTTCGGCCCTTGTCGCCCAAGGGGTTATCGAGGCCCCGGTAATCGTGGGTGTCCACAGTGTAGACTCCACCCGCATCGGCGACCTGATGCCGCAGAAAGTGTGTGACTACAACCGTGTCCTTGCCGACTCTCTGCGCGCCTTTTTCCCTGAAATCAAGATGCGCGGCGACGCTTATGCCTCGTTTGTCGCCACGACACTCAAGGAGCTTGTCGACAGCACCTATGCGGTGCGCACCGACATGGAATCGACCTCGGTGATGGGCTCAAGCATGGGCGGACTGATGTCAATTTACACCATGAGCGAGTATCCCGCCACATTCGGCGGCGCGGGATGCCTCTCGACCCACTGGGTGGGGACGCTTGACGGAAATCCCGCATTCCCCGAGGCAATGATAGCCTATCTGGCTGAAAAATTGCCGCGCGACGGCCGTCACAAGCTCTACCTCGACCACGGAACCGAGTCAATCGACAGCCTCTACGGGCCGTGGAACGACCGGGTGATAGAACTGGTAAATTCCCTCGGTTACAAAACTCCCGAGACCCTTGAAACGTTTACCGATGAGGGTGCGTCCCACGAGGAGCGCTACTGGGCGGCGCGAGTTTGCCGCCCGTTGCAGTTCCTGCTCAAATAAGCTTATGTATTTATGTATAACGTAGAAGAACTGCGCCGCGAGTTTCCGATTCTTGAGCGCAAAATATATGGCAGGCCGCTCGTCTATCTCGACAACACGGCCACCTCGCAGACACCACGCACGGTAGTGGACGCTATCGAGCGCGGCTACTGCCACACCAAGGCCAACGTCCACCGCGGGGTGCACACCCTGTCGATGGAGGCCACCGAGTTGCAGGAGAATGCCCGCAAGCGCGTCAGGGAGTTTGTCAACGCATCGTCGACCGACGAGATTATTTTCACCCGGGGCACAACCGAGGCCCTCAACCTTGTCGCTGCAAGCTGGGGCGGGGCGTTTCTGCACGACGGGGACGAAATCATCCTCTCGGTTATGGAGCATCACTCCAATATCGTGCCGTGGCAGCTGTTGCAGAGCCGCATAGGGTTCAAAATCCGCGTCATCCCCATGCTGCCCGACGGTAGTCTCGACATGGAGGCGTTCAAGGGCCTCATCAACGGGCGGACGCGCCTCGTGTCGGTGTGCCATGCCTCCAACGTGCTCGGAACCGTCAACCCGATTAAGGAAATCGCCCGGATTGCCCACAGCCACGGCATAACGGTCGTTGTCGACGGGGCGCAATCGGTGCCCCATCTCAAGGTCGATGTCGCCGACCTCGATGCTGACTTCTATGCCTTCTCGGCCCACAAGATGTATGGCCCGGCCGGGGTCGGTGTGCTGTATGGCCGACGTGAGATACTTGAAAAGATGCCCCCCTATCAGGGTGGCGGCGAGATGATTGAGTCGGTATCGTTTGCCGGCACGACATTTGCCGAGTTGCCATACAAGTTTGAGGCCGGCACGCCCGATTTTATCGGAATCGCCGCCCTGCACAAGGCCATTGACTTCATGGAACGTGTCGGAATCGCCGACATCGCCCTCCACGAGCACGACCTTCTCGACTACACCACCGAGAGGATGCTGAAAGAGATTCCCGGGATACAGATCTATGGCACCGCGCCGGGGAAGTGTGCGATTATTTCGTTCAATCTCGCGGGCGCCCACCACTATGACGCCGGGATGCTGCTCGACAAGCTCGGTATAGCCGTGCGCACCGGCCATCACTGCGCCCAGCCGCTGATGGACGCGCTCGGGGTGCAGGGAGTCGTGCGCGCCTCGATGGCAGCCTACAACACCCGCAGTGAGTGTGACTACTTCATCGCCTCTCTCGCCCGCGTCGCGGCAATGCTTGGGTAATTGAGAATTGAAAATTGAGAATTGTTCAGGACAGTTTCGTAGTCTCAGAAGCAACGATACAAAACAAGTCCCGCACCCCGAGTTGGGTGCGGGACTTGTTTTGCAACACCCTCTATTACATTAACGACATCACAAAATAATATTATTACTAAATTGTTGATAAACTTATTTTAACCTTAATGTGTTTAAACTAAAATATTTACGGTTTAATTAGATGTCGGTTATGAAGATTGATTTTATTACATGGATATATATAGTGGGGGCGTGCGCTTCTAATTATTTTTTGACATTTCCTCCGTTGGGTCTTTACAGGCTGTCATACATTTTCTTATGCCTAATGATTGTTTTTCTTCTCTTGATTGCCAAAAGAACGGGACATCTTACACGGAAGGCCATAGTCGTGGGTATATTTTGCTGTATCGTCGGGTGTCTTTTTTTATATTTCCTTGGTCAGCTGACTCCCCCCTCCTGATTCATGTGTTTTGCCCTGAGTAATATTTAATCCGTAAGGATTATTCTTTGAATAGCCGTGGGTTGCGGTTTCGCAACCCACGGAAACATGTCATGGAATAAGTAAAATCTGTAAAGATTTATCAATTATGTCGCATCATGAAGAATCTTTGCAGATTCTATAATTTGAATTCATTCTATACCGTGGGTTGCGAAACCGCAACCCACGGAAACAAGTCATCGAATAGTAAAATCTGTAAAGATTTATCAATTACGACGCATCATGAAGAATCTTTGCAGATTCTATAATTTGAATTCATTCTATACCGTGGGTTGCGGTCATCTGCAACCCCCGGCTATTCATGGACGCAATCTTGTCAGATTGCTTTTTTCATAATTTATAATGCATAATCAGCCTCGTCACAGCGCGTTAGCCAATTATGCATTATGAATTACGCCCTCTTAAAGTGAACTTTTGCACGGTATCGGGTGTTTTAGGATAAAACTATGCTTTTACCTTAACCCCTTGCAACGATGAAAAGTGTTAAAGACTCTCTCCTACAGCGCCGCAGCATCCGCCGTTATGAACGCGAAACCGTGTCGGATGCCGACATGGACCTTATATATGAGGCTATACGCAACACCCCGACAAGCTATAACGGACAACAGTTTTCGGTCATTGACATCTCCGACCAAGAAGTGAAGGAGAAACTGTATGCCCTGACTAATCAGAAACAGATAAAGACTTGCAACCACTTCCTGCTTTTCCTTGCCGACTACCACAAAATCGATGTGCTGGCCGATAAAAAGGGGATTGACATGCCGCAATTTACCCACACGGTCGACGGTATCATCGTGGGGGTCGTGGATGCCACCCTCGCCATGATGAGCGCCGTGGCTATGGCCGAATCGCTCGGACTGGGGACTTGCTGCGTAGGGTATGCCCGCACGGTCGCCCCCGAGGCTGTATCGCAGATTGTAAACCTGCCGCAGCACACGTTTGTGGTGTGCGGTCTCGCCATCGGCGTTCCCCGCGAAATGCCCGACATGAAACCCAAGCAGCCTGCGTCGCTCGTTATCCATCACAACGAGTACCGTCAGGACGACATGACCCCCGACCTCGAAGCCTATGATGACGAAATCACCCGCTACAACACCACCCGCGCCGGTGACAAGACGACCAACGACTGGTGTGGCCACATCATCTCCTACTACCGCGAGGCGATGAAATACCGTATGCTCAGCGCTCTCCGCCGCCGTGGTTTCGATATGGAACACTGATATAAGTCAGAGGTATTTTTTAAGTCAGAAGTCAGAGTGATGAGGTATTTTTAAGTCAGAAGTCAGAGTGATGAGTTATGAAGTTCACTTGTGACCGCTACACCTCGTCACTCATCACTCTGACT
>DLAR01000057.1:0-11981 GCA_002494015.1 Porphyromonadaceae bacterium UBA7042 | reverse complement strand
TCACTCTGACTTCTGACTTAAAAACACCTCATAACTCATCACTCTGACTTCTGACTTAAAAACACTTCTGACTTAAAAATACTTCTGACCTAAAACAGTTCAAGTTTTACCGATTTCACACCTATTGACTGACTACAATTAGCTATCTTTGCGTCATATTTTGAAAGCTAATACCATTCAGCCAATATTTATGAAACCCATATTATCTTCGTTGCTACTGGCAATCGCGGCCTTTAACCCTGCATGGACCGCCGAGGCCAAGACTGCTGCCGTCGCTGCCGAGCCTGCGACATTTGAAGCCGGAAAAGGAGCCTTTATGCTTAACGGCGAGCCATTTGTGGTAAAAGCAGCCGAGTTGCACTACCCCCGCATCCCGCGCCCCTACTGGGACCAGCGCATCAAGCTCTCCAAGGCACTGGGGATGAACACGGTGTGTCTTTATGTGTTTTGGAACGCCCACGAAGGGCAACCGGACCGGTTTGACTTCACCGGCAACAACGACCTGCGCGAGTTTGTGAAACTGTGTCAGGCCAACGACATGAAAGTCATCCTGCGCCCCGGACCCTACGTCTGCGCCGAGTGGGAGATGGGCGGCCTGCCGTGGTGGCTGCTGAAAAAGAAAGATATAAAACTGCGCGAGCGGGACCCCTATTTCATGGAGAGGGTCGAGAAATTTGAAAACGCCGTGGCCGATCAGGTGCGCGACCTTACGGTGGCCAACGGCGGCCCCATCATCATGGTACAGGTAGAGAACGAGTATGGTTCCTACGGCATCGACAAGCCCTATGTCTCGGCAATACGCGACATGGTGCGCCGCAACTACCCCGACGTGGCCTTGTTCCAGTGTGACTGGTCATCCAATTACCTCAACAACGGTCTCGACGACCTCGTGTGGACGATGAACTTCGGCACAGGGGCCAACGTCGACCAGCAGTTTGAATCGCTCAAGAAAGAGCGTCCCGACGCGCCGCTGATGTGCAGCGAGTTCTGGAGCGGATGGTTTGACAAGTGGGGCGCCAACCACGAGACACGCCCCGCCGCCGACATGATTGCCGGTATTGACGAAATGCTTTCCAAAGGCATCTCGTTCAGCCTCTACATGACCCACGGCGGTACCAACTGGGGCCACTGGGCCGGCGCCAATTCCCCCGGTTTCGCCCCCGACGTGACCTCCTATGACTATGACGCGCCCATCAGCGAGAGCGGGCAGACCACCCCAAAGTACTGGGAGCTGCGCAAGACACTCGCCAAGTATATGAACGGCGAGAAACAGGCCGCAGTCCCCAAAACCATCAAGCCGATAGCCGTCAAGAGCTTTGAGCTGACCGAGATGGCCCCCCTCTTTGACAACCTCCCCGCCCCCAAGACCGATGCCGACATCAGGACAATGGAGGAATATGACCAAGGATTCGGCTCGATACTCTACCGCACGACCCTCCCCGAGATGAACCGCCCGTCGCTGCTGACTGTCAACGAGGCCCACGACTATGCTCAGATATTTGTCGACGGCGTGCTTGTCGGCAAGCTCGACCGCCGCAACGGCGAGAAAGAAATCAAGCTTCCCCCCTGCCGCAAGGGTGCCGTGCTCGACATCCTCGTCGAGGCGATGGGCCGCATCAACTTCGGCCGCGCCATCAAGGACTTCAAGGGCATCACAGGCAATGTCACGCTGACGACCCACATCGACGGCCGCCCATTTGTCTGCGACCTCAAGAACTGGAGCGTCTACAACATCGCCGACGAGCTCGAAACCTACACCGCGATGAATTTCCGCCCCATCGACAAGCTGACCGATGACCGCGGGCAGCGCATCCCCGGCGCATATCGCGGCACATTCACCGTCAAGGGCAAGCCGAGCGATACATTCCTCAACTTCGAGACATGGGGCAAGGGACTTGTCTATGTCAACGGCCACCCGCTCGGACGCATCTGGGAAATAGGTCCGCAACAGACCCTCTACACCCCCGGCTGCTGGCTCAGGAAAGGTGAAAACGAGATACTTGTCTTCGACATCGTAGGTCCCAAGGAGGCCCGCTGTGAGGGCCTGACCGAGCCGTTGCTTGACAAACTCCTCGTGCCGCGCCCGCTCATCCACCGCGAGGAGGGGCAGAACCTTGACCTCACGGGCGAAAAACCGGTCTTGACATCATCATTCGCTCCCGGCAACGGATGGCAGGAGGTGAAGTTTGACGCTCCCGCCAGCGGACAGTATGTCGTCATCGAGGCCCTCAGCGGCAATAACCCCGACGATGACCGCGCCTGCATTGCCGAGCTTTATCTTCTCGACGGCAATGGCGAGAGACTGTCGCGCGAACCGTGGACTGTCGTCTATGCCGACTCGGAGAATGTCAAAGGTTCCAACCGCTCGGCCGACAAGATTTTTGACCTTCAGGAGTCGACCTACTGGAGCACCGTCAAGGGCATCCCGTTCCCCCATGCCGTGGTCATCGACCTTGGTAAGCCGCAGACCGTCACCGCCGTGCAATACCTTCCCCGCATGGAGTCAGGCGCGCCCGGCAGCATCCGCGACTTCAAAATCTATGTCTCTGACAAGCCGTTCAAAATGTAAAGAGATAAAAAGTAGCAGATAAGAAATAACAGACAGCCGCATCAACGCTGTCTGTTATTTTTTATCTGTCATCTTTTGTCTGTCATGAAATCAGATAGGAAACTCCGATAATCGTCCACAGGGTGATTATTATGGCAAACAACCACCACCGCCACTTGAAACGATGTCTGCTTGACACGGTGAGCCACACGAAGATTCCGACCACGACGATTACAGCGGCTGTTATAAACCATGTCGCCTGCAGAAATGCCGGTTTCATCTCCGGCCGGATATGCCATATAATGTCCATTGCGATAAGGGCCGCGCATAATGCCGTGTCCCACCACGGTTCGGTAACATTTTTATCCTGTGCCATATTATGTGCCATTGTCTTTTTGCAAAAATAGCAAAAAAATATTGAAGATAGATGTAAATAATCGCAGGCTCCGATAAAATAACCCCGGCACAAGACAGCGTCTCGCGCCGGGGAAAGGTTCAATAAACCATTTTACAAAGAATATAAACTGTTCATGAATATTTATATCCCATAAAAAATGCTTAGTGATTTTTATCTTGTCAAAATACCATAGTTAAATTCATATCCATTGTACGGACTATCAAGAAGTCTCGGATATTTTTTGCTCAAAACAATTGTTGGTTTATTGGTGTCTTTGCGCATTATATCTAATTGAAATGAATAAAGATACATTATTGATGTTCCATCATTTTGAAGTTTCTTTTCGGTTTTATATCCGCGTTTGAGGTAGGATGATTTTGTATCAGGATGGAGCGCGCATTTAGGAGAGTTTGTAACTCCTAAGTTTTGATTAGAACTCAAATTGACATAATGCATCATGACATCCCAGTGGCACAAATAGGTTGTTCCGGTAGATATCTTATAATCTTTAGTAGAATGTTGATTGATAAGGTCAACAACTTCGGAACCAAATTTCGCTTTGAAAAACATTTTTTGTTCATCTTCGGGCATTAACGGAAGTGGATTGCTGACATAAACTGTAAATTTTTCCATACTTGCACGAGACGATACGATATGTGTATTTTGCTCAAATACATATGAATCATTGTTTAAGATTGTATGAAATAGAGAATCAGCAATCTCAATTACACTACCTAAGTCCTTGATTTCGTCAATTTCGTGTGGCGCAATCATCTCAAGAGAATCCAACGTTTCTCTACTTGGTTCTATTGTGTTCTTAAAATCTTCTGCATGTAAATTGTTGGGTTCTTCAATCAATGTGGAATTTTGGCATCCGCATGTAAATATTAAAACTAATACGGATAAAAAATTTGATAGTTTTTTCATTGTTGTAAAATTTGTAATTCGTTGAATTATTCTTTAAATAAGTAATAGTGCCATTCTATTTCTGCTGGTTTGCATGGATAATAGATGTTTAAAGCATGTCCTGCCATATCTGAGACGACATGTATTAGATTTGTTTCAATGACAACTTGATTTGCGGTAGTTGAAATTATATTATATCCTCGATTGGCATATAGTATCTGACTCCCTTCAAAACTTTGGCTGGTTCGAAGGCCGCATTTGTCATATAATTCTTCTTCAAAAAAGGTCCATCCGTTATCTATCTTCACCACATAACGATATTTCTCATAACGGGTAATATACACGTTCCCAGCTTCTAAACCTGTCAAACTTGCTAATTCTTTGTTAAAAAGGAGTTTTGTGTTTTGTTGGTTTATAGAACTTGTAAAGCCAGTCACATATACATCTTTAAAGTCTTCTGTCACTGATCGCGATCCATTTATTATAGAGAATTCATTTTCTAAAATTTCATTACATCCGGTCAATAATGTAATACAAAGGCACAGAAAGGTTATTGTTCTTAAATGCATCGTTTTTTTATTTAAAAAGAGGTTGAAAATGAATATTTTGTGTAATCTGGATATGGAGTTTCGTTTTTGGGAATAGAATTTATTTGGAATTCTTCAATTCCAAGAATATTACTCCTATTCTTCTTTACTATTTTACCATAAAGTCTTTTTGTCGGGCCATCACTAATACACAATGCAGTAATAGCGAAATTAACAACTTTATTATCATCTCCATTTTCATTTAGGGTTTTTAATGTGAGTTCATATTCTTTGTCAAACTTATTATCGGAAAATTGGTTATTTCCTTTGTCTTGAAAAGATTCAGATTCAAGAAAAGAATTCATAGATATAGTGTTTGCGCTAATACGTCCGATAAAATCATTTGTGTCTCCTGTGAATGATATAATATACGATATTTCAGTAAAATCTTTTGGTGAAACATTGTGATTACTGCAACCGAAACAAATAAAGTACAGAATAACACTTGTTATTCTAATAAGGAAATGTTTCATTTTGATTCTGTTTCTGTTATTACAGCCAAGCCTGATATTCGTTACTGGCATCGGTTGTGATGGTGAAGACGAGGGGAGCGGAGGGGTCTCCAATCGGGATGACGAGGGGTGCAGAGGTGTGGAACTGCATTGTCGAGATGCTGCCGTCGGTCAAATCTTCGATTTTAAGGGTTGCCATACCTTCGCTTTCCTCAAAGATAATGGTGAGATTCCCGTTGTCAACGTATGCGTCAATATTGCTGTCCTCGTCCACGGGATTTTGGAACGGAACACGATTGTGGCGCGGGTTTTGTGATTTAAATTTTATATTAACCTTTGACTGGGATTCTCCTGCACAAATATAATTAGGAGGAATCAGGTTTACTAATAGAAATGTTGTGATAATAGTTTTGTACATAGGATAAAAGTTTTTAAATTTTTGGATGCAAAATTAGTATATGCAAATGAGATAAATGCAAATTTGTGATGATATAATATTCTTCAGCGCTGTTTGTTAGTTGCTGATTTTCATATAGTTACAGGTGAAGAATATTTTAAAATATTCTTCACCTGTAACTATATGAAAATATGAATGTTTATCGTAGTAGCCGGAGAATAAAATCCCGGTGTTCGCTGTTGGATTTTTCTATTTTTTCTTTAATACGAGCGCGTCGAGTATAGATAGATTTTACTTTATAGTCAAGGATGAGGCATATCGCCCTTGGAGAAAGTCCGGCAAAGGTAAGGGTAAGGAATGTGATTTCATCTCGGGTTAAAGACGAAATAGATTTTAGACGGTCAATGACTCCGTTCCTACATTCGTTGACAATCTTTTCAAGATTGTCTATAAAATCCGGTCTATGTAGTTTGTTGATTTCTTTTTCAAGATTCCGATAAAATATTTGTGGGTTTGAACCGTCAAGGCATTCGTAATATTCGTTACCTAATTTATTTAATGTCTCGAAATGTGAGGCAAAAAGCTCGTTAACTAACAGTTGCAGCTTTTCTGTTTCACTGGCCTTGCTATCAAGTGCGAGTGATAAACGTGATATTTCGTGTTCGCGTTCCTTTATGTCCGAAAAAAGCTCACAAAAATGTCCATTATTATCATACAAGTTTTGTTTCAATGTATTGATTTCAATGAGACGTTTCTCTAATTCGGCGTTTTTAATCCTGATGTGTTGTCTATAAAAGAATGTTCCACAGATAGTTAGTATGACAAGAATTAAGCCGAGTAATAGTATGATGAACCGTGAGGTTCTTATTTTTAATTGTTGAAATAATGTTTTATCAAGGTAATAGTTTCGTTGAGCTATTGCAACAGACTGTTTTATAGCTTCGCTAACGCCTTCGTTTTGCAGATTCAACAGCGTTTGGGTTAGAATGAGCTGTTTTGTCGGTTCTTTTATCGAATCATAATAGGTAGCGAGGGCGGTTATGTAGTGAATGTCAGTGGTGGAATCGCATGATAAAGATTTTGCGTCATTGAGGTATTTCAACGCATTATCATATTGTCTCCATGCCAGTGCTAATACCGCTTTCTGAGAATAAAATTCGCTATTTTCTACAATAATATCTCCAAACTGCTCACAGTCAGTGATTTTTTGCCAAGCTAAGTCATACTGTTTCGTCTTTAAATAGGGACTGATATAACATTCGTGCCATGCTCCTTGCATATATTGTGTCATGGTTGGCAGCAGCGGTTTTATTGAGTCCAAGATGGCGATTGCGCGGGTGTGGTCGTCAAGATTGGTGTAGCAGATGGCTTGGTTAATTTTTGACTCGAAGTAGAAGTTTGTGTCGCGGCCTGCTTTGAACATCTCGACGGCGCGGTTAATCCATCGCTCGGTTTCGGGCATGTTGTAGGTGTTGTGGTTGATGCGCGACATCAGTTCGCAGATGCGCCCGAGCCAGAAAGAATCGCGCAGTTCCTCGCCATAATTCAGCGATCGGAGTCCCGAGACAGCCGAGGATGTGTAGTTGCTGGCGTTAAACTGCACGAGTGAGAGGTAATAATAGGCGAGCATGGCTCGGCGGGTGTCATTTTTCTGCGCGAAATAGCGTGCGGCAACCGATATGAGCGAGTCGTCGGTCTCGTCGACGAAGTTTTTATCGCGGGCGATAGTGTAGGAGAGGGCCCAGCGGGCGCGGGCGGCGGGGGAGGATAGGGCCGAGGTGTCGATTGACGTGACGAGGGCGAGGGAGGAGTCGGGGCTGGTGGAGAGGAGGCTGTCGGCAAGGTCGAGGGTGGCGATTGCGCGGTTGTCGCGCGAGCATCCCGTGACGGCCGAAATAAAGGCCGCCACAAGCGTCAGCGTGATTATGTGAAGGAGATGCCTCATCGTGGTGCGAAGTTGCGAAAAAACGCGGGAAGACGGCCTCTGGCGTGGCGGCAGGGTGAAAGCAACCGGCGGCTTCCCGGGAAGGGAGGCCGCCGGCATTGTTATGGCGTTAGAGGAAATGCGGTAGTGTCACGGTGAAAGGTGAAAGGTGATGAAGATAATGCCTTTTTTTCGATGTAAACCATTGTCTTCCTTCAGGCCGAAGCCTAAATTTCACTTTTTATTCACTCCGTCTTGATCTTGCGGAAGACGGATAACCTAAACCATAAACCGCTCTACAATTACTTGTAGAAGGTGTTCATGTTGTTAGTTACTTTCTTGTTGCCGATGAGGATGTTGTTGATGTTGTTGCCGAGACGGGCCGCGCCGCGCTGCTGGTTGAAGCGGATTGCGCTCTCGTCGGCGTTGAAGGGACGGCCTTCCTTGTCGATGCCGGTCACATATACAACGACCACGCCGTTGTTGCCTTGGATGGGGCCGAGGAGGGTGTTTTCCTTGGCGTTGGCAACGACGCCCATGATTTCGCTCTCGTTCATGCCGAGGCCGGGAATCATGAACTGGCCGAAGTTGACGGTGGTGGTGTCGACGCGGGCATCCATCAGCTTGGCATAGCCGTTGATGTCGCTGGCCTTGCCTTTGTACTGGGCGATGAGGTCGGCGGCCTTCTTGTCGTTGCGCACGCGGGCGGTGAGCGAAGTGGCTACCTGAGTGTCGCGCACGGGTACGAAACCGTCGTCATAGATGTCGTTGAGGGCCACGGCTATGAATTTGCCCGAGGTGATGTCGCCAAACACGGGTGAAACTTCCCCTTTCTTGGCATCCATTGCCCAAGCGACGGCCGAGTGGGAGTCGGTCATGCCGCCGAGCTGGGGCGACGAGGCTGAAATCTGGGCGGGGAATGTGGAGTAACCCGCGTCGGTGGCGTTCTTGGCAAAGTCGGCCGAGGTCTTGTTTTCAGCTACATATTTCTGAAGGTTGGCCTGCAGGTTGTTGATGGTAGCGTTGGAAGGCTCGGTGGTGAATGTCACGACGGCGAGGTCATAGACGGGGGCGGCATCGTCGCGCTTGGTGACGCGGAAGATGCGGCCGTTCTGTGCCATTGTGTCGGGGGTGAAGAACTGACCCACCTGAGCGTTTTCGATAACCTCCTTGACGGTGGCATAGTTGGGGTCAACGAGCGATACCTCGATGTCTTTCTGTGAAGAAGCGACGAGGGGGTTGGCTGCGATGGAGTCAAATGAGGCACCGGCGTTGAGGGCGGTGACGAGGGAGTCGATGCTTGCGCGGTCGCCCTGAACCATCATGAAGTCGATGGTGGCGCCGTCGATTTCGCTCGGGCGGCCGAGGAGCTTGGCGATAGTGTAGTCGTTGCCGACCTTGTTGACGAGGGCGGCTTTGCCTACTGATGCCGAGTCGGCAAACGCCTTGAGGCGGGGTTGCGACTCAATGTTTTTCTGAGTGTATTTCTTGCGGTCAACGACAAAGTCGGGCATGTCGGCAAGACCCTGAGTCTCAGGCTGGGCGTTGAGGGCGGCGATTGCGTCCTCGACTTTCTGCTGGCCTTTGAGGATGTCGTCGGCAGAGGGCACGATGTCGACGGCGATGTAGCTTACCGAACGCACGTCTTCGTCGAGCTTGTAGCGGTTGCGGTCCTTGTTGTAAGCGTCGCGGAGCTCGGCATCGCTCACTTCGTATTTAGCGTCTTCGAGCGAGGCGAAGTCTTTTTTAGCATAGAGGATGTGGGCGGTGGCGGCGTTGTCGTCATAGAGGGCGCGGGTGTCGAGGTCGTTGGCCACCATAGTGCCGTTGAACAGGTTCTGGAACTTCTGCTGCAGAAGCATCTGCTCGACCTGTTTTTCGAGGCTTACCCAGTATTGCTGGAGTTGCACGGCCTGCTCCTGCGAGATGCCGTATTTTCCGGGGTTGTAGGCCATGTCGTGGAGCGACTGTGCCGATTCTGCACCCATCTGCTGGCGCACCATCTGGTCGACGAAAGCAGAGTTTTCGCCCACCATCATGCGGGTGAGCTCGTCGTCGGTGACAACGATGCCGAGGTCTTTGATTTCCTGATTAAAGAGTGCTTCGGCAATCATGCTGTTGAGGACCTGCTGCTGGATCACCGAACCGTCAACTTTCCGGCCTTGTGCCTGAGCCTGCTGCGTGGCTTCCTGAACGCGGCGCTGGAACTCCTGAACATCGACTTTCTGATTACCTACCTTTGCGATAGTCGTGCCGGTGCCGAAGAGCGTGCGGCCCGACGTGAAGAAGTCACCGATGATAAACGCCAGCAGGGCGGCACCGATGATGACGAGCAAGAGCACTGACTTGCTGCGGATTTTTTCTAATGTTGCCATTCTAAGTTTATGTGGTTGTTTTGTTTATTTTTCTGATTGGTATCGGGGGTCAGGAAATGTGCCCGTTGTCGGCGAGGGGACAAAAGCCACGTTTCAATCGCGCAAAGATACAATAAAATCGCAAGTAATCAAAATAGTTTAAGCGTTTTTGTCGTTTTTGCCTGCTGAACTTTCGCCGGCCCGTGTCGAAGTGGATTGCATGAAATGTGAAAGAGGGTGTTTTGCCTGCAATGGATGCTGACGGTTATAAGCGGGGAGAGACGCGGTCATGCCGCGCCTCTCCCTGCTTAGTTACAGTAGCTTATAGTGTGTTTTGTAGTTTATGGGCGGGTAACGTATTCTTTGTTGACCTTTGTGCCGCGTTTCACGATGTAGAGGCCGGGGGCGGGGTTGTCGACGCGGATGCCGTTCATGTTGTAGTAGACGGGCGCGGCATCGCTGTCGTCAATGTCGGCGCCGATTTCGCCGATGGCCGACGACTGGGCGGTTATATTGACAAATTTTTTCCAGCTTTCGGCTTCCTTGTAGGCATCGAGTGACTCGGCGGGTACGGCGAGCTGAGCCTTGTTGTAGACGGTTGCGACAAAAGCGTTGTCGTTGTCAATCACCGGGGGCACTGCTGCATCGCTGGTGACGGCGGTGATGGCGCGGCATCCCTTGAATGCCTCGGCTCCGATGAATGTCAGCGCGTCATGGAAGTGGAGCGATTTGAGTCCCGAGCAGTTGATAAACGCTCCCTCGTCGATGGTTTCGAGCGATGTGCCGAGGTTGATTTCGGTCAGTTTCGAGCAGCCTTCAAATGCGTTTTTGGAAATGATGACGAGCGAGTTGGGAAGGTTTATCTCGGTGAGTGACGACAGGTAGTCAAACGCATGGTAGTCAACCATCTGGAGCTTGTCGCCACAAGTGATTTTTTTGAGTTCGGGACATCCGGCGATACCCCACGGGCCGATATAGGTCAGTTCTGAGGGGAGCGTGAGTTCTTTGAGTCCCACGCAGGCGTAGAGTGCGCTTTGGCCGATGGTGGTGACCGCGTCGGGGAGGTTGATTTCAGGCAGTTTCATGCAGAACTGGAAAGCGAAGTCGCCGATTGATGTGACTGACTCGGGGATGGTAATCGACTGGAGGGCGGTACAGTTCTGGAAAGTTGCGTCTTCCACGGCGGTAACCCCTTCGGGAATTGCTAATGATTTCATTGCTATGCATCCGGCAAAAGCCGAAGCGCCTATGTGGCTTACAGTAGAGGGTATGTCGAAGTTTTCTACGAGTGCTAAGCCGTTGAAAGCGTATTTGCCGACATATTCGAGCTTGTCGCCAATCGATACCGACTTGACTGAGGTGCACATGTCAAAAGCGTGGTCTCCGAGGCGCACAAGTGATGCGGGGAGTTTGAGTTCGGGGAGTGTCTCGCACATGGCAAATGCCCAGTCGCCGATTTCGGTAACGTTGTCGCTAAGGGTAACCGACGGAACGCTGCCACACATAAAAAACGCGCCGGGAGCCACGCCGGTTACTGACGCGGGCATCTCGTAGGCGTCGGCGCGGGCGGTGGGGCAGAGTTCAACGCTTGTCATATCTTTGGTGTAGAGGATGTTGTCGACGGCGGTAAAGTTGGGGTTCTCTTCATCGACGGTGACGGTGAGGAGGTCGCGGCAGTTGGAGAACGCGACGAGGCCGATTGTTTCAAGCGACTTGCCTATGTGGATGCCTTTAAGCAGGGTGCAGTCGGCAAAGGAGTATGTGCCCACTGATTTAACGTTGTCGGGCAGTTTTATAATCTGTGACAGCATGATGCAGCCTTGGAAAGCCTTGTCGCCTACTGTTTCGAGATCCCATCCGAGGGAGAGTTCGAGCATGTGGTTGCAGTTGTAGAAGGCTTGCTGGCCGATGGTTTTCACCCCGTCGCCGATGACGACATAACCGAGGTTCTCGCATCCGCTGAAGGCTTCGTCGCCGATAGACAGCAGGCTTGCGGGGAGCACGGCCTCTTTTATTCCTGAGAGCTGGAAAGCCTTGTTGCCGATGCTTTTAAGCGCTTGGTTGAACTTGACGACTCCGAGGTCGAAACATTTGCCGAATGCAGCCTCGCCGATTTCGCTCAGGCGGTTGGGCAGTGAGATGCTGTAAAGTCCTGTCTCAAAGAATGCGTAGTCTCCGATGCGGGTGACAACGTCGGGCAGCTCGACACTGCGCAGCTCATAACAGTATTCAAACGCATAGTTGCCTATCGAGGTGACACTCGACGGTATTGTTACCGACGCGAGTACCTCGCAGCCGTCAAACGCGTTCTCGCCGATGGCTGTGACTTTAGAGGTTGTTTAAAAACAAATGTGAATCCAAAGCCCGTTTACATGAGTCGGATTTTGTCATGAATCGAGGGAGCATAGCTGTAGCT
>DLAR01000073.1:41916-69813 GCA_002494015.1 Porphyromonadaceae bacterium UBA7042 | reverse complement strand
TTAAATGAAAGAGCCGTGCGGATTCAGTCCATGCAGCGGCATTATAACATATTTTAACCTTCAAGACCCTTGATATTGCACTCGTCACCTCTAATTTTGCACACGAAAGCCCTATTGTCTTTCCTCGAAACATAACATTCAAAGTAAACCATGACATTCATCATCGTTATCCTTTGCGCTCTCGCATGGTTCGGACAAGCACTTAAAGACGGTGCCGACATCTGAGAGAGAGGCCCTTCACTTGTCAGTAATCTTGTGGAGAGTCGACTGATCTTCGAGTTTTTCAGAGGCGGGTATATCCTGACGGTTGAGCACATATTGCTGGTAATAGGCCAGCAGCAATGTGGTCAGAGGCAGCGCGATAATCATGCCGATAAGGCCGAGCAGCGTTCCCCACACTGACAGCGACAGCAGGATTATGGCCGGATTAAGTCCCATCGCCTTTCCCATGATTTTAGGTGTCAGCACATAGTCGCAGATACACTGACTGACGACATAGACGAGGACGCACTGCCCCAGTTGCGGCCAAAATCCCACATGGCCCCCCATCGAGTCAATGAGACACACAAGCGTAACGGGTATCAGTGTGACATACTGGAAATAAGGTATCATGTAGAGAACCCCGACAAGGATGCCGAGGACTATCGCCAGCGGAATCCCGACAATCGAGAACCCGATGCAGTAAAAAACTGCCGCACAGAGAGCTATCAACGCCTGTCCGCGAAAATAACGGTTCATGCTCGCCTTGATGTCGTCGCCCACTTTATAGGCTATGGGGCGGTACTTCGGCGGCACGAGCAGCCGAAAACCTTTCATGAGATGTTCATAGTCAATCAGAACAAAGATGACATATATGAACATCAGCAGCCATTCGAGGGTGTGAAAAAGAAAATTTAGCGTCGATGTGATGACCGACGTACCTGTATCGACAATGGTCTCAAACCTCCCGCTTTCAAGCAGCTCGTCTATCTTGATTGTGTTTATATAATGGTTGACAAAGTCAACCACCTTCTGAGGCACAAACGGGACCGAAGCCCCTCCTCCCGAACTGTTTTTCAGCATTTCACCCATGTCATGAATCTCATTCACGACAGAGGGCACAAAGAAATATCCCACAAGCGCGAGAACACACGCAACCTCGACAAGGGTCAGAAAAATGGGAATGACCCTGCCTTTAAGCCTCAGCCACCGTTGCTGAATCTCGACAAGCGGCTCAAGCAGATAGGCAATAAGACAAGCCGCGCAAAACGGCAATAACACATTCTTCAGCAGATTAATAAGCCACACGGTACCGGCCAGCAGCGCGATACCGCCGACAATCCTGACCACCCGGTCAAATGTATAGGGACGTGAGACTGACATATCAAAACGATGGACTAAACCACTTCAAATAAATAGTTGATATAGATATAATCCCTCCACCCGCTAAAAAGTTCTCATTAACAATCCTTATTTCTCCTTATCATCCAAACCAAAATTCCCATGACAACTAACCCAAAAGCCTCCGCACAATCCGGATTGTGCGGAGGCTAACGATGACCAAAATAATGTCACTACCTGACGAGGACCTTGGCGGTGGAAGTCCCTGAGGCTGTTGTGGCGGTGACAAGGTAGAAGCCGGGGGCAAGCGCGATGTGGCCGCGGCCGGTCGGGAAACGGCCACGGCCGGCTGTGATTCCGGCAAGGTCGTGAACCGTCACGTCACAAGCCGTATCGGCCACAATCTCAACCCCGTTTTCGACCGGAGAGACATCGATACCGGGTACGACACCTATATTTTCGACTCCCGACAACGCGGGAAGGCGCACGATTTTCTGCAACCGCAAGTCGGCCGACGAGGCTCCTGCCTGAAAAAGATAATCACCCTCGGGCAACACGAATCCGCCCGAGTCTTCGTCCCACAGTTTCAAGTCGTCAATCCCGACAGTCATCACGACATCGCGACTCTCTCCCGCCGGAATGCCGACACGGCTGAAGCCTTTCAACTGCCTGACGGGCGCAAGCGGGGAACCTGACGGAGTCGAGACATAGAGCTGCACCACCTCGTCGCCGTCACGATTGCCGGTATTGGTAACGGTCACGGCGACAGCGACACTGTCGCCTGCAACCTCGGCACGCATGTCGGAATAAGAGAACGTGGTATAGCTCAGCCCGTAACCGAACGGGTAAAGCGGCTTGCCGGTGAAATACTGGTAGGTGCGTCCGTGGGTGATGTCATAGTCGTCAAAGGCGGGAAGGTCGGCCATCCCGCGATAGAATGTCAGCGGCAGACGGCCACCCGGATTGTAATCGCCGAAAAGAGCCTCGGCAACCGCGCGGCCTCCCTGCTCGCCGGGATACCACGCGTAAAGCACTGCCGGGGCCGACTCGTCAATCTCGTTTATCGACAATGGACTTCCGGCCACGAGCACAACCACGAGATTGGGGTTGATTTTCAACGCCTCCCTGATAAATTCGGTCTGGTCGGCAGGCAGGTCGAGAGACTCCCGGTCCTGACCTTCGCGCTCGATAGTGCGGTCGATGCCCATGACGGCGACAGCCACGTCGCTTGTTTCAAGAACATGCGCGGCGTCTCCATATTTGTCAATCGGTCTCGCACCCTCGACCACGGGGGTGCGCCACGCGAGTTTCGCAACAGCCTCGCCGCCGTTGTCAAAGTATTCAAGAACGATTTTATAACGTTTCCCCTTCTCAATCTTGACAGTGGCATAATTGGTGGCCTCGGGACGTATCTCCCAATGGTCAACCATCAGCCTGCCGTCAAAATAAAGACGGCATCCGTCATCGCTCGTCACAGCAAACTGTGCCCGGCCTGTCGAAGGGGCCACAACCTCGGCGGTCCAGCGGATTGACATGGGCGATGCGGGGACATTGGGGTTAGGCGGCTGGTTTTTCGGGTCATAATAGATGTATGAGTCCTGAACGGTGACGGGAGTGCCTGACAAGTCTGAATTAGAGAAATATTCCACTTTCACCCCGTCGGGCATCGCGGTCGGGCCAAGGAGCGTATAGGATGAAGTTGCGGAATTCCACGGCGCATAATTGACCTCCACCCGGTCGCCAGCAAGCTCGCGAAGGCCGTCAAGAACCGACATGGGTGTATTGAGAGGCACGCCGCTGTAATCACCAAACTCATACTTGGCGGCATTGATTCCCACCACCCCTATTGACGTTATCGCGTCAAGGTCGAGAGGGAGCATCGCGTCGCTGTTTTTCAGCAGCACGAGGCTCTGCCGCGCGGCCTCGGCGGCGAGCTGCTGATGGTCAGCACATCCCACCACCGATGATGGGATGGAATTGTAGGGGTTGTCGTCAGGATTGTCAAACAACCCGAGGCGCAACCGCCCGCGCAACACTCGGTAGGCCGCCGAGTCAATCTCAGCCATCGTGACCATTCCTCTGTCATAGGCTTCTTTCAGCGGACCGATATACACGTTGTCGCCACACTCCAAGTCAAGCCCCGCCTTGAGACACAGTGACGCGGCCTCGGGATAAGAGCCGGTATAATGGTGGAGCGACACGACATATTCGGGCGCGCCGCAGTCCGACACCACATAGCCGTCAAAATTCCAGTCACCGCGCAGCACGTCGGTCAGCAGCCACTTGTTAATCGAGCACGGATAACCGTTGACTCCGTTATAGGCACTCATGATGCTCTGCGCGTTACCCTCGCGGATGCATTTCTCAAAAGCCGGAAAATAATAATTGCGCAAGTCCCGCTCGGGCACGGTAACGATATTCCACCCGCGGTTGTGTTCCTCGTTGTTGACAGCAAAATGCTTGGGGGTGGAGACACATTTTATGTAACGCGGGTGGTCGCCCTGAAGGCCGCGCACAAAGGCCACGGCGATTTCCCCGGTCAGAAACGGATCCTCTCCATAAGTCTCGGGAGTGCGGCCCCAGCGAGGGTCGCGAGCCATGTTGATTGTGGGTGACCAGAATGTGAGCAACCCGCTGTGGGAGGCTGACGGCAACGCGCCATGTCCAAGCTCGTTCCATCGACCGCGCGCCTCGTCGCTGATAGCGGTGGCGACACGATGGATCAGCGACGGATTCCATGTGGCGGCAAGACCTATCGCCTGCGGGAACACTGTAAACTTGCCCGGCCTCACCACGCCGTGGAGTGCCTCGTTGCCGTGATTGTATCCGGCTATCCCGAGCCTCGGTATAGCCGGGGATGTGGCGCGCAACAGTCCTATCTTCTCGTCGACTGTCAGCCGTCGCAACAGGTCGTTGACCCGTTCCTCACAAGTCAGCGTCGTGTCACGGAACTGGTATCGCGGAGCCGCCTGACCACCGGTCCCGACGGCAGCCACAGTCAATAATGCCAATATCAGATATTTCATAAACAAAATAATTAACAGAGTAATAATTAAGTAGTTATACCAATACAAAGATACTTGCAATTTGCGTCCCGCACATAACACACCCGGGTCAATAAATACCACAATCGTCTCTCCTTAAAAAATAATAACTCTCCCGTAGCAACCTCACTCCGACAGCACAAAGGTGACACACCGCCCGACAGCCGCGGAGCGGCGAGGCTATGCGAAACCCCACGCCTCGGCGTGGGGAGAGGAGACGCATCAAGGGATAGAGCGTCGGAGACGCGAGCCTATGGTATCATACTTTTCTAAATTCTTGCTTTATCACTAAAAATGAACTATATTTGCAAAAAAGCCATGAGCAAAACTATCTCCCTCTTTCACATTGTGTTCTGCACCAAGAACAGATGTCAGGTCATTCCTTTGTCACAAAGAGCACCTTTATTTCGATTTATATGGCATATCATTCAGGAGAAAAAGTGTGTTCTATATCGCATCAACGGTATGGAAGAACATATACACATACTGATTGACCTGCATCCTACATGTGCGCTATCGGATTTTGTTAGAGAAATAAAGAGCAAAAGCAGTCAATGGATGAGAAAGTCAGGGTTTTATCCACTTTTTGACGGGTGGGGTAAAGAATATTTTGCCGAATCAAAATCCCCGGCGGATAAAGATACCGTAATCACCTATATAAAGACTCAGGAGATACATCATACAGGACATACCTTTGCCGAAGAAGTGTACTCGCTGATAACTGAGACGGGGATGACTTGTCGGGAGGATGACTTGTCATAGGGACAACGTACATGTAAGCAACCACAGACCCGCGTCTCCGACGCTCTATCCTTTGATGCGTCACCTCTCCCCACGCCGAGGCGTGGGGCTAAGCATGGCCCCGCCGCTCCGCGGCTGTCTGTCTGCATGTCGCCCCTATGATGTCTACGGGCAACCTTAATCCTTGCAAGCCGCGGTTGGGTTCGTCGGCATATACTCCACCTATAGACTTTTATCACATGGGCATGACTCGTCAGGCTATACAAAAAAATCCGGAATCCCCTTCGCAGGGAATTCCGGATTATGAAGTGTGATATATATGAGCTAACTTTTACTTAACGATTACCTTGGCGGCTGCGGCTCCTGCGGCATCGACTGTCTTGACGACATAGAAACCGGGGGCGACTGCGAAGGTGTGGCTGCCTGCGGCGACTGCGGTGTTGACCACGGCGACACCATTGAGACCATACACAGCTACCTGTGTGGCCGAAACAGCGTTCACAACGATTGAACCGGCCTCGGCGCATACTGTGACACCGTTTTCAGCAGTTACCGAGTTGATTCCCGACTGCCCGCGCTCAGGTTCAAAATAGAGGTCAAACACGTTGGCGCCGGCTCCGTTGTAGACCATGAACAATTCGGTGCATCCGGCAAGGCTTCCGGTAACATTGCCACGGGTGTGCTTGATGGTGTTCCAAGACAGAGTACCCTGCATGGGAACAACGGCTACAGGTTCCTTACCTTCGAGAATCATGTCAAGATTAGATTTCCAGTCATCTTCGACATATATCATTTCGGGGTCAAGATCGGTATAGAAGGCGAAGTAGCATTCATCGCTGAGACCGACTGCAGCAGGCTCCGAGGCATGGTTGATAACGATTGTTTTGAAGATGTCTTCGGTGAAAAGAGGCTCGCCTGTTTCAGAATAGAACGACATCACGGTGCCGTTTTCAGTGTAACCGGCGTTACCCTTTCCTTCCCAGCGGCCTTTGGCCTTGATTTCGGCAATCCACGGACCGCCTACACCGTCGGTAAGACCTTCAAATCCGAAGTGGAACACAGCATCGTCCTCATAAGGAGTCTGATCAACGAGTTTTGCACCACATTCACTGGCAGGAGTCCAAGGATGGCCCTCGTAGAAAGCGATATCTCGCACATTGATGCCGCCGCCAATCCATTTTACAATAACCTTGTGGCTTCCACTGACAGGCTTGATGTCAAGGGCGAGGGGATACATCACGTCGCGGAGCTCGCGTCCCACCCAGATGTTGCCGATCATGTTGGCTTCGTTAACCTCGTCAATATAGATTTCAAGATAGTCGGTGAGATTCTGACTGTAGTGATTCACCTCGACCATCATCTGGTCAAAACGGTTGTTGCCGAAATCGACAGTACCATAGTCGACCATGAAACCTGCACCGGTCCAGCCCCAGCCATTGTTGTCGGTCACAATGCCTTCGTCATTTGTCTTCTCGTCGATTCTGGCCTCGGGGAAATCGGTGCCTTCACCGACGGGGACTGCGGGAGTCGAGTCATAAACCGAAACAGTGACACGCTTGTCGGCATAACGGGGGTCTTCGCTGGGCCAGCGAAGACGGATGCCCGGGTCGCCGCCCCAATCGCCATCCTCGTCATTGATGAAATCTTCCTCGACAAACTCGTTCTTATAGAAGTTGATGGCAAAGATATTGCCGTTACCGCCGAAGAAGGTAAGGTATACTTTCTGCTTGCCCGTGGGCTTGGTGTACTGAAGACCTCCGGTATCACCCATTATGATGCCTTCGCTGACACCGCCATTGACATTGAAACCCATGTTGGCACCAAAACGGCGGGGTATATAATAGCTTTTGTACTCGTTAAGCGGGATTTCGGTAAAGGGCATCGAGCTTTCAAAGTCGGCACCGGCATGAAGGATTGCCCAGCCGTCAGTACCCCATCCGTTGGCAAAGTCGATACTTGCGGCTTTATATACGTCACCGTCGCCGAAATCAACTTCGCCGAGACAGATTTTGGTATCGCCGCCGGTATTGGAGACAAGGCTGTTGAGAATGTCAAACTTACCCTGCTCGATAATCTCGATGTCGGGGTTGGAAGCGTTAGTCTCGATACGCAAATCCTGAGCAGATGCGCTACCGGCACAAGAGATTGCCGCAAGACCCATAAAAAGAGTATAAAACTTTTTCATGATAATGTTTTTGGTTGTTTATATTAAATAGTTGACTGGTCGTGTTTAACAGTCGCAAATTTATAACACATTTAATCCTTGCGCATAACACAATCGGTTCAATAAATTGCTTTCTCGTGTCAACCCCGCTAAAAAATCGCTCAACGGTAGCAGTCGGTACGGAAAGGCGCTACGGGCAGCTCGTCAGAACCATAGAGATTGCACGCGGGATTGTCGGCCCAGCCGTAGCGCACAGCCACGGGATGCCTCACCCCGGGGGCGGTAACGGTGATGATATTCTTCTCGACGGTGACATCGGCGGGATGAAACTGCATGTCGGCGCCACACACTACAAAACCGGTCGGCCTGTCACCCTTGACCGTCACAGGCCGGTCCATCGTGATGACCGCCTTGTCACCCTTGACCTTCATCGACTCGAAACGGGGAGCTGCGTAAGTCCCTTTCCCGTAGGTACCGGCAAGGGCCGCGCGGGCGAGACGGGCACCGACCTCCTGCTTGTTCTTGGGGTGAATATCGTATGCCTCGCCGATGTCTATTGCGACAGCCATGCCGGTATTGTCGAGCTGAAGCGCGTTGGCCTGAGCCTCGCGCAGATGAGCCCAAGTCGAGCCGGGCTGCACGTCATGGCGTTCGAGGAAGTTGGCAAGCTGGACAAAATAGAACGGCATATCATTGCCCCGGTCATCGCGCCAGTTGTTGATCATGGCTTGGAATAGCGGTGTGTACTGTTCCCAACGGTCGACATTGGACTCTCCCTGATACCATATCGCGCCACGCACGGGGAAATCATTAAGCGGATGAATCATTGAATTGTACAGATTGCCGGGATAGTTCTGACTGGCGGGAGTCTCGGGTTTGCGCGGCTGCTCGGCACGGGGCACACCGATGTGATAACCCCATTGTCCGGCAAGCGAAACGCGGTCATAGCCCGTGCCGATTGACAGTTCCGAGGCATCGCCGCATATTCCGCCGGTACCGCTCTCGTCCTGAACCTTGACCGCCACAAGTGCCTTTCCGGCCTTTACGAGCGACGCGGGAACCTTGTAGCTGCGCGGAATCCAGTAACCGCCGCCACGGCCCACCTCGACACCGTTGAAATAGGTCACATCCTCATCGTCCACTTTCCCGACATTGAGGGTCAGCTCCATGCCCTCCCACGCCTCGGGAATCTCGACAACGCGCTGGAACCACACCGTGCCGTCATAGTCGGGCAACCCTTTGTATTCCATCGCTCCGGGGAGGTCCATCGTCGCCCACCCCTGCTGAGGAACTTCGGCCCACACGGCCCTGTCACCGTCCATGCCGGGGTCACAGGCGTTCATATCCCGCATCCACTGATTCATGTCGCGCTCATGCTTGGCCTTGAGTTTTTCCATATCGCCGCCACAGGCTGCAATCTCCGTGGCGTGACGGTCGATGTCGACCACATGCTGCAATGTCGGCACCGAAGTCCAAGCCTCGGCGGGAGTACCGCCCCACGAGGTGTCAATCACCCCGACAGGCACTTTCAGTCTGTCGGCAAGCGCACGGGCATAGAAATAGGCCACTGCCGAGAAATTCTCGACACTCGCGGGAGAACACTCTGCCCAGCCTGTACCCGTCACTTCGAGTTCCAAGGCATCGCGCGGTGTCGTCGACACCACCCGCTTAACCTGAAGAAGGCGGATTGAGGGATGGTCGGCGGCGGCAAGCTCCTCCTCCCAGTTCAACACTTTGCCCCAGCCCTTGACCTGCATCTCCATATTGGACTGCCCGGAACAGAGCCACACTTCGCCTGAAACCACGTTGTTAAGCGTCAGAGCGTCACCGTCGCTGATTGTCAGCGTGAACGGGCCGCCGGCTTTAGGAGTCGGAACTGTAAGGGAAAATTTACCCGCGTTGTTAACCTTGGCTGTGTATTGTTTCTTATTCCATCCGGGAGTCACGGTAACAGTGCTGCCGGGACGGGAAGAATGTCCCGAGACAACGAGATCGGAGTTCTGTTGCACAATCATGTTGTCGCTGAAATAGGCCGGAAGTCTCACTTCGGCATACCCCGCATGACTCACTATCCCTGCGGCAAGCAAGGAAAATAAATATCGTTTCATTATAATTATAATGGAATTTGTTATTTGAAATCTGCTATTTTTTAACTGACCTCACCGTGGTCGTGCCCGGTTTGAGACCGGGAGAAGTTACAGTCACGGTAATGCGGCCGGGGGTAAAGGTGGTGCGCACGGCGGCACGGATTAGTCCGCCCTCGGCCTGAAGCTCGGGGTCGCCGGGAGCATGATAACCCATGTCCTTCCCGTCGGTAACATAGAAATTGTAACCGCCTTTGTAGACACCCTCCCCGTCCACGTCGAAACGGAGCAGATTGTCGGCGCGGGGACACCAGTTGCCATCCTTGTCAACGACACGGGCGGTAACGACGACTGCGTCGCTGCCATTGGCCCGCAGCGGGAACCGGGTTCCCGAGGGTGCGGGAGAATTGGGTTCGACAGTCACTTCCACGGCATAGGGGTCGCCCGCAGTGACAGCCGACTCGCGGCACACGGGATTGCCGTCGGCATCGAGGCCGACCGCCTCGATGGTGCCCGGTTCCCAAGTCACATCCTTCCACACGCAGCGACGGGTGCGGCTGTCGGGGGTGACTGAACCGAGTGAGCGCCCGTTGAGAAAAAGCTCCACGCGGGGACAATTGCTCCAAGCATTGACATCGACGATTCCCAAGTAATTCCAATGGGACTGCAATGCCACGCCGGGGCGGCGGTCATAGCTGTTCCAGAGAGCGTCGCGGTAGATGCGGTATTTCAGTTTGGGGATGCGGGAACCGTCCATTGCACATGACCCGAGGCTTTTCTGGTCGCGGCGGCCGTTGAGATAGATGGTATATCCCTCGCCGTAGGTCTCGGCGAGCATCCAGTCAATCCACCCGCAGGCGCGGTTGTCAAGGTTGTCGAGATAGTTTTCGACATAATATTGCGAGAACTTCACCTCGTTGTCATAGTCGTCACGGGCAATGCAGAAACTCGGGTCACCGTTCCAGTTGGTCCCGTAAACCTCGGTGTTGAGCGACGGGGCGCGGTCATCTTTCCAGTACCAGTTGGTATAGCCGACCACTACCGGCTCGGCCTCGTCCCACTCGGGAGGATAACCGTCGCGGTTAAGAACCATGCGCGGTGCGATAAAGTCATGCTTTTTCACCTCGGCGAGAGTGCGCGAGGGAAGATAGCGGTCACCGTCGCGGGCGAGGCCGTTGTTGGACTCCCACACTATCACTGACGGGTGGTTGCGGAAAGCGATGACGGCATCGCGGTCATACTCCTGCTTGTAGGTGCAGGCGGGTTCGTTTTTCAACGCCCACTCGTTGTCGCCGCTGTTGAGAATCAGCATGACTCCATACTCGTCACAAGCCTCGACAGCCTCGTAGAACGGCGGCTGGTGCCCGACGCGGAAAGTGTTACCGCCGCAGTCGGCGATGCGCTTGACATCATCCCACCTCATCGCCACCGGGACAGCCGCCCCGAGACCGGGATAGCTGTTGCGGTAGCCGAAACCGCGCAGAATCGTCTTCTCGCCGTTGACATAGCAATAATCTTTGTCCCAAGTGACGGTGCGGATGCCCATCTTCTCGACAACGCGGTCTTTCAGCTTGCCGTCGACATATACCGAGTTCTCGACCGTGTAGAGATAAGGGCCACCCAAGGGGGAACCGACAGGATACCACAGATTCGGGTTGTCAAGAGGGCCCGAGAAATCAAACCGGCCTGTCTCACCGGTGGCGACATTGCGGGTCGCCGCACGCGAAAACACCGTTTTTCCCTCCTTGTCCTTCAACACGGTGACAAGACGCACCTCCCTGTCCTTTTCCGAGGCGTTCTCGACCCGGGTGACAAACCGCAGGACAGCCTGACGCGGCGTGGACGACACGGTGCCGAAATATGTCCCCCACTTTCCGTGTGGCGCGTAGGTGTTAAATGGAATATGCACGTCACTCTTGGAGCAGAGCCACACCGGGGACACTATGCCGCCCATCGCCTGCCCGAAACCTTCGTTTTCGGCAAACTCGGGATAGGTAAAAAAGGTGTCGCGGGAGTTGGAGACGCGCACGGCAATCTGATTCTCCTTTCCCCACTCGACATAAGGGGTGATGTTGACCGCAAAGGGGATTGAGCTGCCGACATGTGTAACGTCGGATGGCTGACGGACCGCCGAGGTGGTCATATTGACGGGATGACCGTTGACATAGAGAGTCATCCCTATATTTACCCCGTTGAACCTCAAGAACAACTGCTTTCCGCGGTCGCTGCGGGGAATTTTTATCTTTTTGCGGTACCAAGCCTCGCCACGCCAGCACAATTCACCCTTGGTGGAATTGAGATAGGTGTCGCGCTCGTTGTAACAGTGAGGAATCCCCACCTGTTCCCATCCGCTGTCGTCAAAATCGGGTGATGACAGCAGCGACGGAGAGAAACCGTCGTCACCTGCGACAGGATTAACGACTATCTCGCTGAACTGACGCGGCGACTTCACGCGCAACAACCGGTACTCGCCGTCGACATCAACAGTCAGCGAGGTGTCAGTGATGCGTTCCACATAGCCGAAAGTCTCCCCGACCGCTGCAAGGTCATTGGTCTTATTGGCGACACAGGGGCGCGTCACGCCGCCGTCGCTCAACCGGGTCCACGTCACTCCGTCAAGACTCCCCTCTATATCCACCGAGGCCGAAGTGACGGCATCACCGGCATAGTGCAGCGTTACCGATTCCAGTCGGCATGGGTCGTGAAGGTCGATGGTCAACGGGACTGCGGCATCGGGAGTCCAGTCGCGGGTCTTGTCACCGTCGGTCAGCTCTGACACGCTGCGCGGCCCCACGCTGACAAGCGACTTGGGGGCAAGGTTGGCATCGGTGCGCACTATCTTGGAGAAACGCCACGGAGTGCCGCCCATATCAATCATTTCCTGTGCAGTCAGAGGTGTTGCCGACAACAAAACACCGGCCAGCAGATAGGAATATCTCATTTCACGACTATTTTAAGGGTTGCAGTTTCACTGCCGGCGGTCAGACGGGCCACATAGACTCCCGTGGCAAACGCGGGCACTATCGAGCCGTTGCCGCTGACCGGCTGAGAAAGAGCCGCATGGCCGTCAGGGGCAAATATTTCAAGCAGGCCGTCACCGTCGAGGCGATAGGACAGAATGCCGTCAATCATGTCGAGGCCGAGAGCCGCACCGTCGGTTTCCACTCCGTCAATTCCCGACAGGGTGGCGGTAAACGAGCCGGTCGCAAACGCCCCGCCTGCATTGGCGTTGTCAATGGCCTGAACGCCCCACTCATAGTCACCCGACGCGGCAAGACGGGCCTTGTAGACACAGCCGCGCACCTCGCCCGAAACCTTGGCGACTTTCACAAATCCCGTGGCAAGGTCAGCGGGAACCGTCATCGACACCTCCTCACTTCCCTTGCGCCTGATATAGACGTTATAGCGGAGGGCCGTGGCCGGGGTGACATCGTCGGTCGCCGGATTCCATGTCAGCTCCACTGTCCGGGCGGCATCGTCGACGCGGGCCGAGAGTCCCGAAGGAGCTGACGGAGCGGCATTGGCAGTCGCGCCTTTCGACGCGCTGTCGTTGTGGTAAAGCTCGGCGAGACAACCCGATGTGCAACCGCCGTTGGACCATCCCGAGAGCCAAGCGTCAAGGAAACCGTCGTTGTCATAGTCGACGAGTTGCTGCGCGCCGTGGGTGACGCGGCTGAAATGGCCGGTTTTGCCGAAAAGGTCATCATAATGGGCGCCGTAGGACTTGAAAGTCATGTCACCGCCGTTGACATAGAGCCATGTGGTGTGCTCGTGGGACGCGCCGTGTCCGCCGACAAGAATATCGGGCCAACCGTCGTGGTTGACATCGCCCACTGAAATCTGCGCGCCGTCAATCCCCTCAAACGCTGCCGACTCGACTTTTTCAAACTTGCGGCCGCCCATGTTGCGATAGAGATTGAACTGTTTCGCGCCGGTGTTGAAATATTTGCCCGGCATCACGAGGTCGGCGAGGCCGTCGTTGTCGAGGTCATATACAGTACATGACGCATCGGTCACGTCGATAAACTCATTGGCAGTATCCTCGGTGAAAGTACCGTCGCCGTTGTTCCAGTAGATATGTGTTTCCGACGCGCGTGTCGAGCCGTAGCCTGTCGACAACAGGTCGAGCCGGCCGTCGCCGTCGAGGTCACAGAATTCCACACTGCCGTCGGTCAGGCCGTGGAAAGGCGCATCGCCGAGAGGCAGCTCCTGAAGCTCAAACCGCTCGCCGCCGATGTTGCGGTAGAGGTAGACGGCGCGCACGGCCTCCTCGGGTTCGTCGCTGACCATGCGGGCAGCCTCGTCAAATCCGGTCATGACCAAGTCGACATAACCGTCGTTGTCATAGTCTCCGGCCGAAACCCAGTTATGACCCTTGCCGCCGTTGCGCCCGTTGAAAAGTGGCCGCAGGCCGGTCTCGGCCATCTCCTCAAAAGCAATCTTGCCGTCGGCTCCTATACCTTTATTAATATATACGCGCGCGACAATCTTGTCAAGGCGTGTCTTGTCGTTGTCCCAGCCGTAGCCATAGTCTGCAATACCGACGAGAACCATGTCGAGAAGACCGTCATTGTTTATATCGGTCCACACGGGGCAGGAGAAAGCTGTCGCGCGGAACGGAGCGACATTCATGCGGGCAAAAGTCCCGTCGCCGCTGTTGAGATACAGACTTGACTGAATCGACGAGCTGCTGACGTGGGTGTCGACATCAGAGTAATACAGATCCATGAATCCGTCGTTGTCACAATCGCCCCACGCGACGCCGGTGAACTGAGTGTGGTAGAACGACCCGGCTGGCCGGTCGCCGCGTGCAGCCTGAGCGGGAACGGGTTTCGACACCTTGGAAAATTTCACATTGTCAGTTACGGCCGTCTGCGCGACCGAAGTCCCGGCAGCGAAGGCCGTGAGCATCATGGCAGTATATAAGGTCTTTTTCATTGTTCTGAAATTTTTGTGGGTTATTCAGCCGCAAAATCGGTTGCGGAACCGGTGAGGTCGACAGTGTCAGTCCACGGAATCGTCAGGGTGTCGCCGTTGAAACGGATGGGAAGCCATATATAGCGGGAATCTACAAGGTCGTCCTTTTTCCATTTGTCAAACATAATTATGAACGAGCGGTCAGAGCCGTTGCCGACGGGAAGGACAAACGTACTCTGCCCGTAGAATGTCTTGTCGGCATCCTTTCCGCGACAGGGGTTGTCCATCGGGGTCCACGGGCCCATGATGGTGGTAGAGACCGCCCATTCAGCCTCGTTGGGCGACCATCCCGAGCAACCGGAAGTCACCATGTAGTATTTTCCGTCATTCTTGAAAATAGCGGGAGCCTCGCGGAAACGGTTGGGGAAATTGCGGCAGAAACTGCCCGACTGGGAGAGATAATCATCGGAAAGGAGGCTGATGTGCAGCGTGGAGTTTCCTTCTGAGGAATAGATGTGGTAAGCCTTGCCGTCATCATCCTTGAATATTGTCATGTCGCGGCTCTCTGAATTGTTGGGACGCTCGGAACGGATGTAGGTGAACGGCCCGGTGGGACTGTCGCTCACCGCGACACCGGCCCGCGCCGCGCTGTAAGAGTGATTGTCGATGTGCATCCACATGACAAATTTGCGTGTCTTGTCATTGTAGACGACCTTGGGACGCTCGATTACCATCGTCGGGTGAATGTCAGAGGTATGGTCGGCAGTATCAGGTTTCAGCGCAACACCTTCAAACTTCCAGTTTTTCAAATCGCGCGACGAGTAACACGACACGCCTCCGGCCTCGGTGCGGTAGCATTCCCACCCTACGCCGGGGGAACGGTAGGTCCGGTCACCCTTTCGCTCGCCATACCAGTAATAGACACCGTCGTGTTCAAGAATTCCGCCGCCGTGGGCGTTTATAGGATTTCCGTCAGTATCGTTCCACACACCGGCCTGTACCCTGTCAGTACCCGAGGCCGGAAGTGCAAACACGGCTATTCCCAAGGATATCAATCGGTAAATTTCTTTCTTTATATCCATATTTTAGTTTTGTTTTGTCTTGTCATCTTTTTTGCCGGGTTTTCCCTTCTTGGTGTTTTCATCGGCGGCACGGCACTGGAATTCAAATTCCTTGGGGGTCATTCCAAACTGTTTCTGGAACTGCTTGATAAAATAGGACGGGGAACTCATCCCGACGAGGTAGCACACCTCGCCTACGCGGTATTCGCCCGACGAAATGAACTCGACCGCCTTTTTGAGTTTTATGAGACGGATGAAATCGGTGGGCGACGAGCCTGAGAGAGCCTTTATCTTGCGGTGGAGGCTTGAACGGGACATGTTGGTCTGCTCGGAAAGCAGCTCGACACCGAAATTGGGGTCGGTCAGATTTTCCTCGACTATGGAAACGATGCGCGCGAGAAGTTCCTCGTCGGCTTTGTTCATCCCTGCCTGACGGCTGAACATGAGCGGCTTGCGGCGGAATGCCTCTTTCTCGCGGCGGCGGTTTTCAAAAATCGAGGTAATCTGCGCGAGGAGATACTTGAACGAGAAAGGTTTCTCGATATAAGCCTCGGCACCGATTTTGAGACCTTTGACCTTGCTGTCAAGGTCGTTTTTGGCCGTGAGCAGCAACACGGGGATGTGGCTGTACTCGATATTGGATTTCACCTCCTTGCACAGGTCGAGACCGTTCATCTCAGGCATCATTATATCGGAAATGATGAGGTCGACGTGACGCGAGGCAAGAAGGTCGAGAGCCTCGACGCCGTTGGATGCCTCCTCGACCGAGAAACGGGGACACAGCTTGTCGACGAGGAACTTGCGCAACTCGCGGTTGTCCTCGACAATAAGGATTGTTTCGGCGGCATCGACTTCGGTGACTTCGTCCTCCCCTTCGGCGGTATTGTCGTCGACGGCGCGGATGGCGGCTGGCAACTCGTCGCGAAGGACGGGCAGTGTAACGGTAAAGCAGTTTAGCGGCCCTGACTGGGAGAACTCAAGCGACCCGTTCATCATCTTGGCCAGTGAGCGCGACAGCGAGAGACCGATTCCGGAACTTGCGTGCTCGTTGGCGTTGCGCTTCATCTGATAGAACGGCTCGAAAACCATCTCGCCCAGCTCGGCGGGAATCTGGGGACCGTCGTTGAGAAACACGATTTTCACCGCATCGCCCTCGACAGCCACTTTTACCGAAATATCGTAGGCCGAATACTTGACGGCGTTGGAAAACAGGTTGTTGAAAATCTTGACAATCGCATTGCTGTCGCCCGAGATATAGGCAGGTTCGTCGCTGAGAGTCAGCTCCATGCGCCGCCCCTCTGACAACGCCATCGACTTGAAACGCTGGAACGCGTCGTTGAGCAACTCCTGAACATCGATGGTCGTGAATGTCAGCGCCATGCGGTTGTTGTCGATTTTGCGGAAATCGAGCAACTGGTTTATGAGCGTCAGCAGCTCGGATGTGTTGCGGCTCATTATCTTCAGGTTGCCTCGGATATCCTTGTCGGGGATATCCATTTCCAGCATCGACTCCAGCGGGCCGTTGATGAGGGTCAGAGGGGTGCGGATTTCGTGGGCGACCTGCGTGAAAAAATCAATTTTGGAGCGGTAAAGTTCCTTCTCCTTTTCAATTTCAAAAAGTTTCTGCTGCTGACGGGCCTTGTTGAGGTCGCTGCGTTTAATCCATTTGATCAGAATGAACAGTGCCACGATAATCAGCGCGGCATAAAGGATGTAGGCCCATATCGTGCGCCACCACGGTGGCAGAATCTCGATTTGCAGCACGGCGGGGGATTCCTGCCACAGGCCGTCGTTGTTGGCGCCTTTGACAAAGAAGGTATATGAGCCGGGGGCGAGATTGGCATAGGAAACGCCGTAATTGTCGGTCGCATAGTTCCAGTCCTCGTCGATGTTCTTCATTTTATAGGCATACCCGTTGGCCGACGGCTCGGTGAAACTGAGCGTGGCGAAGTGTATCCCGACGCTGTTGCGGTCATAGGGTAGCTCGATTTTCCTGACCGCCGACACGCTGCGGCTGTTTCCGTCAGCATCCTCGACCACATATTTCTCTGTGCCGTCAATGACGAGCTTGGTTATATAAACAGGCGGGACGTAGGTGTTGCTCAGATGGTGGTAGGGGTCAAACGAGACAAGTCCCTCGCTGCTGCCGAAATAGAAAGTTCCGTCAGTGCCGACGAGAGCCGACTTGTAGTTAAACTGATTGGAGGGCAGGCCGTCTTTAGTCGTAAAAGTTTTGATTCTTAAATCGTTGGGCGCAAATTGCACCAATCCGTTGTTGGTCCCGAACCAAAGGTTATGATTCCTGTCTTCAAGTATCTTGTAGGCAGTGTCATCGGGAAGTCCTTGGGCGACGGAGACGGTTGTAAAATTGTTTTCAGCAGCATTGTACCGGCATATACCGCCGCGGTCGGTCGAGAACCATATTTCACCCTGCGAGGATTCAAAAATCCCGCTGACCGAGTTGGAGCTGAGTGTAGACAGGTCGTTCTCGTCATGTTCAAAATGGGAAATCGCACCTGTCGCGGGGTCATAGCGGAACACGCCGCTGCCCATAGTGGCGACCCAGATTTTGCCGTCAGACGACTCCAAGATGTCAAAGATGTAGTTCATTCCGAATTCCGTCTTGTGTTCCATCCTCATCGAGACAGGGTCGCAGAGATAGACACCCCACCCATTGCCGAGCCACACGTTGCCGCTGCGGTCACGGCACAAGGCATATATACTGCCCTCGTTCAGGTTGAGGCGGCTTTCGGAATAATGGCTGATATTGCGTCCGTCACCCGAGGCGACATCCAGTCCGTCCTTGAAATAGCCCACCCACACATCGTCGTTCATCGCAAGCAATGACATCGTCCTGTCACTGGCGGGACGGCTTCCGGTGTCTTTCCCGAGACGGCGGCAGAGTCCCGTGCCGGGGTCATAAATATTGACTCCCTTGTCCTCGGTCCCGATCCAGATGCGGCCGTGGCTGTCCTGAACCATCTCGCGGATGCGCTTGCTGCTGATGGAGAAATCGCGGCTCATGGGGACGTGGCGGATGAATTCCATGCCGTAGCGGGGGAGATAGTTTACGCCGCCCATGTTGGTCCCGAGCCATATACCGTTTTCCTTGTCGCGGTAGATGCAGCTGATCTGGTTGTCAGAAAGAGAGTAGGCACACATCGGGTCGTTGTAGATGTGCTCGACCGTGCCCTCGCTCTCATTGATGATGTAGGCACCCGCCTGAGTGGCGACCCACAGCTCGTTGTCCATAGCGGCCACATCGCGTATAATCTTGTAATGCACATCGGGGGCGTTGAAATCTGACACGACGTTGCGGCGCTTGTTGAGACGGCGGAGTTTCCCTTCGTGTATCCCTATCACGAGGTCTTCGCCGTAGTCACACATCTTGTATATGTTCTCCCCTTCGAGGGTAGCGCCGGCACTGTCGCCGAGATACTGCGAGAAACGGTCGGCATTGGCATCGTAGAGATAGACACCGAGGCCGTTTGTGCCGATCCACACTCGGCTGCCCGAGTCGATGCAGAGGCACTGCGGACTGCCGTGGTCAGGCACATCGGGATTGCCAAAAGTGTAATGCCACAGCTTTCCGTCCGGGTCACGGCGGAAAAGGCCCTGATTGGGAAGCACAATCCACACATTGCCAGCCGAGTCGCTTTTTATAGCCGAAACCCAGTCGGTCATCCTGACACCGTCGGCGGCAGCCTCGTCGATATAGTCGAAATCCTCCGTGACGGGGTCGAAGATGAACACGCCGTTGTCAGTCCCTATCCACAGGCGGCGCGACGAGTCTTCATAAAGCGATGACACATTGTTGTCGCGCATCCCGCGCTCGGAGTCTATGCAGTCAAAGACACGGATTGTGTTGCCGTCATAACGGTTGAGCTTGTTGCGGGTGCCGAACCACATAAATCCGTAGCTGTCCTGAAGGATAGCCTTGACATCGGTCTGAGAGAGACCGTCCTTTTTAGTATAGCACCTGAAGTAGTGACGGAAATGGGCATTCTGCGCCACGGCATTACCGAGACACAGGATGCTGACCAGTATTGCAAGGAGTCTTTTCATGGGGTTACAGTGGTTACTTCGTTTATCACCGCAAAAATACAAATAAGTATCGTAACAGTCTTTTCAAAAAATAACACGGATGTGTCAATCGGGGTAAAAACCAGCGGATTCGGGGTTTTTGACACAAATTTGACAAATTTTGAACCCTCCATACCTATTTGATAAAATGTATTATTTCTATTTTTGCATACAAATCACAAAACACTCTAAACCATGTCAAAATCCATCCTTGCATTCCTGCTTACAGCCGCCGTGTCGATGACCGGCTCTGCCGCCCTGCGCGACAATGTGCCCCTCGACGGCGAGTGGATGTTTTCCAAAAATCCGGCCGACGGCCGGCAACGTCAGTGGGAACTCGTCACCATTCCCCATTCATGGAACGCGGCCGACGGCACCACTCCCGACTATTATCGCGGCGGGGCCCGGTATGAATACACCCTGCACCTTGACTCTGTCCCGGCAGGGAAAAGAGGCTTTCTGCGTTTCGAGGCTGTCAGCCAAGAGGCCGACGTGACTGTCAACGGAACCCGTGTCGGCAACCACAAGGGTGCTTTCAATGCCTTCTGCCTTGAAGTGACCGGCCTCTTGCACGAGGGGGACAACAGCATAATCGTCGAGGCGACCAACGCCCATGATGACAATATCGCCCCGCTCGAAGGGGATTTCACCATCTTCGGCGGTATATACCGCCCGGCCAAACTGATGTGGCTTCCGGCGACATGCATCACGCCGCTCGACTATGCGTCGCCGGGCACCTATATCACGCAAAAGGAGGTCAGCGACAACCTCGCCAAACTCCACATAGTGACAAAACTCGACGGAAACGCCTTGAAAAGCAAAAACAAGCTGTCGCTGCGCACGACCATCACCGGCCCTGACGGCAACGTGGTTGCGTCGCGCTCGGCCCGATGCGGCAAAGGTGCCGACGGGAAGGTCGAGGTCTCGGGCGACTTCGAGATAAAGCGACCCGCCCTGTGGAGCAAAAAATCACCTGAAAACCGATACACCGTGTTTCACGAACTGATTGACGGGAAAGAGGTAATCGACACGCTGTCACAGCGCATCGGGTTGCGATATTTCTCCATCGACCCCGAGAAAGGGTTCTTTTTCAACGGACAACCCTACCGTCTCGCAGGCGTGAACCGCCATCAGGACCGCCCGGGGAAAGGATGGGCCATATCTCAGGCCGACCATGAGGAGGACATGGCTCTAATCAAGGAAATCGGGGCCAACACCATCCGTCTCGCCCATTACCCTCACTCTGAGCAGTTCTATAACCTGTGTGACGACAACGGCATGCTCGTGTGGGCCGAAATCCCCTTTGTCGGGCACGGCACCGACTCTCCCGAGTTTGCCGACAATCTCAAGACACAGCTGACCGAGCTTATCCGTCAGAATTACAATCATCCCTCGATTTTCATCTGGAGCCTGTTCAACGAGATAGGTTTCGGCAACTCCGGCGCGGTGAAACCTGACAATATCGTTGCCGAGCTGAACGACCTCGCCCATGCCGAAGACCCCTCGCGTCCCACCGTCGGCGCGACCAACAAGGATGACCTTCCCGAAAACTGGATTCCCGACTATCTCGCCTACAACAACTATCCCGGATGGTACTGGGCCGAACCCGCCGCTATGGGTCCCTCGACCGACTGGAAAAACAAGGGCAAAGGCGTGGCTATCAGCGAGTATGGCGCAGGAGCGAGCATCCACGACCACGACCAGCACATAAAATCGGCGCCCAAGACCGACGGCCATTACCACCCCGAGGAATGGCAGGCCACCGTGCATGAAGGGAACTACCGCGAACTCGCAAAACGCCCCTATGTCTGGGCGACGTGGGTGTGGAACATGTTTGACTTTGCAAGCTCGTGGCGCAACGAGGGTGACATCCGGGGCACCAATGACAAGGGTCTCGTCACCTACGACCGCAAGACCCCCAAGGACGCCTTCTACTTCTACAAGGCTCAATGGAGCGAGGAGCCGATGGCCTACATCACATCGCGCCGGCACATTATCCGCGAGAATGCCGACACACAGGTGAAAGTGTACAGCAACTGCGACACCGTGGAGTTGCGCGTCAACGGCAACCCCGTGGGGGCCATCAAGCCTGAAGGCGGTATCGCCAAGTGGGACAACGTCACCCTGCGTCCCGGCAAAAACAAGATTGAAGTAATCGGTACTGCCGGGGGCAAACGCGTCGCCGACAGCTGCGAATGGACATTGAAATAGCCTGAACCTCAAGATGAAACATCTCATTTTACCTATAATGCTGATGACCGCCATTGCCGCCGGAGCGGCGACAGAGCCGGTCGATTATGCCAACCCCCTCGTCGGGACCGCGCTGAAAGGAGAAGGAGGCACGGCGCCCTTTGTCGGCGAACCGTTTGCCATGACCAATTTCCTCGCCCAGACCCGTGAAAACAAGATGGGCACGATGGCCTATGTATATGACGACACCCACATCATGGGCTTCATGGCCTCCCACCAGCCCACGGTGTGGATGGGCGATTACGGCTATGTGTCGCTCATGCCTCAGACAGGCGGAGAGATACGCACCCTCCCCGAAGAGCGCAAAATCACTTTCTCCCACAAAAACGAAAAAGCCACCCCGGCCTATTACAGCGTCACGCTTGACAACAAGGACGGCAAAATCAAGGCCGAGATAGCGGCGGCAAAGCGTGCCGGGATGTTCCGTTTCACCTACCCGCGCACCGACAGTGCCCGCGTCATCATCCAAGGTATCAACCTCAACCCCGGCCTCGCCGACTGGGCCAACGACTACGGCCCGCGCATCGCGTCAATCAAGGGATGGATAAAGGTCGACACCGTCAACAACGAAATTGTCGGCTACAATCCTGACCGCCAAGCGGCGCAGATAGGCCCCGAACTCGCTGATTTCAAAGGATATTTCGTCATAAAACCCGACAAGAAAATCAAGCGTTTCGGCACATGGGAAGGCAGCGACATCTATCCCGGAAAAGATGAAATCGAGGGAACCCGCTCGGGCGCATATATCGATTTCGCAACCAAGAAAGGCGAGGCGGTGACATTCACCGTCGGGACATCGTTTATCGACATTGACCAAGCCCGCGACAACATGAAACGCGAACTCCCTGCCGACGGCGACATGAAAAAACTCGTTGCCTCGACACGCGCCGCGTGGAACGACAAGCTCGGCAAAATGAAAATCAACGGTGTCGACGACGAGACCAAGCGCATCTTCTACACCGCCTTGTTCCACTGCTATCTTTTCCCGCGCGAATTTTCGGAATACGGCCGCTATTACAGCGCGTTTGACGACAAGGTACACGAGGGGGTGTCGTTCAACGACTACTCCCTGTGGGACACATTCCGCGCCTATCACCCGCTCATGACCATCATCGAGCCGGAACTGACCGGCGACTGGATTACGTCGTTGCTACAGATGTACAAAGAGGGCGGATGGATGCCCATCTGGCCCAACCCCACCTATACCAACATCATGATAGGCACCCACGGCGATGCCGTAATCGCCGATGCCTACATGAAAGGGATACGCAACTATGACGTAAACCTCGCCTATGAGGCAATGCGCAAAAACGCCATGACACCACCCGAAAGCGATACCTCGCGCCGCTACGGCGACCGCGACCGCTGGACGGCGTTTGAAGGACGCGCAGGCGCAAGCTGGTATCACACAATCGGTTATGTTCCTGACGACAAGACCGCCGAATCGGTGTCGCGCACACTGGAATATGCCTACGACGACTGGTGCACCGCCCGGCTCGCCCGCGAGCTCGGCAAGACCGACGACTATAACGCCCTGATGCGCTGGGCCGGCAACTACCGCAACATCTACAACAAGGAAAAAGGCTTCATGCTCCCCCGCAACTATGACGGGTCATGGGTCGACATCGACGACACCGACCACCACGGAATGACCGAAGGGTCAAAATGGACCTATCTGTTCTGCGTACTTCAGGACATTCCGGGCATGATTGACCTGATGGGCGGAAATGATGCCGTTGCCGCAAAACTCGACCGCAATTTCAACGAAAACCGTTACCGCCACGACAACGAGCCGGGCCATCACTACATCTACCTCTACAACTACTGTGACCGCCCGTGGAAGACACAGGAGCTCATCAAAAAGCACACCGCCGTCAACTACCACGATGCCCCCGACGGCCTCAACGGCAACGACGACTGCGGGCAGATGTCGGCATGGTACCTGTTCTCCATCATGGGATTCTACCCCGTGACTCCCGGCAGCAACCTCTTTGCAGTCGGCGCGCCCCAGTTCCCCCGTTTCGAAATCGACCGTGGCGGCGACGCGGGCACTCTCAGCATCATCGCCGACAACCTCAGCGACAAGAACATATATGTCAAGAGCGTGACAGTCGACGGCCGCCGCCTGACTGACAGCCACCTGACATGGAACGACATCAGCAAGGCACGCGAAATCCGCTTCGCCATGACCGACCAGCCCTCGACTTTCTGGAAATAATGCATAGTTACAGAACTATCGCCTAAGCACAGGAGTTTTTCATTCAACCAGAGTAAAATCTCAACATTTTTAGCTAAATTTGCACACTTGGAGCGTTGTTTTAACCCACGTTCCAAGTGTGCCTACTTTTCTAAAAACGCTCCAGTATTTTGATGACAGACAAAAATAACAAGATATTAAACGACTCCGGTATCGCTGCAGAAGCAACCCTTTTTTACGGTAATGACACGATTTGGACTGAACGCCAATTTTCTCATCCTGAAAGAAAGATTAGACTCGCTACATCTTTTAGTGGAATTGGAGCCATAGAACATGCGTTTCAGCGTTTAGGTCTTAACACTGAGATTATATTTGCTGGAGATATTGATGATAAATGTAAGAAATCTTATTTTGCCAACTACGACATTGATGAAAGCCGTTGGCATTCTGATATTCAATCCTTTGACGCCACGCCATTCAAGGGAAAAGTAGATATTTTTGTCGGCGGAGCGCCATGTCAGGCTTTCTCTATGGTGGGAAAACGAAAAGGGTTTGAAGATACCAGAGGAACGCTTTTTCGTGAGTTTGCACGAGTCGTAAAAGAATGTGAACCAAAGATTTTCATTTTTGAAAATGTAAAGGGCCTCATCAATCACGACAGAGGTAACACTTGGGAAGTTATCCGTCACACTTTTGAAGATTATTGCGGGTATCATATTAGATTCAAAGTACTGAACAGCAAGGACTACGGAATACCGCAGCATCGTGAAAGAATTTTTTGTATCGGATTTCGTGAACCGGAGGAATTTGAATTTCCCGACCCGATACCACTTGAATACAAAATGTATGATTTTTTAGAAGATTACATCCAAACCCGCTATTTCTTGAAAGAGAAAGGCATTAAGTTTGTCACTTCAACAAAAAATCGGGCCAAGTGCTACACTCAGATTAACGGAGATGTTGCTCTTTGCCAAAAAAGAAACCAACAGTTTAACTGGCACGGCGACTTCGTGTATCATCCTGCGTTACAGAACGAGCCCTATGAAGAAGAATGGGACGAATTTATTTTTGATGTCAGAGATGTAGAAGAAAAATATTACCTGTCGGAAAAAGTCAAGAACTATGTTCTTGCGCCCGGCACAAAAAACTTTCGGACTTCCACGGAAACCGATCTTGACGTGGCTCGTCCACTTCTGCAATCGATGCACAAAATGCATCGCGCGGGAATAGACAATTATGTGACCCATAAAGGCCGAATCCGAAAACTCACCCCTCGTGAATGTCTGCGTCTTATGGGATTCAAGGATTCTTTCAATATCGTTGTTTCCGACACCTCTATGTACCAGCAAGCTGGTAATAGTATTGTTGTCGACGTTCTCATAGCAATCCTCAAGCAGCTCGACATTACTAAATACGGAGAATAAATCCATGAAAATAGCCGGTCAGAATTTCACCTTTGTAGACACTCTTAACTCTCCAGTTACTGTTCCCGACTGCTTTGTAATGCGGGATTCAAAAATTGGGAGTGGCAATGGAGAGGCCAAATTATATATAGCCTCTAAAACAGTCATGTACCCATTCTTCGGGAATAAAGGGTTTGTTGCCAAATGCTTTTTGTTAAAAAGCGACCTTCTTTCCTATATGAATGCTCTCCATGCTGAATATCTGCATCCATCACAGGCATATCGTGGTGCTGATGAAATGCCTCAGTTATGGAAAGAACGTGTTGCCAAAATCGAGAGTCTTCCTGAAGTTATTGAATTTCACGTCAGCGCCCAAGACCAGATTGACGGCCCTCGCGGATATGTCAACTCTAAAGATACCGGCTACCAGCTGATTCGTGAAATTTCTCTGCCTCTTGTAACTTATATATCTGTTATGCAATTAACAGATAGTTCCGGTGCAACCCTTTATTATTGGAAACTTTTTGCCGACTTTGAGGCTATTTCCGATAAAAAAGCCGCCCTTGTGTTTACCTACGGAAAAAAAGGTGAAAAAATTTCCGAGCCGGCACCTGAACCTAAGGTTTCTTCTCGTCAAAATGAGATACGAAAAGCTCGACAAGGACAAGGAGTTTATCGCGATAAACTCCTTTCGGAATGTCCTTTTTGCCCTATAACTATGATTAACGATGAACGGTTGCTCATTGCAAGCCATATCAAACCTTGGGCAGTTGCCTCTGACATTGAAAAACTTGACCCTAAGAACGGCTTTATGCTATCTCCACTGTATGACAAACTTTTCGACAGGGGACTGATGACTTTCACCGAAGACCGTCGCATCGTCTTTTCCAACTGGATTTCGCCCAAGAACAAGGAACGTCTCGGTATTAAAGACGGGCAATTTATACAAATGCTGCCCCTTGACGAGGCGAGACAATCCTATATGCAATTTCATCGGTCGTCGGTATTCAAAGGATAATCAGCGGATGAATCACAGTAGTGAAACGGACTTACCAATTTTTGACACAAACGAGTTTTTCGAGATGGAACCGGTTTTGTAATTTTGCGCCGAATAATTCCATCACATATTCCATGAAGACTCTGTTATATCTCACTCTTTCAGTCTGCGGGATGGTTGCGACACTGCCCGCCGGAGCAACTTCGATGCCGCTGCCAAGTGACGCGACGGCTGTCTATGAGTCGCGCCGACCGGCTGAAAAGCTGTTTCACTCCACCGCCGTCGAGAAGGAGATTGCTCGCGTCACGTCAATGCTGACCAATCCCAAGCTGGCTTGGATGTTTTCCAACTGTTTCCCCAACACGCTTGACACTACCGTCCATTACCGCATCGGGGACGACGGCGAGGATGACACGTTTGTCTACACGGGCGACATCCACGCGATGTGGCTCCGCGACTCGGGGGCGCAGGTGTGGCCTTACGTCAGTCTCGCCGACCGCGACGAGAAACTGCGCAAGATGATTGCCGGGGTGATACGCCGGCAGATGAAGTGTATACTTCTCGACCCCTATGCCAACGCTTTCAACGACGGACCGACAGGGGGATGGTGGATGAGCGACCTGACCGACATGAAACCCGAGTTGCATGAGCGCAAATGGGAAATCGACTCTCTGTGTTACCCGATCCGTCTTGCCTATGAATACTGGCTCGTGACAGGCGACACGTCGGTATTCGACGAAAACTGGCGCCGCGCGATGGAACTCGTTGTGGCCACTCTGCGCGACCAGCAGCGCAAGGAGGGAAACGGCAGCTACAAGTTTGAGCGCAAGACCGAGCGCGGCACCGATACAATGATAAACCACGGCTACGGCCACCCGGTCAAGCCGGTCGGACTGGTGGCATCTGCCTTCCGCCCCTCTGACGACTCGACAACGTTCCTGTTTCTCGTTCCGGCCAACTTCTTTGCTGTAACATCGCTGCGCAAGGCCGCCGAAATCCTGACCAAGGTCAACGGCGACAAGGCCCTCGCCGCAGAATGCGACTCGCTTGCTGCCGAAATCCATGCGGCTCTGATGGAGTATGCAGTCTATGACCATCCGAAATATGGCAAAGTGTATGCCTTTGAAGTTGACGGTTTCGGGAATCACCTGCTCATGGATGACGCCAATGTCCCGAGCCTGCTTGCGATGGGTTATCTCGGCGACGTGGCAATTGACGACCCTGTCTATCAGAACACGCGCCGCATGGTGTGGAGCGAGGACAACCCCTACTTCTTCCGAGGCACTGCCGCCGAAGGCATCGGAGGGCCTCACATCGGGTTCAACATGATCTGGCCCATGAGCATCATGATGAAGGCATTCACCGCCACCGACGACGAGGAAATCGCCCGATGCATCTCGACCCTGATGTCCACCGATGCCGGCACCGGATTCATGCACGAGTCATTCCACAAAGACAACCCCGACGACTACACCCGCGCATGGTTTGCATGGCAGAACTCTCTGTTCGGCGAGCTTATTCTCAAACTCGTCAACGAAGGGAAAACCGACCTGCTCAACCGGATTACAAATACCAGATAAGTGAGTGTCAGAAATTATTTAATGTATTGCAGTGAGTGATATGTAGAATGATTTTG
>DLAR01000073.1:10889-41641 GCA_002494015.1 Porphyromonadaceae bacterium UBA7042 | reverse complement strand
GTGATATGTAGAATGATTTTGGACTTGCGAAGAAGGCGCATAGCCGTAGCTCTGTAACTGATGAGCAAGACTGAAAGCATCTTCATTGCGCTCACTTGATTCTATTAAATAATTTCTGACACTCACTTAACAATCGCGGCTCAGACACGAGTTGCGAAAAAAAGCCACAGAGGCTGCCGGAAAGAGCAGCCTCTGTGGCTTTTTTTCGATTTTTCACTAAAAAAGAGTTGATACACCGGGAGGTTGACGCATTTTGAGACGATTGTTATATTTTTTGGCAAACCGCTGACATAGCAGTGCAAATTAATCTTAATACTTTTGCATTGGAAGAATTGACCCTCGGGGTCGCGATTGTTTTCCCTTAAAAATAATATCAAACGAAAATGACATCAGTGAAAGTTTTTTTACACAGCACACTCGTCGCAGCCTGCCTCGCGGTGGCGGGCGGAGCTACAGTTTATGCCGGTGATTTTTCATACGGGAAATGGCAAATCAACCACGACGACGCGACACGCCGGGCGACCATCTCGAAAGACGGTAACGCGATTCTCAACGATGTTACCGTGCAGTTCAAGGCCGGTGGCCGCATGATGACAACCGACGGATATACAGGCGTGGAATACTCGACTGCCGACATCGCCGACGAGGTGGGACAAGGAAAAAGCTACACGATACTGTACACCTCGACCGAGACCGACGCTCCCGGCGTGGAGCAGACTTTCTACCTCTATGACGGCAAGGACTTCGTGCTGACCGACGTGACTCTTGTCGGCAAGGGCGGGGCCGAGGTTGCATCCAACTATATCGCCCCGGTGGTTTCCCGCGCCGAGAACCTGTTTTTGCCGCAGGACCTGAACAACCGTTTCCTGACTGTGCCGTTTGACAACGACGGATTCGTCACCTACGGGTCCTATCCGCTCAGCAAGACATCAAAGACATCGACCACCCTCGCCCCCGGGCGTGTGGCGCGAGACAGCATATCGTTTGAAGTGACCGCGATCTTCAACGGCGTGACACAGCAGGGCCTCGTCATCGGCTCGGTCGACCACGACACTTGGAAATCGGCTGTCCGCATGACAGGCAGCCCGCTGAGTCAGGGCAAAATCACCAATCTCGAATGCGCAAGCGGCGTAACTCATTCCGCGACAAAAGATGCCGACGGCGACTACCTGCAACCCCACGGAACCGTCACCGCTCCCCGCATAAAATCGGCCCGCATGATAATACACTATTCCGACGACTGGCGCACCGGCCTTGAAACCTACGGCGATATATGCGCCGCCATCGCCGGCCGGCAGGAATGGACCGGCGGAACCCCCTATGGCTGGAACAGCTGGGGCGGCATGGAACGCCACGTCAACTTCGACGGTGTCATCTCGGTATCTGACTTCATCAAGGAAAACATTCAGGACAAGGGCGGTTTCGGCGAAAACGGCGTCGTATTCGTGGGCCTCGACTCATTCTGGGACAACATGAACTGGGACCAGCTCAAGGAATTTGCCGACCACTGCTATGCCAACGGCCAAGTGCCGGGAATCTACTGGACCCCGTGGTGTGACTGGCTGTTCAGCGGCTCGCGCGCCGTGGAGGGCAACAACGGGTATTACTATGAGCAAGGCTATGCAAAGGTCAACGGAAAGACCAAAAGCGTGGCCGGTGCCCTGTGCATGGACCCCACCGCGCCCGCTACAATCTCGCGCCTGAACTTCTTCATCGACAAATTCAAGATAATGGGTTTCAAATATATCAAGCTCGACTTCCTCACCAACGGCATTGTGGAATGTGACCGGTTCTACCTCCCCGAAATCACCACCGGCGTTCAGGCCTACAATTACGGCATGAAAAAGCTGCGCGAGCGTTGCGGCGACGACATGTTTATCGTCGAGTCAATCGCCCCGCTGTTCCCGGCGCAGTATGCCAACGCGCGCCGTGTGTCATGCGATGCTTGGGGCGAGATGTGGCACACAAGCTACATGATGAACAGTTTCTCATTCGGCTGGTGGCTCAACCGTGTCTACAACTACAACGACCCGGACCACCTCGTGATGGGCAACCGCAGCGTGGCCGAAAACATCTCGCGCATGACTACCGCGGCCGTAACCGGCTACTGCATGCTCGGCGACAACCTCAGCACCCGGGGTTCCTACATCGGCACTGAAGAATCTCAGAACAAAGCTGCACGTTTTTCAACCTACGACAAAGTCAACGAGGTAATCCGGCGCGGCGGCGGTTTCCGTCCCGCCTACGGACACATTCTTTCCGGCGCCAACAACTCGGTCGACCTGTTCTATCTCGAAACCGAAGACTCCTATTATATCGCCCATTTCAACTACGAAATCGACAACAAGGATATAACCCTCGACCTGACCTCCCTCGGCATCAACGGGGCCGACATCGACACTTCGCGCAGCTATGAATGCTGGACCGACGAAGGCGTGACAATCAACGGCAACGAAATGACCTACCGTCTGACTACCGAGCGCGCAAGGCTTTACCGTCTTTATAAAAAGTAAACGTGAGAACTGACACGATAATTCAAATCACAAACCAAAATAATCAATCTTCACATGAATGACTTTTTTAAGAAAAAAGCTCTTTCCCTGACATGCGCAGTGCTGGCCGTGGGTTTCATGGCTTCATGCAGCGATGACAAGGACGAGGCGAACGGAGGTGCACACAACCCTAATGCCCCCGTCGAGCTTACCGATTTCTACCCCACGACGGGTGGTGTTGCCACGCAGCTCATCCTCAACGGCAAAAACTTCGGTACCGACCTGTCAAAAATCAAGGTGTATGTCAACAACCGTCCCGCAGCCGTCATCTCGTCGGTCGGCGAGAAAATCTACGCCATCTGCCCCCGCAAGCCGGGCGAAGGTGACGAGGAGGGACTCATCGAGTGTCCTGTATCGGTGGAAATAGACGGGAAACGTTACGACTACGACACAAAGTTTGACTACTATATCCGCACCGTCGTGACAACCGTGTGCGGTATCAAGGATGCCCCCGACGAAGTCTCGACCGGCAACCTCGCGCAGACAACTATGCCCCATGTCACCTATCTCGCCGTCGACAAGGACAACAATATCATCGCGAGTCTCCGCAACCGCAACAGCTACTATAACAACAACAAGGTCATCCTTGTCAACGAAGACGAGGACCTGAGCCGACTCCTCATCCCCGACACAGGAGCGCCGCTCAACCAGCCCTGTATGCTCGACGACGGCAACACCGTCTACATCCCCACCGACAACGGCCTCGATTACTGGACCATGTCGTCGGAAAACATGTGGAGCCCCATGAAACAGTCGCTCAAACCCGAGGCGGGCGAGACGCTGACATTTGACTACAAGCACTCAATCGCCATGTGTACCGTCGACGGCTACATGTACATCCGAGCCAAAAACGGCATCCTTTACCGCTTTGACCCGCTGACAGGCTATGCGAGCCAAGTCGACAACGGACTCATGAGCGGCAGTGACAGCTACATGTGCTTCAGCCAGAAACATCCCAACATTCTTTACATCGCCTATACCAACAACCACTGCATCTACAGCTACGACATTTCCTCAAAACGCCACTCGCTCATTGCAGGCGTGTCGGGCAAGGCCGGTTACCTCGACGGCAACGGCTCGGCTGCGCAGTTCCACTCTCCCCGCCAGCTGATTCTCGATGAAAACGACGACATGTACATCGCCGACACCGAAAATCATGTCATCCGCAAGGTGACACCCGACGGAAAGGTCAGCACCGTCATCGGTCAGGCCGGCGAGGCGGGTTACCGCGACGGCAGTCCCGAGACTGCCCTGTTTGACAACCCCTACGGCGTGTGTATCAACAAGGAAGGCATCATCTACATCGGCGACTTCAACAACCAGTGCATCCGCCGTCTGGCAATCGAGTAATTTTATCGGTTCAAGGTTTAGGTCTAAGGTTTAATACCCCGCACCTTGCTTTACCTTATCAAGAGAATCAGAACAAAACCAATCAATAAACCAAGCAATGAGAAAAGCGATATTAATGATAATGCTGCTGTGTTTCACGGCTGTCGCATGGGCGCAGAATAACCGGCAGTTAGTCACAGTGTCGGGTACGGTCTATGACGAGACCGACTCGACAGTGCCGGGCGCGAGTGTCTTTATAAAAGACCGCCCGGGTACAGGTACCGTCACCGATATTGACGGAAATTTCAAACTCAATCTGGGAAAAAACGACGTGCTCGTCGTCTCCTATCTCGGCTACAAGCCGTTTGAAAAGATGATAACCGGCAACGAAAGCGGCCTTGAAGTGCATCTTGAAATCGATGCCAACGTCCTCGACGAGGCTGTAGTTGTGGGTCTCGGAACACAGCGCAAAATCAGTGTCGTCGGTGCCGTGACAAGCGTGGATGTCAAGGACCTCAAGACTCCCGGCACCAATATCCAGAACATGCTCGGCGGACGTGTCCCCGGCATCATAACCATGCAGTCGAGCGGCGAGCCGGGAAAAAACATCTCCGAGTTCTGGATTCGAGGTATCGGCACTTTCGGAGCCAACAGCAGCGCGCTCGTCCTCATCGACGGCCTTGAAGGAAACCTCAGCGAGGTCGACCCCGCCGACATCGAGTCGTTCTCGGTGCTGAAAGACGCATCGGCGACTGCCGTCTACGGTGTGCGCGGCGCCAACGGCGTTGTCCTCATCACAACCAAGCGCGGTAACGCCGACCGTCTCGAAGTGACAGGACGTGTCAACTTCGGCATCTCCCACCTGACCAATATGCCCAAATACATCGGCTCCTACGAGTATGCACAGCTTGCCAACGAGGCACGCGTCGTGCGCGGAAACTACCCTCTCTACACCGACACCGAGCTTGACATCATCAAGTACCAGCTCGACCCCGACCTGTTCCCCGACGTGAACTGGCAGAAAGAGCTGCTCCACAAGAACTCATTCACTCAGACCTACTTTGTCAACGCCCGCGGCGGCGGCAGCCTTGCCCGATACTACCTCTCGCTCGGCTACAGCAACGAATCCTCAGCCTACCGTCAGGACAAGAACTCGAAATATTCAGCCGGCGTGGGTTATCAGACGATGAACTACCGTGTCAACGTCGACATCAACCTCACCCCGACAACCAAACTCTACTTCGGGTCTGACGGCTTCCTGTCAATCAAGAAAGAGCCTGGTAACACGAGTACCGACGACCTGTGGAAGACAACCCGCAACCTGACTCCCATCACCATCCCGACCGTCTACTCGACCGGCCATCTCCCCGCCTTCGGTGCCGACAACGCCTACTCTCCCTACGTCATGCTGAACCAGACCGGTATGACCGACATCCGCCACTATCGCGGCAAAGCGACTCTCGAACTCACCCAAGACCTCTCGATGGTGACCGAGGGACTGAAACTGCGCGTTCAGGGTGCGTTTGACAACGAGACAAACCTCCGCGAGAAACGCTCAATCCGCCCTGACATGTACTATGCCACCACCCGCAAATATACCGGCGAGCTCGGTATCATCAAGCGCGTCGATGCCGAACCGGCCAAATATGAAAAAGGCGAGGAACAGTTTTACAAGTTCCACTTCGAGGCAACAGCAACTTGGGACCGCCTGTTCAACAAGAAACACCGCGTGGGCGCGCTCCTCTACTACTACATGAGCAACCAGCAGAACAGCAACCAGAGCGGCGTCACCGACGATGCTACACTCAAGAGCATGTATGCAATACCCATCAAGTATCAGGGTGTGTCGGGCCGACTCTCCTATGGTTACGATGACACATATTTCCTTGATGCCAACTTCGGTTACACCGGCTCGGAAAACTTTGAAAAAGGGCACCGTTTCGGTTTCTTCCCCTCGGTGGCTATCGGCTGGGTTCCCTCCCAGTATCCCTTCATGCAGGCCCTCAGCCCTGTGCTCAACTTCCTGAAATTCCGCGCATCTTACGGTACCGTGGGTAACGACCGACTCACTGACGAGCGTTTCCCCTACCTGACACTCATGAATATGGGTAGCGGCGGCGGATGGGGCAGCTCGAGCGGCTACATCACCGAGGAACGCGTCGGCGCCAACAACCTCCGCTGGGAGAAAGCCACAAAGGCCGACCTCGGTATCGAGGGCCGACTCCTCAACGACCGCATCGACTTCGTTGTCGACTTCTTCCAAGACAAGCGCGACGGTATCTATCAGCGTCGTGAGCAGATTCCCGGATATGTCGGCCTGACTCAGATGCCTTTCGGCAACGTCGGCAAGATGAAAAGCTGGGGTGCTGACGGCAACATCTCTTACAGCCAGCAGATCAACAAGGACTGGGGTTTCACCGTGCGAGGCAACTTCACCTACTCGGCCAACAAGGTTGAGAACTGGGAACAGGCCCTTCAGCCCTACGATTATCAGAACTACTCAGGCTATGTCAACAACGCTTTCCGCGGCTATATCGCCCTCGGTCTTTTCCGCGACGAACTTGACGTGGCACAGAGCCCCAAGCAGACTTTCGGCAGCTATCTCCCCGGCGACATCAAGTATAAGGATGTCAACGGCGACGGCGTGATTGACGAAGATGACAAAGTGCCCCTCTCTTATCCCAACTACCCCAAACTGATGTATGGATTCGGCGGCGAGGTGCGCTGGAAAGACCTGACACTCAGCGTCCTGTTCCAAGGAACCGGCAACACTGACTACTACTATGTCCACCCCGGCGACTGGGATGCGGAAAATGGCGACGGCAAGGGTTATATCCCCTTCTATGGCGGCAACACCGGCAACGTGCTCACCATCGTGGCCAATCCGGCCAACCGCTGGATTCCGGCATCATATTCGGGCGACCCCTCGACCGAAAACCCCAATGCCCTTTTCCCCCGTCTGAGCTACGGTGTCAGCGACAACAACAAACAGTATTCGACTTTCTGGCACGCCAACTCGCGCTATCTGCGCCTCAAGGAAATCAACCTCAACTATCATGTGACCCCGGGCAAGGTGCTCAAGACCATCGGTGTCAAGTCGATGGACCTGCAATTTGTCATCAACAACCTCCATGTGTGGAGCCCCATGAAACTCTGGGACCCCGAGCAGGCCAACCGCAACGGTGCCGCCTACCCGATTCCCACCACCTATGCAGTCCAGATGTATGTCAACTTCTAAAAATTCCTCCCTATCATGCATAAAATGAAAAGAATATTCTGGTTCATGCTCCTTCCGCTGATTAGCGGCGTATTTGCGGCATGTGACAGCTATCTCGATGTCGATCAATATTTTGACGACACGATGAAATATGACTCGATTTTCGCCCGTCGCATCAACTTGGAGAAATATCTCTGGGGTGCCGCAGGCGAGCTCCCCGACGAGAGCCGAATCTTCGGCGACGACCCCTGCCCCGGCATTACCGGATCCGACGAGATTTTCACCCTCATGGATCCCGACCTTTTCCACGGCAAGGCCCTCGGCCTCGGCCTCGTCAGCCCTTCCGACCTCAAAGGGATGAACTCGTGGAACACCTGCTACAAGATTATCCGCAAGGCCAACATGATTCTCGCCCGCATCGGCGAATGCAAGGACATCACACCGCTCCAGCGCGCCGAGCTCATCGGCTACACCCACTTCCTGCGCGGGTATTCCTACTATTTCATCCTCATGAACTACGGCCCCGCCGTGCTGCTCGGCGACGAAGTGTTTGACAACAACCTCGAATCCGCGGCCTACGAGCGTGCCCGCGCTACATTTGACGAGACCGTCGACTACATCTGCGAAGAACTCGAAATCGCCGCACAGAACATCCCCGAGGATGTCAACATCCTCAACTTCGGCCGTCCCACCAAGGGCGCAGCCTACGCAATCATCGCCCGTGTGCGCCTCCACGCCGCCAGCGACGCCTTCAACGGCGGTGTCTCCGCCCGCCGCTACTTCGGCGACTGGACCCGCTGCACCGACGGTGTCCACTACGTCTCGCAGACCTACGACGAGCGCAAGTGGGCCCTCGCCGCTGCCGCCTGCAAGCGCGTCATGGACATGGGTCGCTACCAGCTCCACACTATCGAGCGTTCCAACGGCATCGGCGGTGACGTGACCGAGGCAACCCCCGCACTCCCCGAAAACGTATCGGCCGAACCGTTCCCCTACGGTGCAGGCGACATCGACCCGCTGAAATCCTACGCCAACATGTTCAACGGCAACACCTATGCCGTCCAGAACCGCGAGCTCATCTGGGGCAAGAAGTCTGACCCCACCCGCGAATACACACGCCAGTCATTCCCCATCTACATGGGCGGCTACAACGGCATGTGCATCCCGCAGAAGATGATTGACGAGTACCGCATGGTCAACGGCAAGACCATCGATCAGGCCCGCGTAGACGGCGAATATAGCGAGACCGGCTCGTCGCGACTGCTGAAATACTTCTCGGGATACCGGCTCCTGCGCGGCACACACAACATGTATGTCGACCGCGAGATGCGTTTCTATGCCTGCGTCGGGTTCAACGGTTGCTACTGGCCCGCAAACTCCTGCCAGAACCAGAATTTCCGTCAGCAGACCGTCTACTACTACAACGGTGCCAATGCCGGCCCCGACAAAGCGATTTCCGAACCCCGCAACACCTGCATAACCGGCTACGTCCTCAAGAAATACATCCACCCCGACGACAACTGGTATAACGGTGACGGCTCAACCCGTCTCGACAAGATTTTCCCCATCATCCGCTACGGCGAAATCCTCCTCTCCTATGCCGAGGCTGTAAACCACCTCGCGTCGTCCCACACCGTGGCCATGACAAGCGGCGAGACCTACACCCTGTCGCGTGCGGCATGCATGGACGAAATGATTTTCGCCTTCAACCAGATCCGTTTCCGCTCGGGACAACCCGGCCTGACCCCCGGGGAGTATGCCGACGAGGCCACGATGGACGCTACCGTCAAGCATGAACGCCTCATCGAGATGTTCTGCGAAGGCCGCCGTTTCTACGACATCCGCCGCTGGGGCATCTATGAGGAAGAAGAAAACAAACCCGTCATGGGCATGAATATCAACGCCACGAACAACTCCGCCTACTACGAGCGCACCATCGTCAACCACGCTGATGCCCGCAACCGCGTGGTCGACAAGAAGATGGTATTCCTCCCCTTGGAGCGCAACGAAGTGCGCAAATCGCGCATCCTTGACCAGAATCCCGGATGGTAATCACAGTGAAAAGTGAAAGGTGAAAGGTGAGGAAAATACCTTTCACCCTTCACTCCCTCTCACCCAACTAAGAATCAATTAATGAAAAAAACAATGAAAAAAATAATAATGACACTCTGCCTTATCCCGATTCTGGGACTGGTCGCCTGTAATGAAGACGACCAGTTTAAAGGCGAACTCTACAAGAAAATCATATATGTGCTGAGCGACGACGACCTCATCTTCCAGTCAGAACACGCCCTCGGCGAGGAATCGACCGGCTACCTCACCCTCTACTGCGGCGGCACCGAACACATCACTCAGGATGTAACCGTCGAGATGGAACCCGACGACGAACTCCTCTATGAGTACAACTACAAAAACTTCGACCTCAACGAGTCAAAGTATGCCCTCCCACTCCCCGAGGAAAATTATGACATCGACGACTTCAAGACCGTCCTCCGCGCGTCCAGTCCCGACAGCTACTCGCTGCTCCCCATCAAGATTCGCCCCGACGGCCTCAGCCCCGACAAGCAATACATGATCTCCATGCGCATCAAGGGTGTGTCAGCATTTGAAATCAACCCCGACAAGCAGCGCGTGCTGTTCAACGTGGTACTCAAAAACGACTACGCCACAATGCTCAACACCACCTACTATCAGACCACCGGCCGCGAGACACGCCACACCTCGGCAGGCGACATGCCCAGCAGCGTCTCCGTCACCCGCATCGCCGCCCCGGTGAGCAAAAACGCCATCCGCATGTTTGCCGGAACCCACACCTACACCACCGCCTCCGTCACCCCCGAAGAAATCGACCGATATGCCATGACCGTCACCTTCAACGATGACCACACCCTCACCATCACCCCCTACGGCTCAATCGAAATCGAGCAGCTCGGCGGCCCCGAGGACAACTACTGGTACATCGACGAAACCTTCGGCCACACCGTCCTCGTCACAACCTACCGCTACAAAGACGAAGTAACCGTCAATGACGCCAAGGAGACCTGCTGGATAACCATGTCCGAGACCTCCATCCGCCGCGCCACGACCAACTAATTCATTACCCATCAGCACCCCGCCGGGGTGCTGTCTCGCTTAACCCCATGTGCACCACATGGGGAACAGAAACCATACTAACGAAAGAGCGTCGGAGACGCGGGCCCATGCCGCGTCTCCGACCTTATTATCCGCTCAGCCGATTGCGGCGATACCGCCTCCCCCTTATAACCACCTAATCCTACAACTCATGAAACATATCATTTTTGCAATTATTTCAATCTTGCTCACCGGAAACGTCTTGGCCGCTGATAATGACCCGGTCGCCGAATACATAAACGATGCGGCTGACAATGACGTCACCATTAAAATCCCCGACGGATTCAAAGCACGGAAATTGGACGGTGACAAAGAACTCGTCATAAACCCCGGCTTTCACACCCGTCTTCAGCTGCCCGACGGCTCCATCGGATGGATATATCAGATAATTCTTGAATCAACCGACGGCAATTGCGCCATCCTGATGCCTATAGCTTTCTTCAAACCGGGCACTGTCACCGCATTGGGTACACATGTAAAAACCGAGATAAAAGCCTCTCAAAACGACATCCACTGTGACCTCAAAAAGCATCTAAACCTGATAACCGGCCCCGACATGTCGCGATATTCGATGGCTGACACTGCCGCCGTCTACCCACTGAACATGAGCACACCCTATATGGGAAAATACAACAACTGCACGGGAATATATCTGCGGAAATTCGCCCATCCCGCGATGATTATAAAAATACTGATGACCGACAATGGCCTCGCCCATAAAGAAAAATACCTCAAAACCCTTTTCGACAGCATAACCTACGGCAACACTCCCTCCGAAACCGGTATCCTCTCCGAAAAGAACGACTTCAACCGCATCGGCGGCCTCCTCCCCCTCTGACCTCCCACGGAGAAAAGGTAAATTGCCGTAAACTGAGCCCGCAGGGCGATATTGTGTTAAACCCCGTATGGAGCGGAGCGGAAAAGGGGAAAAGGGGAAAATGGGAAAGAAGATGCTCTCTAAAGTTAGAGCCCGTAGGGCGATGTGATGGTAATGAGGCGGTTACCATCACATCGCCCTACGGGTTCAGTTATTTTGGTCGGTTCCGATACCCCGCATTCCGCTGCGCTCCATACGGGGTTTAACACAATATTGCCCTACGGGCTCAGTTTGCAATCTCGTAAATCAACCATAGCGCCTTAACGCCGCTGTCTATCGTCAGCGGCATCGCCGCCGATTACGCGGCATGGCCGCGTCTCAACGTTAGCCACATGCAAACGCGCCTTTAGGTGCGCGCGGCTTGTGGTCAATAGCACATATCTGATTTTACGGCGGCGGTAGCTGCCGGTCTTGACGGGGGATGACCGGCTACGATGTAGCCGATTCCGGACAGAAAACGTAGAAAACCCAAGCCGCGCGCACCTAAAGGCGCGCTTGCATGGGCCTAACATTAAGCCGCGGCTACACCGCGCAATCGGCGGCGATGCCGCAATGTCACCGACTCAGCGACTTTCAAGTGTGCACCCCGCCGGGGTGCTGTCTCGCTTAACCCCATGTGCTCCACATGGGGTTGCGACCATGGGGGGCAGAGGTTGTTGCTCCTTTGCCCAACCACATGGGGTTAAGCAAGGCCGCACCCCGGCGGGGTGCACGTTTTCATTGCCGCGACACTACAAGAGGGGGGTTACTCCTATACGACGGCTTTAATGCGGCATCGCCGCCAATAGCGCGGTGCAGCCGCGCCTTAACGTTAGCCACACGCAAGCGCCCCGTTTAGGCGGCGCGCAGCGTATGGTTAACGCACACACCCCCTCGGCATCGGCTGCCGCGCAGCCGCTCCCGCACCGCGCAACCGGCGGCCATGCCGCATTTCACGCTGTTTTGGCAATTTTGCGACAGGCGAGCGATTTTTAGACACAACTCTGTTATATTTATTACCCATTGTTGTGCTATTTTTGCATTACCGAAAAACCGATACCAATCATGTCAAAACTGCTATTCAATATCACGTTTCTTTCAGCAGCTTTTATGGGTTGCGCAGGCATCGCCGAGGCCGCGAAACCGGTGGACTATGTCAACCCCTACATGGGCAACATCAGCCATCTGCTGAAACCGACTTACCCGACCGTGCACCGCCCCAACAGTATGCTCCGCGTCTATCCACGCCGCGGCGACCACACCGAGAGCTGGATGCACGGACTGCCGGTCATGGTGGTCAACCACCGCGAGAACACCGTCTTCGACCTCTCGGCCACTCAGAAACCTGTCTCGGAACTGAAACAGGTCGTGCGCACCGAGTGGGACAACGAGGCCATCACCCCCTACTCCTACAAAGTCACCGTCGACGACCACCGCGTGGATGTCAACTTCTCCCCGGCTGAACGCAGTGCGATTTATTCGCTCGACTTCCTCGACAATGCCCCCGCCCACCTCATCCTCAACGCCCGCGGCGGCGAGATTGCCGTCACGGGGGACACCATTAAGGGCTGGCAGCCGACATGGGGCAACGTGAAAGTCTACATCTGCATGGTTGTCGACAAAACCCCGACAGCGCGGGGCATAATCCGAAACGGCGACCGTGTCGACTTCTCGGCGACCGAGGCCGCGGGCGACGATGCCTGCGCCATCCTCTCCTTCCCCGGCAACTCGCAGGTAAACGCCCGCTACGGAGTGTCGCTCATCAGTGCCCGACAGGCCGCCCGAAACCTTCAGCGCGAGATTCCCGCCCCCGACATCGCCCGCGTGGCCCGCGAGGGACGCGACGCGTGGAACGACGCACTTGGACGCATCGACATCAAGGGCGGCGACGAGAATGACATGGCAGTCTTCTACACCTCCCTCTACCGCTGCTACGAGCGGCCCGTCAACATCAGCGAGGACAACCGCTACTTCAGTGCCGCCGACCACAAGGTGCACGACGACGGTGGCCGCCCCCACTATACCGACGACTGGCTATGGGACACCTACCGCGCCACCCACCCCCTGCGCCTGCTCATCGACACCCGCACCGAGGAGGACATCATCAACTCGTTTGTCAATCAGGCCGACCAGTCGCGCGACCACTGGTTTCCCACCTTCCCCTCCATCACCGGCGACTCGCGCCGCATGAACTGCAACCACGGCGTGGCCGTTGTGGCCGACGCTGTCGCAAAGGGACTCGGCAACTTCGACCTTGAAAAAGCCTACGAGCAGTGCCGTGGCGCAATCGAGGACAAGACCCTCGCCCCATGGTCAGCCGCTCCCGCCGGATGGCTCAACGAGTTTTACGCCGCCAACGGCTACATTCCCGCCCTCGCCCCGGGCGAGCAGGAGACCCAGCCCGATGTCAACGGATGGGAAAAGCGTCAGCCTGTCCCCGTGACTCTCGGCACAGCCTACGACCAGTGGTGCCTGTCGCAGATTGCCCGCGCGCTCGGCTATGATGTCGATGCCGACCGCCTGCTGGAGGCTTCGTTCAACTACCGCAACCTTTTCAACCCCGAGACATCATTCTTCCACCCCAAGGACAAGGAGGGACGGTTCATCCCCGACTTTGACTACCGTTTCTCGGGCGGACCCGGCGCCCGGGAGTTCTATGCCGAAAACAACGGCTGGACCTACCGCTGGGACGTGCAACACAACATCCCCGACCTCATCGCGCTCATGGGAGGCAATGAAAAATTCATCGCCAACCTCGACCGGACCTTCAACGAATGGCTCGGGCGCAGCAAATATGAATTCTATGCCCAGCTCCCCGACCAGACCGGCAACGTGGGACAGTTCTCGATGGCCAACGAGCCTTCACTCCACATCCCCTACCTCTACAACTATGCCGGCGCGCCGTGGAAGACTCAGAAACGCATCCGCGACCTCGTCCACCAGTGGTTCCGCAACGACCTGATGGGTGTCCCGGGCGACGAGGACGGGGGCGGCATGAGTGCCTTCGTGGTGCTGTCGATGGCCGGGTTCTATCCCGTCACACCCGGCTCGCCTGTCTACGCAATCGGCTCGCCCTTCTTCAAAGAGGCCACTTTCACCCTCGGAAACGGCAAAAAATTCCGCATCATCGCCCGCGGGTGCAGCACTGACAACAAATATGTCGCCTCGATGACACTCAACGGCCGACAGCTCGACTCCCCGTGGTTCAGCCATGCCGACATCGCCGACGGCGGGACCCTCGTGCTGGAAATGAGCGACAGGCCCGTGAAAAAATGACAGATAGCAAATTTTCAAATAAAAAAATACCGATTTTCAGATTAAAAAGCATGAATAAGTGTGCAAGTATATTGACCGTGCTGGCGCTGTGTGGCGCAGGGACTGCCGATGCCGCAAAGACAACATGGGTGTCGACCACCGACGCTGACCGCTGGCACGAGGAAAAAGGGGTGAAAATATCAGCTTTTGACCCCGACAAAGTCAACGAAGTCAACGTCACCACCTACAGGCAACAGACTATGGAAGGGTTCGGGACATGTCTCAACGAGCTCGGATGGGACGCGCTCAACCTACTCCCCGCCAAGGAACGCGCCAAGCTGATGAACGAGCTTTTCGCACCCGGAAAGGGTGTCAGCTTCAGTTATTGCCGCCTCACAGTCGGCGCCAACGACTATTCCCGCAACTGGTACAGCTTTAACGAGACCGACGGCGATTTCGAGATGAACGATTTCAGCATCGAGCGCGATTATGCCGCCCACATCCCCTATATCAAGGAAGTAAAGAAAATCAACCCGTCGATGCGGCTGTGGGCATCGCCGTGGAGTCCCCCCACATGGATGAAGACCAACCGCCACTATGCCACCCAGAGCGGCGACCACAACGACCTCGACAAGGAAAACCAAGTGCTGCAAGGCGACCACTTCATTCAGGACAAGCGCTATCTCGACGCTTACGCCCTGTACCTCTCCAAGTTTGTCACAGCCTATAAAAACGAAGGCATCGACGTGGAGATGATTCAGTTCCAGAACGAGCCTTACACCCGCAACCAGTGGCCCACATGCCTGTGGACTCCCGAGGCTATGCGCAACTTCATGGCATCACACCTCGGCCCGCGATTTGCCGCCGACCATCCCGGCGTGGAACTGTGGCTCGGAACCATCAACTGCGGCAACATCGAGGATATCGACCTCGTGATGAACGACCCCGAAGCCCGCAAGTACATAAAGGGAATCGGACTCCAGTGGGAGGGGAAAAACATCGCCCGGAAAATCTCCGAATCCTACCCCGGCATTAAGCTGATGCAGACCGAGAACGAGTGTGGCGGAGGAACTTTTGACTGGGCCGCCGCCGAGCACACCTACGACCTGCTGAAGACCTACTTAAACGCCGGTGTCAGCTCCTACATGTACTGGAACGCCGTGCTGGCCGACAAGGGCACAAGCACATGGGGTTGGAATCAGAACGCGATGGTGGTAATCGATTCATCCACCAAGAAAATCAACTACACCCCCGAGTTTTACCTCATCCGCCACCTGAGCCACTATGTGAAACCCGGCGCGGCCAAAGTCAAGACTATGGGCAACGACGATGACATGATGGCATTCGTCAACCCCGACGGAGAAACAGTCATTTTCGTCGCCAACCGCCAAGACTCGCCCAAGGAGATGACCGTCGGAATCAACGACAAGGTCCTTTCCTTCACAATGAAACCAAAATCATTCAATACACTGACTTTTCAACCATGAAACTGACCGACATCATCATCGCGGCCTCACTGCTGGCCGTCCCGGCACTCACTTCAGCCGCCTCTAAGGTTGAATGGAAATCTTCGGTAGAAAACAACTACTGGGTCGGTGAAAAATCCCCGTCGTGGTCGGCCACACCCGCCGACGGTGCTGGGATTCTGACCGTCTCTGCTGACCGCGCGCAGGAAATCGAAGGTCTCGGCGGAACTTTCAACGAAATCGGCTGGGACGCGCTTTGCGCCCTCGATGCCGCCGACCGCGACCGCGTCATCAACGACCTTTTCTCTCCCACCGAGTCCAATTACACCTACTGCCGCATGCCTATCGGCGCAAGCGACTACGGGATGAGCTTTTACTCGCTCAACGACGTGGCCGACGACTTCGAGATGGTAAATTTCAGCATCGCACGCGACCGCCACATCCTGATGCGCTACATCAAGGAAGCCATGAAGGTTCACCCCGGTCTGAAAATATGGGCATCCCCGTGGAGCCCCCCGGCATGGATGAAGACCAACAACCACTATGCCAGCGGATGGGACCGGAGCGAGAACAACCACAACGGACTCCCCAAGGAACGCGAGCTCGAACTCCCCACCACCGGTTTCAAGATGCAGAACGGCTATCTCAAAGCCTACGCGCTGTATTTTGCCAAGTTTGTGAAAGCCTATGAGAAAGAGGGCATCCGCATCGAGGCCGTGAACGTGCAGAACGAGCCTTGCTCCAACCACATTTTCCCCTCCTGCGTGTGGCGACCCGAAGACCTCGCCTACTTCATCGGCCATTTCCTCGGCCCCAAGTTTGAAGAAGAAGGCATCGACACCGAAATCTTCTTCGGAACCATCAACCGCGACAATCCCGCCTATACCCGCACCGCCCTTGACTACGCGCCGACTGCCAAGTATATAAAGGGGGCCGGATTCCAATGGGACGGCAAGGGTGCAATCCCCTATATCAACGTCGAGTACCCCTCGATAAAGGTGATGCACACCGAGGCCGAGTGTGGCAACGGCTCCAACGACTGGGCCGCCGCCGAGCACACTTGGTGGCAGATGCGACACTACCTGACCAACGGCTCCCGCACCTTCATCTACTGGAACATGGTGCTCGACCACGAGGGAATAAGTCCGTGGGGGTGGAAACAGAACGCGCTCATCTCGGTCAACAAGGAAGAAAAGACCGTCAGGTACAACCCCGAATTCTACCTGATGAAACACCTCTGCCGGTATGTCAACCCCGGCGCACACCGCCTCCTGACCGAGGGTGACGACCTGCTGGCATTCGTAAACCCCGACGGTTCCCGCGCCGTCATGATTGTCAACCGCGACAACGAGGCCAAGAAAATCGCCCTCAAGGTCGACGACCGCTACCTCAACATCACCCTGAAACCTAAATCATTCAACACTTTTAATATCTGACAATGACATTCTCGAAGAAAATACTCGCCGGCGCGCTGCTTGCCATGACGCTCTCGGCAGGAAACCCTCTCGGCGCCCAGTGTTGCCACGAGCTTTACGAGGACATGACCGCCCCCATGCATGACCGCATCATGGACCTCCTCTCCCGGATGACCGTCGAGGAGAAAATATCGCTCATGACCCACAACGCACCGGCCATCCCGCGACTCGGAATCGACAAATATTACCACGGCAACGAGGCTCTGCACGGTGTCGTGCGCCCCGGAAAGTTCACCGTGTTCCCTCAGGCCATCGGCATGGCGGCAACTTGGAACCCGGCCCTGATCAACAACGTGGCCACCGCCATCAGCGACGAGGCGCGCGGAAAGTGGAACGAGCTTGAACACGGAAAGAAACAGACTCAGGGGTCGAGCGACCTGCTGTCGTTCTGGTCACCCACTGTAAACATGGCACGCGACCCACGCTGGGGACGCACACCCGAAACCTACGGCGAGGACCCGTTCCTCACCGGCGAAATCGGAGTGGCGTTTGTCAAAGGTATTCAGGGCGACCACCCCAGATACCTGAAAGCGACCGCTTGTCCCAAACACTTCGCCGCCAACAACGAGGAACACAACCGCGCGAGCTGCAACGCCGTCATCAGCGAGCGTGACCTGCGCGAGTTTTATTTCCCCGCCTTTGAAAAATGTATCGTCGACGGAAAGGCTCAGTCAATCATGACCGCCTACAACGCCGTCAACGGTGTTCCCTGCGTGGTCAACAACTACCTCATCCAGAAAGTGTTGCGCAACGACTGGGGTTTCCAAGGATATGTCGTCTCTGACTGTAGCGCGCCCGCGTGGATGGTGACTCAGCACAAGTTTGTCCGCGACAACGAGACAGCCGCCGTCCTCATGATGAAGGCCGGAATGGATATCGAGTGCGCCCACGACGTTTACTGCGAACCACTCCTCGATGCCTACCGCCACTACCGCGTGACCGATGCCGAGATTGACTCAGCCGCCTACCACATCCTGCGCGGACGCATGCTCTTGGGCCTTTTCGACGACCCGAAGCAGAACCCCTACAACTTCATCAGTCCCGAGAAGGTGGGCTGCAAGGAGCATCAGGACCTCGCACTTGAGACAGCGCGCCAGAGTATCGTGCTGCTCAAAAACGAGAAAAAATTCCTCCCCCTGAACCCTAAGAAAATCAGGTCGATAGCCGTGGTGGGCCTCAATGCTGACCGCTGTGAGTTTGGCGACTACAGCGGCACTCCCGTCAATCCCCCCGTGACCGTTCTTGAGGGAATCCGCAGCCGCGTGGGCAGCGATGTGAAAATCGTCCATGCACCGTGGGTGTCAAGCTCGACCGGCTACGAACCCATCAACAAGAGTTTCTTCCCCCGAGGACTGAAAGCTGAATATTTCAACAACCCCGACCTGCAGGGCACACCCGCCGTGCGCACCGAGGAAGAACTTTACTATGACCCCGTCAACCGTCCGCCGGACCCCTTCCTCCCCGTCGGCCCCATGTCGGCCCGCTGGAGCGGACCCCTCGTCCCCACTGTGACCGGCCGTTACACCCTGACCATGCGCTCCGATGACGGATGCCGCGTCTACCTCGACGGCAAGAAACTCATCGACGCTTGGACAAGCCACCCAGCAAGCGACGAAAAAGTCATCGTCGACCTCGAAGCCGGAAAAAGCTACGACCTCGTGGTGGAATACTTTGACGGCGGCGGCGACTGTTTCGGCCGCCTCTACTGGGAGGCTCCCGACCTTGACACCCGCGACCGCATCGAGCTTTACGGCGAGGCCGGGAAAGCCGCTGCCGAGTGTGACGTGACTGTCGCCGTCCTCGGCATCGACAAGTCAATCGAGCGAGAGGGTCAGGACCGCTACACCCTCGAACTTCCCGCCGACCAGCAGGAGTTTATCCGCGAAATCTACAAAATCAACCCCCGCACCGTGGTTGTCCTTGTCGCAGGCAGCTCGCTCGCCATCAACTGGATCGACGAGAACATCCCCGCCATCGTCGACGCGTGGTATCCCGGCGAGCAGGGCGGCAACGCCGTGGCCGAAGTCCTCTTTGGCGACTACAACCCCGCAGGCCGTCTCCCGCTGACTTTCTACAACTCGCTCGACGAGCTCCCCGCGTTTGACGATTACAGCGTCAACAACCGCACCTACCAGCACTTCACCGGCGACCCGCTCTATGAGTTTGGCTACGGGTTGAGCTACACCAAGTTCAACTACCGCAACCTCAAGGTGACCGACAACGGCGACACCGTCAACGTGGCCTTCACCGTCAGCAACACCGGCAAGCGCGACGGCGACGAGGTGGCTCAGGTCTATGTGACCTACCCCGAGACAGGAGTGCAGATGCCCATCAAGCAGCTCCACGGATTTCAGCGTGTCAGCATTCCCCGTGGAAAGTCGACCGAGGTGTCAATCGACATCCCCAAGAAAGACCTCCGCTACTGGAACGAGGAATTCGGCCGCTTTGTAACCCCCAAGGGCAGCTACAACATCATGGTCGGCGCCTCGTCAAGCGACATACGCCTCACCGAGGATTTCCAGTTGAAGTGAAAAGTGAAATGCCTGTAGCGGGCGCGATATATCGCACCCGCAGCGAAATAAATCTTAAACATCTGAAAAGTTGAACAGACCTCTAATAGCCACGCTTTTAGCAATTTCCAGTCTGCTCTGTCAGGGTGCCGGTCGCCAAGTCCGGCACCTTGACGGGGACTGGTTTTTCATCAAGGGAGACAACCGCCCCGAGGCTGCCTCGCTGCAATGGCAGCGCGTGACAGTTCCCCACGACTGGGCCGTCGCAGGACCGTTTGACCTCAACGAGGACCAGCAGTTTGTAAAAGTAATCGAGGACGGCGAGACCGAGGCCCGTCTGCGCACAGGCCGCACAGGCGCACTCCCCTCGACCGGAATCGGGTGGTATCGCCGCAACATCAACATCCCGGCAGCCGACAAGGGAAACCGTGTCGTTCTTGAATTTGACGGCGTGATGAGCAACGCCCGTGTCTATGTCAACGGACAGCTTGCCGGGGAACGCCCCTACGGTTATGTGTCGTTCAACGTCGACATAACCCCCTTTGTCAGCTTCGGCGGCGACAACCTCGTCGAGGTGCGCGCCGAAAACCCTCCCGAAATGTCAAGGTTCTACACCGGAGCGGGCATATACCGCCCTGTCAGACTCGTAACCACCGGGACGACACGCATCGCCCCGTGGGGAATCGCGGTAACGACACCACGCGTGACACAGCGCGAGGCCACGGTCAGCATCGTCACGACCGTTGACTCGCCCGACAACGCAACGCTCACCGTGACCCACGACATCCTTGACCCCGACGGCAACCGCGTTGCGTCGGCCAAGAAAAAAATCACCCGCAGCGGCGACGTGGCGGCATCATGCAAGGTGCGCGACCCCCGCCTGTGGTCCCCGGCTACCCCCTCGCTCTACAGCGTCGTGACCCGCGTTTACCGTGGCGCGGAACTTGTGGACTCGGTAACGACCGTAACCGGCATCCGCACAATAAAATTTGACAACAACCTCGGCTTTTTCCTCAACGGGGAGCCGACCAAGATAAAGGGTGTGTGCCTCCACCACGACCTCGGCCCGCTCGGGGCGGCTGTCAACCGCACCGCGACCCGGCGGCAGCTCGTGATGATGAAAACGATGGGCGCCAACGCCGTGCGCACCGCCCACAACCCGCCCTCGCTCGAACTCCTTGAGCTGTGTGACTCGCTCGGACTGATGGTGCAGCTCGAAGCCTTTGACGAGTGGCGCGAACCCAAGTGCGTCAACGGTTACAGCTCGATTTTTGACCGGTGGGCCGAGCGCGACCTGACCGACATCATCATGCGCGACCGCAACCATCCCTCCATAATAATGTGGAGCATCGGCAACGAAGTGCGCGAGCAGAATATGCCCGACGGAGGCGAGACCGCACGATTTCTCGCCGGAATCGCCCGCCGCACCGACCCGTCGCGCCCCGTGACAGCCGCGTTCAACCACCATGACGGCGCGATGGCCAACGGACTGGCCGACGCTGTCGACCTCGTCGGGTTCAACTACAAGCCCAACGACTATGCGTCGCGCCACGAGGCTCATCCCGAATATGTCATCTACGGCAGTGAGACATCCTCGGCGGTCAGCTCGCGCGGATGCTACCATTTCCCGGTATATGACAACTGGAATCCGTGGCACGAGGATTACCAGACATCGAGCTACGACATGGAATATGTGCCGTGGGGCAGCGCGCCCGATACCGAGTTTCAGCGTCAGGAGGAAAACTCGTTCTGCCTCGGCGAATTTGTGTGGACCGGCTTTGACTACCTCGGCGAACCCGCCCCCTACGGCGAGGGCGCGCCGTCGCGCAGCTCCTACTTCGGCATCGTCGACCTCGCCGGATTCCCCAAAGACCGCTATTATCTCTATCAGAGCCACTGGGGCGACGGGCCGGTGCTGCATGTCATGCCCCACTGGAACTGGCCCGACCGCATCGGGCAGCAGGTGCCGGTGCAGTGCTACACGACATGGCCCGAGGTCGAGCTGATTGTCAACGGCGAGAGCAAAGGCACACGCCGCAAGAATCCCGATGACAAGTTTCTGCTCTACCGCATGCGCTGGGACGATGTCGTCTATCAGCCGGGCGAGATAAAGGTTGTCGCCCGCGACGAGAACGGCAACATTGCCGACGAGCGCGTAATCCGCACCGCGGGCACCCCGGCACGCATCGAACTCCTTCCTGAACAGACGACCGTCAAGGCCGACGGAAAAGACTTGGCATTCATCGAGGCGCGCGTCACCGACTCGGAAGGAAACCTGTGTCCCCGCGCCGCGTCACTTCTCTTTGTCAAGGTGAAGGGTGGCGAGCTGAAAGCGCTGTGCAACGGAGATGCCACCGACCTGACATCGTTTTCCTCCAACTACATGAAAACGTTCAACGGCCGCATGATAATAATCGTCGAGCCGTCGGCAACTCCCGGTCCGATTACAGTCCAAGTCTCGGGCGAGCGGCTCGGCACGACCACTTGCGTTGTGAAAAGCCAAGAGTGAAAAGCAACAAAAAACAAAAGCCATGATAAAAACATCAGTTCTTGCCGGCGCGCTCATGCTGTCATCAAGTGTCGCCGCAGCTCAGGAAAAAGTCTACTGCGTCTCCAACGCCCATTTCGACTCCCAGTGGAACTGGACTGTGCAGACCTCCATCGACGAATATATACCCGCCACAATCTACCGCAATCTGTGGCTGCTCGACAATTATCCCGACTACGTCATCAACTTTGAAGGCGGAGTGAAATACAGCTGGATGAAAGAATATTATCCCGAAGCCTTCGAGCGCGTCAGGGATTATGTCAGGAAAGGACGCTGGCATGTCAGCGGCGCGTCATGGGATGCCAACGACACCAACGTTCCCTCCCCCGAGTCACAGCTGCGCAACATCCTGCTCGGGCAGCAGTTCTACCGATCGGAATTCGGCGTGAAATCCGACGATATTTTCCTCCCCGACTGTTTCGGTTTCAGCTATACCCTCCCCTCGGTCGCCGCCCACGCTGACCTCCTCGGATTCTCGACCCAGAAACTCCAGTGGCGCAACAAGCCGTTTTATCCCGGCGACAAGAAAGTGCCTTTCAACACCGGGTTGTGGAAAGGTGTCGACGGCGCGGTCATAATGGCCGCGCTCAACAGCGGCGACTACACGCGCCGTTTCGGGGGAGAACCGCTTACTGACCATGCCGACGTGCGCGACCTCGCCGCCTCGTCGCCCGATAATGCCGCCTACATGTACTACGGCGTGGGGGACCGCGGAGGCGCTCCCACGATAAAGTCAGTAATCACCGTCCTGTCGCCCGGCAACACCGTGGAAGTGATTCCCGCCACATCGTCACAGATGTATCACGACTACCTCCCTTACAGCAGCCACCCCGAACTGCCGCTCTACGACGGCGAGCTGCTTATGGACCTCCACGGCAACGGATGCTACACCTCTCAGGCTGCCATGAAGACCCTCAACCGCAAAAACGAGAAACTGGCCGATGCCGCCGAGCGCATCAGCGTCATGGCCCACTACCTGACGGGGCATCCCTATCCCGCCGACGAGCTGAACACCGAATGGCAGCGTTTCATCTGGCACCAGTTCCACGACGACCTGACCGGGACGAGCATCCCCGAGGCTTATGTTTTCTCGTGGAACGACGAGCTGATTGCCCAGAACAAGTTTGTCGACCTCATCGACGCGGCAGCATCGGCAGCCTCGACCGTCCTCGACACCCGCGCCAAGGGTGTCCCGGTGATGGTCTACAACCCGGTGTCGGCCTCCCGCAGGGAGACTGTCACCGCCACCATCCCTGTCGACAACACTCCCCGCTCGGTGACCGTCTACGGCCCTGACAACAGGCAGGTAAAGGCCCAGATTGACCGCGTGGCCGACGGCAAGGCGACCGTCTCGTTCAGTGCCGAGGTTCCCGCCGTGAGCCTGTCTGTCTTCGACGTGCGTTTCTCATCCAAGGCTCCCGCCGCATCGTCGCTGAAAACGACCCGGAACTCGATTGAAAACAGCATCTACCGCGTCACCCTCGACAGCAACGGCGACATAGCCTCGATTATCGACAAGCGTTATGACCGCGAACTGGTCGACGGCGCGTTCCGTCTCGCCATGTTTGACAAAAACGAATCCTACTGGTGGCCGTCGTGGGAAATCCACAAGGCAGTCATCGACCGGGAGCCGCGCGGCATCACCGGCAACGTCAGGACATCGGTTGAGCGCACCGGCGAGGCCGCGGCCACGCTAAAGGTTGAGCGCACCGACGGCGACTCGCGTTTCATCCAGTATATCACCCTGCACGACGGCGCGGCCGACGACCGCATCGACATCGAGAATGTCATCGACTGGGATTCGCGCGCCACGCTGCTTAAAGCCGAGTTCAACACCGCCGTGTTCTCCCCCGTCGCCACCTACGACCTCGGACTGGGGCGCATCGAGCGCGGAAACAACACCGAAACGGCGTTTGAAGTCCCCGCGCAGTACTGGGCCGACCTCAGTGACGGCGACTACGGCATCACTTTCATGACCGACAGCAAGTATGGCTGGGACAAGCCGCGCGACAACACCCTGCGGCTGTCGCTCATCCACACCCCTGCGCGCGGGTGCAACGATTTCGCCCATCAGGAGACTCAGGACCTCGGCCATCACCGCTTCAGCTACTCGATAAGGGGCCACAAAGGCGCGCTCGACGGTGCCGCAACGGTCTATGCCGCCGAAAATTTCAACAACCCCCTCATCGCCTATACCGTTCCGAAACATAAAGGAGACGTGGGCCGCTCATTCTCGTTCCTCAACGTCGATGCCGGGTCATCTCCGGTCGTGAAGGCACTGAAGATGGCCGAGGACGGCGACGGCTATGTCGTGCGCCTCTATCAGACCTCGGGCAATGCCGCCGACAACTCGTCGGTTACCTTCCCCGCCGCCCTGACTGCCGCCTCGGCCCTCAACGGCATCGAGGAAAAGAAAGGCGTTATCGCGACCGACGGCGCGACACTGCCCGTCGGACTCAGCCGTTTCGGCCTCGCCACATGCGGTGTCAAGATGCCGTCCCGCAGCAACACCTCCCCGGGACGACAGATCAAAGTCGACCTGCCGCTGAACCACGGCGCGTTCACCATCAACGAGTTCCGTCACGAGGACACTTTCACTGACGACGGCCTGTCGTTTGCCGCCGAGATCGCCCCTGACAGCCTTGTCTCGGCCGGAATCGGGTTCAATCTCTCGCGCCGTCCCGGCGAGAACCATGTCGTGCTGTGCCACAACGACACCATCGCCCTCCCCGAGGGCCACGACTGCCGCTACCTATATATCCTCGCCACCTCGCGAGGAGAGGATGTGAAGACATCGTTCAGAGTCAACGGCCGCGACGTGGAAGTGACAATCCCGTCCTTTGCCGGGGAATACGGACAGTGGGGCCGCAAAGGTTTCTCGGAAAACTTCCTGCGTGACGAGCCCCTCGCCTATGTCGGCACCCACACCCATTCGTCGGCCGACGGCGACATCCCCTACAAGTTCAACTATATCTACCGTTTAAAAATCGATCTCCCGGCGGGAACACGCGAAATCGTGCTGCCCGACAATGACAAGGTAGCGGTTTTCGCAATGACACTTGGCAACAATGATATAACAACCGCAAGCCGTGTGACCGAACCGCGTTATATCCCCGGCTTGTAACGATAAGAGGTTATTTAAAAACAGACAACAATGAGACTGCTTCCCGCGCTACTTATCGCCACCGCGCTGACCGGCTATGCCGAAACCCGCGAGACAGGAAATTTCAACTACCCTGTCACCAAAAAGATGAGCAACCCGCTCTTTGTCGAATTTGACTCCCCGATGTTCCAAAGCGACAGCATCGGCCCGCTATATACCGCCGACGCGTCGGCCCACGTCTGGAAAAACGGGCGACTCTATGTATATACCAGCCATGACATGGAGCCGGCATGGGGTTGCGACCGCATGGACCGCTACCATGTGTTCTCGACCGACGACATGGTCAACTGGACCGACCACGGTGAGATTCTCAACTCACAGGATGTCAAGGAACAGAACGGATGGGGCATTGACGGCTGGATGTGGGCGCCCGACTGCGCCTACAACGCCAAGGACGGCAAGTATTACTTCTTCTTCCCGCATGTCAACGAGCCGCTGCCGTGGGGCGGTCACGACTGGCGCATCGGGGTGGCCACAAGCGATTATCCCGACCACGGTTTCACGGTAACAGGCTACGTTCAGGGCGCGTCCTCGCTCATTGACCCGTGTGTGTTTATCGATGATGACGGACAGGCGTATCTCTACAACGGCGGCGGAGGCCGGTGCCGCGGCGCGCGCCTCGACCCCGACGACTGGACCAGACTCGCCGAGGAACCGCGCGTGATGGAAGGTCTTGTCGATTTCCACGAGGGGACTTGGATTCACAAATACAACGGGAAATATTATCTTTCCCACGCCGACAACAACCCCGGCTCCAACGGCAACTGCCTGCGCTACGCTGTCAGCGACTCGCCGTTAGGGCCGTGGGAGGACAAAGGGGTGTATCTTCTCCCCACCGGCTGCGGCACGAGCCACGGCTCAATCGTGAACTACAAGGGACAGTGGTATGCCTTCTACCATGCCTCCAACTACTCGGGGAAATGGGAATTGCGCACAGTGTGTGTCGACCCGCTGAAAATCGGCAAAGACGGCACCATCAACTTGGTCGAGAACTGGGGCAAGCCATTCAGGAAGCCGGTAACCATCGAGGGCAAGCCTGTCATCGTGGAGGCCGAGGACTATAACCGAGGCGGCAGGCACTATGCGTTCCACAAATATTCCACCACGGCTGCCGAAACCAAGTATCGCAAAGACGACATAGGCATCGCGCGCCATGACCACGGCGGCCACTATGTCGCCTCAATCAAAGGCAAGGAGTGGATGCGCTACTCGACCGAGGTGAAAAAGCCGGGCAAGTACAACGTAACCGTCATGGCCCGCACGACCACCCCCGGCACAAAGCTGAATCTCAGCGTCAACGGTTTCAACCATGAGGGTCAGAAAGTTCTTCCCGTGACCTCGGGCACCGGCTGGACCTCGCTCAGCCTCCCGGCGGTAACGCTCGACGTCGGCTCGCGCTATCTCGACCTGCGCATCGACTCGGGCGAGCTTGACATCGACCGCATCATCCTGACCCCGGCTATCTGAAAAAACGATACGACGAAATAAAACCGGCCCGCCCCGCCTCGGTCAGGCCGGTTTTTTGCGTCGTATCGTTTTTTACATTACCTTTGTCTTTCAATACCATCCAATCACAATTCTTCACTTCAATGAAAGACTTTGCACTTAGCCTTAGACCTGCGACATTGCTGCTCGCCCTGCTCATATCCTTTACAGGACTGTGTGTCGGCCGGCTCGAACTGTGGTATGACCGTCCCGCAGAAAGATGGGACGAGGCCCTGCCCGTCGGGAACTCCCATCTCGGAGGAATGATTTACGGCGGCACCGCCACTGACGAAATCCAGCTCAACGACGAAACGCTGTGGGGCGGCGGCCCGTACCGCAACGACAACCCCCGCGCCAAGGAGAACCTTGCCAAGGTGCGCGACCTGATTTTTGCCGACCGCCGCGCCGAGGCACAGCACCTGATCGACAGCACTTTCACCACCGGGCGCAACGGTATGCCCTACCAGACTGTCGGGAGTCTCTTTCTTGACTTCGGCCACACCGGCGCCGCCGATTACCGCCGCGCGCTCGACATTGAAAACGCCGTAGCCACGGTGACTTACAGCGACAACGGCACCCGCTACCGCCGCGAGTATATCTCATCGCTGGCCGATGATGTGATTATCATCCGCCTGACAGCCGACACCCCCCGCAGCCTGACGTTCAAGGCATCTTTCAACTCCCCGCTGAAACACAGCGTCAAGACATCGGGACGGCAGATGGTCATAAATGTCGACGGAGACTCCCACGAAGGTGTCGAGGGGGTGGTCAAGGATGTGACCATCGTGGAATTTGTCCCGACCGGGGGTAAAATCAAGGCCGAGGGAGAGGCTTTTGCCGTCAGCAATGCCGACGAAGTGACTGTCTACATCTCGTCGGCCACAAACTTTGTCAATTACAACGACGTGTCGGGCAATGCCGCCGCCAAGGCCCGCGAGAGGCTGAAAAAAGCCAAGGCCAAACCGGTGGGCACAGCTTTTGCCGACCACACGGCCAGATACCGTGAACAGTTTGACCGCGTGAGCCTCAGGCTCGGTGGAGAGGATGGAAATAGAAATTCCGACCGCCCCACCGACGAGCGCATCGGCAACTTCACGGCCGACAATGACCCGTCACTCGCGTCGCTCCTGTTCCAGTTTGGCCGCTACCTTCTCATTTCTTCGTCTCAGCCGGGGGGCCAACCGGCCAACCTTCAGGGGATATGGAACCGCGAGGCATTTGCCCCGTGGGACAGCAAATATACCGTCAACATAAACCTACAGATGAATTACTGGCCTGCCGAGGTGACCAATCTCAGCGAGTGTCACGAGCCGCTGTTCATGATGCTTCAGGAGTTATCACAGTCGGGTGCCGCCACGGCACGGGATATGTATGGCTGCCGAGGATGGGTGCTGCACCACAACACCGACCTGTGGCGCAGCACGGGACTCGTCGACCCGGCATTCTGGGCGATGTGGCCCAACGGCGGCGCATGGCTCTGCACCCACCTGTGGGAACACTACCTATATACCGGCGACAAGGAATTTCTCGCCGCGGCCTACCCTGTCATGAAAGGAGCCTGTGACTTCTTCCTCGACTACATGGCCGAGCATCCCCGCCACGGCTGGATGGTCACCGTTCCATCCAACTCTCCCGAACACGGTCCCGGGGGAGCCGAAACCAACGCTGGCGTGTCGACAATAGCGGGTAGCACGATGGACAATCAGATTGTCTACGAGCTTTTCTCGGCCACGCGCAACGCCGCCGGCATTCTCGGGAACGACAACGGATATGGCGCCGTGCTGCAAAACCGCATCGACAGCCTCCCGCCCATGCAGATAGGCCGTCACAACCAGCTACAGGAATGGATCGAGGATGCCGACGACCCCAACGACCGACACCGCCACATCTCCCACGCATTCGGCCTCTATCCCGGCGGTCAGATTTCCCCCTACCGTCACCCGCGCCTGTTTCAGGCAGTCAGGAACACGCTGATTCAGCGCGGCGACGAGGCCACGGGATGGTCAATCGGCTGGAAAATCAATCTGTGGGCGCGGCAGCTCGACGGCAACCACGCCTACAGGATTATCCGCAACCTTTTCAACGAGCGGCTGTATCCCAACATGTTTGACGCCCATCCGCCGTTCCAGATTGACGGCAACTTCGGCTATACCGCCGGTGTGGCCGAGATGCTGATGCAGAGCCACGACGGGGCTTTACACCTGCTGCCCGCGCTGCCCGACGAGTGGGAGTCGGGTCGTGTGACAGGACTCGTGGCCCGCGGCGGCTTTGAGGTCGACTTGGCTTGGCAGGACGGTCAGATTGATTCCGTCACAGTCAAGTCACGCCTCGGTGGGATGTTGCGCCTCCGCAGCTATGTGCCGCTCGCCGGCGAGGGTCTTAAAGAGGCATCGGGCGACAACAGCAACCCGTTCTACGCGGTCAACGAAATCAAGGAGCCACTTGTTTCGGCAGAGATACGTCCCCAATATCCGCAGCTGAAAAGAGTGTTTGAATACGATGTAATGACCACACCGGGACAAGTGCTTACATTTTTCAGGTGAAGGAATGGGGTGAAAAAACTGTTATCTTCACTTTTCACCCTTCACCCTAACGATACCTTTCACTTAAAAATACTATTCACCATAAAAACAACATCGATTATGAAAAAAATATGCTTCGTCGCGGGGATTGCCGCAATAACATTGTCGGTCGCCTCCTGCGGAGGAAACGCATCAACCGCCTCGGGCGGCGGTCAGGACTCGGTACAGATGGCCGTGCCGGTAAACGAAATCGACACCGCAGCCTTGCGGGCCGAGGCCGAGCCGTCAATCCGCCAGACTGTCACGTCGCTTTATGACAGTCAGAAAAAGGAGACTGCCCTTACCAAGCTCGACGCAAAGTATTTTACCCCCGAGTTCATAAAAGCTTTTAGCGAGCCGAAAGCAGCGTTGGAGGCCGAGAGCAAAAAGGAGATACCCAACAAGGGTGGCCTGATGCCGGGGGTCAACACCGTTCCGTATGACCTTCTCTATGGCAGCAATGACGAACCGGCGCCCGACGGCACGGAATGGTCAGAACACGGAAAGTATGTAATCTCCGACATTCAGTTTGACGAAAACGGCAATGCGGTCGTAACCGTCAAGGCCACCATCAAACGGACAATCTTCAATTTTGAAGAAGACCGCGAAACGGTTGATTACCATAAGGCAACCGTCACTCTCATCCTTAGCCCGGTTGACGGGAAATGGCTCATCGACGACATCCGTTTCAAAGACACCGGCTCCTTCCGTCAAGCTATCGAAAACGGCAAGGCATTCAACACCGAGTGGTACTCATGATGCATACGCGCCCGCAATGAATACCGTATAAAGCCTCATCAACAGCACATCACGCACCTTCGCTGCGGGCGCGATAAATCGCGACCCTATAATGCTGCGCGACCCTGACAAAATCGCTCGGGACAAACCGCATTGCGGGATGCTTACCGGGGGAATCGGTAAGTTTCTATGCCGGGGCAGCGGATGGCGCGGGAACGGTGACGCGACGGCGGGGGCGAGGTGATTTCGGCAGGAACCGGGTCAGGGATGACCGGCGCGACGGGGCGTGCCTCTCCGACGGGAGGGGCGGGTGGTTCATTTCGGGCAGGTTCAGGTTCCGGTGCAGGTGACTGCTGCGGCTGCTGTGTTTCGGCGGCCTGCTTTTTCCTGCGTCGTGTCTCGGCGGCCTTGCGGGCAATGGCCGAGCGGCGGATGGCGCGATCCATCGCGGGGCGGAATGTGCGG